>JBFFMM010000032.1:0-20168 GCA_041554075.1 Draconibacterium sp. | reverse complement strand
GTTACCCAAAGCCGATTCAATTTTCTGGTCGATACCCGAGTTTAATAGGTCTAAGCGAGGTAATCCGTATAAAGTAACATTTTCAGTTTGTGTTTCTGAATTGTATGTAAACGAGTCGTCTGCAGCACCCGGAGCACCGGTTCCTGCATCCACAACCAAACTCGAACGAATTCTGAAATCAACAGAAGAAGTTTCATCAGCAGGGAATTTTTTCAATAACATTCCGTTTAGGTCACTTTCTGCAATTTTGAAGGAAGTTCCCTCAATGTTACTTTGAATTATAGTAACATTGTTAAATCCATCACCTGCCGCACAGGCTTCAAGAAAATACTTTGTTGATGCAACAAATCCCACATCAACCGGAGTTCCCACAAACTCCAAAATATCTGTTCCATTGTTTCTTTCCAATGTTAAATCGGGCATTGACACAATACTTGGTGGAACCGGATTCTCGGGTAAGAATACCTGGTCTCCATCCTTTTCGCAAGAATAGAGCAATCCGAGCAGTCCAATGAAAGTTATATATATTATTTTTTTCATCTCTTAATACTTTTTACGATTAGTAACCTGTGTTTTGTTGAATGTTACTGTTGGCAGCAACTTCATCTCCCGGTATAGGGAATAAGTTTAAATGACTGCTGGTGGCAACTCCTTCAAATACGCCACCTTTCCACTGCCAATTGTATGAGCCGCTGGTGTATTGGCCGAAACGAATAAGATCGGTACGACGTTGTGCTTCATAGTAGAACTCGCGTGCACGTTCGTCAAGAATAAACTGTGCTGTAAGTTCGTCGGCAGTAATGTTTCCATCAGTGTTTCCGTAGGCACGTTCTCTAATGATATTGATATCTGCAACTGCAGGTCCTGAGTTACCCAAGTTAAATTCCGATTCTGCACGCATTAAGTAGGCATCAGCTAAACGGAATACAGGGAAATCGGTACTGGCGAATTCAGCATTATAATTGTTGGCTTGCGAACCATCGGCATTTTTTGCCGTAAATTTATAAACACCAATTCCGTAGTCGCCGCTCGATGAAGCACTTGGTATATCAATACTTCTTTTCATTTTCATGAATACACGTTTGTCTTTGGCTTGCGAAAATTCAACATCAGTCATGTCTATTGGACCGCCGTAAGTTGCTAAAGTGTCAACCAAAATATTCATAAAATCTTTTCGGGCACGGTTTCCGTTCCAGTTGGTATTCGATGTTAATCCGTGGTAATCTTCGGCTCGAATGTAGGTAGCATCGCTACTCGATTCAATAATGAAAGTAGTTCCTACAGCACCTTGTGTATTAATTCCATCTTGTTCCCAGGCGAATATCATTTCAGAATTAGCTGCGTAATGGTTATCTGCAGTAAAGTTGTGACGGTAGTCAGTGTTTAATGCATAAGCTCCACTGGTAATTACTTTGTTGCAATAGGTTTTACAATCGTCCCAATGGGCTGTTCCTGTATAAACTTCTGCATTCAGATATACACGTGCTAAAAGCATCCATGCAGCACCTTTATCGGCTTGTGGATAAGAATTCCCTGGTTCAGGAAGAATGTTTTCCAATTCCTTCAATTCAGCAACAATATAGTCGAACAACTGTGCACGTTGAATCTGTTCAGGATAGAATTTTCCAACACCATCTTCTTCGGTTGTAAACGGAGGATTTCCAAACAAATCCATAAACCAGTAGTAAGCCAAAGCTCTTAAGAAACGTGCTTCGGCATTGTATTGTACAACCTGAGGATCGTCATCTCCCGCAGTTAAACTAATAAAATCGTTGGCATAAGTTATACTTAAACCTAAACGTTGGTACAATGCAGTAAGGAACTGATTGCTTGGGCTCCAGGTTTGTGTATTTAAATCGGCAATACCTACATCGCCCCAGCCACAAATGGCCTCGTCGGTTGTAATTTCCTGAAGGTTCCAAAGTGCACGCATAGTTGTAAAGAAGTTGTCGTCGGAAGCACTAATATCGGAACCACCGTTTGCTCCTTGTCCGGAAATAATGAAACTTGCATAGATTTTACCCAATACTTGTTTCATGTATTCAGGATCGTCACCAAGATTACCGGCCATTATTACATCCGGGTCTTTTGGGGTAACGTCCAAATCATCAACACAAGCTGTTAGCACAAGCGTTGATAGAAATATGATAAAAATTGATTTTAACTTATTCATTTTGAAATTCTTTAAAGGATTAGTAAGTGAATCCAATTCCCACCATAAAGGTGCGCGGTCTTGGGTAGAAATTATTATCTATACCTCCTGATACTTCAGGATCGAGACCCTCGTAATCGGTAATTGTAAATACGTTTTGTACAGTAAAGCTAATACGAGGAATCATTCTTCCTTTCATTTCTTCGTACGTATAGCCAACACTAAGGTTGTCGAGTTTAAAGAATGAAGCATTGCTTACAAAGTAGTCACTTGTAAACTGTCGTTTTACAAATTGTGTTTCACTCAAATAGGTTGGCATGTTCTTCCAGTAACCAATTTGGTACATTTGGTCGTACGACGAGCCAGCACCAACTTGATTGTATACATAGTTTCCAATGCTTGCCCGCGACGAGAATGAAGCGTCGAAGTTTTTGTAACGGAAACTTGCCGAAATACCCATTAACACATCTGCCACAGGATCATGATAGATGTATTTATCGTTGTTATCGCCATTAACAGTTCCGCCTTCACCCGATAGGTCGACATACATTCCCTCAATAGGAGATCCATTTGGATAATAAACTTGCTGGTTTACAAAGAACGAGTAGGCAGGGTAACCTACCAGTGTTACTTGTTTTGTTCCAGTCATTCCATCTCCGTATAGAACTTTATAGTCAGGATCGTCATTTAAGTTCAGCTTGGTAATTTCGTTCTTGTTGTACGAGATGTTAAAGCCAATATTTAACGACATATCTTCTTGTGCAATTGCTCTCCAGTCAATCGAGAATTCAATCCCTTTATTTTCCAGACTACCTACGTTTGTAAGTAAAGTATTCGAGAAGTTACTTCCGGTTGGAATGGTAACAGTATTTAAAAGGTCTTTTGTTTCGCGGTAGTAAACATCTAACGAACCTGTAAGTTTGTTGTCTAAGAACCCAAAATCAAGACCTGCGTTTGCAGTAGTTGTTTCTTCCCATTTAATATCAGGGTCGTATGCGTTCGGACGAAGTGTTGGCATAAACTCGCCATTAATTGGATACCACGAACCACCCGAAGAAGCGACATAAGTTGACTGAGACGGATAGTCGTTACCAATATCTTGCTGACCGGTAACACCCCAGCCCAAACGAAGTTTTAAATTCGAAACAGCATCAACATCTTTTAAGAAGTTTTCGTTCTTAATTTTCCATGCAAAAGCTGCCGATGGGAAAAGTCCCCACTGGTTGTCGCCCTGGAAACGAGATGAACCATCGTTGCGAACCGTAAATGTCAACAAGTACTTGTCAGCCAAGGTGTAATTTATACGACCAAAAAACGAAACCAAATAGTTTTCAGTTATAAATGAAGAATTTGGTTGGCTAATTCCTAATCTGTAGTTTCCTCCTTCTCGTTGAAAATGCTGCCACGAGTAACCTGCAGTTGCATCTAAAACACTATTGATTGACTCCATGTCGGCGTTGTAATTCAAGTAGAATTCAAGCAGATCGTTTGAGTTTTCAGACCAATAAGTACTGGTCATGCCCACTGTTTCTCCGGTAAGAGTAGATGGAGAAGTTACAGGTCGATTATTGTGTCCGTCGCCTTTAGAATTATCAGTTGCTAAGTTTAAATTAGCACGTAAGCCCTTAATAAAAGGAATTTTATAATCAGCTTGTGCGCTTGCGATAATCCGATTTACATTCGATTTGTTATCAACAGCCATTAACTGTTCAACAGGGTTTGGTGTACCAAGGTTGGCACCGTAGTTTTCCCATTGGAAATAACCGGCCGAACCGCTTTGTGTACGATCTAAAATCGGTTTTGTTGGATCCATACTTATTGCTGAACCAATAGCTCCTGAGTCACCAAAATTATTATCAGTGGTCATTCCCTTCAGACTAAGATTAAGCCTTAAGTCGCCATCGAATAAAATTGGATCAACACTTAACGAACCGTTTAATCGTTTCATTGAAGTGTTTTCGAGAATACCATTTTGATTGTTATAACCAAGTGAAGCACGGTAAGGAATATTTTTTAGCGACCCTGATATGCTAAAGTTATTTTCTTGTGAAACCGAAGTACGGAAAATTTCATCTTGCCAGTTGGTATTTGCATTCCATAATTGGTCATACGATTCCGTAGGAAATATTGCAGAGTTGCCTCGTGAAATTTGTCTAAGTTCATCACCCGAATATACATCAACAAATTTAATAGGAGTAGAAACCGAAGTTTTTATGTCGAAGTTAATTTGCATTGGGCGCCCTGCTTTTCCTTTTTTAGTGGTAATAATAATTACACCGTTCGAAGCACGCGAACCATAAATGGCAGTTGCCGAAGCATCTTTTAAAACACTCATCGACTCGATATCGTTGGGGTTTACAAAAGCCAGGAAGTTGGTACCTCCGTCAACATCATCGTTAGCAATAGGAATACCATCGATAATAATTAATGGGTCGTTTGATGCATTTAGCGACGAACCTCCACGAATACGAATTTGAGAACCAGAACCAGGAGCACCCCCCGATGATGTAATTACAACTCCGGATGCTTTACCCACCAATAAATCTTGTGGCGAAGTAATGTTTCCTTTGTTAAAGTCTTCAGCCCGAACGGCTGTGACAGATCCGGTTGCATCTTCTTTTTTTACTTGTCCGTAACCAATTACAACAACCTCTTCCAGATTTTCCATCGATTGGGCTAACTGTAAGTTAATTGTACTGCTACTTCCAACTACTACTTCTTGCGGAGTGTAACCAATAAAGGAATAGATCAGCGTTTGTGCTTCTTCTACATTAATGGTGTAATCTCCGTCAAAATTGGTAATGGTTCCTTGTGTAGTTCCTTTAACTACAATGGTAACACCGGGTAAAGGCTCGCCGTTATCGGCATCGGTAACTTTACCTGTTATTGTTTTTACTTGCGCATAACTCATACTAAAGCTGAGCAGGGCAACCAAAAACAAGACAACTTTAAGGTTTTTACGAATAATCCTCATTTTAAATGTTATTAGTTATTGAATTTTATTTGTTTTAGTTTAAATACTCTTTAATGTACTAATTGGCAAAAAATCAACAGATTACAGGTATTTCTTTTTCAACGTTAATAAAATTCGATGGACGAATGTATAATAATTGTTAAGATTATTTCACGCTTTTTAACATTCGGTTTTATGCAAACGTTTGCGGTGTCGTTTGCACTCAATATGTTATAAAACAGGTGGTTACTGGTTGGTTGGTTTTATAGTTTATAAAATTGATATAAAATTGGCTTAATTGTTTATTTTTGTTCTTAAACAGAAGAGAGCCCAAAACTGCACAAATTGGTTGGATTGATTTTTATTGAACTTAAGTATGAAAAGCGGACTTGTTACCATAAAAGATCTGGCAAGGGAATTAAAAATTTCTGCATCTACCGTTTCCAGGGCACTTAAAGATCATCCTGATATAAGTGTTGAAACCAAACGTGCTGTTAACGATTTGGCCAAAAAGTTGAATTATCAGCCGAATGCCGTGGCCTTAAGTTTAAAGCAGCGCCGCAGTAATACTATTGGTATTATTATTCCTGAAATTGTTCATTATTTCTTCTCATCGGTAATTAGTGGTATTGAGGATGTGGCTTATGATGCCGGGTTTAACGTTATAATATGTCAAAGCAACGAAAAATACGAACGCGAAGTAGCTAATGCTAAAACGTTGCTTGCCAGCCGGGTTGATGGTGTTTTGGTATCGATTACAAAAGAAACTGAAGATTTTAGTCATTTACACAATTTACGTAACAATAATATTCCGCTGGTTTTTTACGACCGTATTGTGCCGGGGTTGTTTGCCGATCAGGTAATTATCGACGATTTCGATGCTTCGTATCGTGCCACCCGACATTTAATCGACAGTGGTCGACAACACATTGCTCACTTTGCTGGTCCACAAAAACTATTGATTGGGAAACAGCGTAAAGATGGCTATATAAAAGCGTTGCGTGAAGCCGGGCTTGATGTAGATGACGATTTGATTATTGAAGCGGATAGTTTTGAGAAAGCCAGAATGGCAATTATGAAACTGTTGAACACGCATAAAAAGTTTGATGGATTGTTTGCCACAAACGACCTCACTGCAATTGGCGCCATGCAAACCATAAAAAAGCGGGGTTTGAAAATCCCTGATGACATTGCTGTTGTTGGTTTTTCTGACGGACGTTTTTCAGGTATAACCGAGCCTACTTTAACATCGGTTGACCAGCACGGTTATGAGATGGGAACCATTGCAACAAAAATGTTATTAAAACGAATTACTTCTGAAGACGATGAATATCCGTTTGAAACAAAAGTATTGGATGCTAATCTGGTTGTTCGGGGGTCTTCATTGTAGTCCTAAAATATCCTTTTTTGCTTAATTTTTGGTTTTTTCAGAACGAGTTTGAAAAATATGTTGTACAATATGTTTGCCTCTCTGCAAACGTTTGAAATAACCGTTTTTGAGCAGAACTGCCGTATTTTTAGTGTCGTGTAAAGCTTGCTGATTTTGATTTGTGGTTTTTTCTATTCTATATTTGTCTCGGCAAAAACAACATTTTACTCTCCTTTCTATTTCAACGGCAAAGTTTCTTTTGCTGTAATTTCTATTTATTATTTTACAGCATAACTAATATTAAAACTGTTGTTATGAGTAAAAAACCTACTCTAAGCTTTTGGCAGATTTGGAATATGAGCTTTGGATTTTTGGGAATTCAGTTTGGTTTTGCTTTACAAAATGCAAATGTCAGCCGAATTTTTGAAACACTTGGTGCCAATGTTGAGGACATCCCAATTTTATGGATTGCAGCTCCGGTAACCGGTTTAATTGTTCAGCCTATTATTGGGCATATGAGTGATAAAACCTGGACCCGACTGGGAAGAAGGCGTCCCTATTTTTTAGTTGGGGCTATTTTTGCTTCACTGGCACTTTTGCTAATGCCCAATTCGCCTGCGCTGTGGGTGGCCGCCGGTACCCTTTGGATTATGGATGCTTCCATTAATATTTCAATGGAACCTTTTCGGGCGTTTGTTGGCGATATGCTTCCCAACGAACAGCGTACCCGGGGATTTGCCATGCAAAGTTTCTTTATTGGAACCGGGGCAGTTGTTGGATCTGTTCTTCCATGGGTAATGACCAATTGGTTAAATATTCCCAATACGGCTCCTGAAGGAATAATTCCACCATCTGTAAAATGGTCGTTTTACATTGGTGCCATAGTATTCTTTCTTGCTATTTTATGGACAATTTTCACCACCAAGGAATACCCTCCTGAAAAAATGAGAGAATTTGTTCAGGAAGAAAAGAAAACAACACTGGCATCGGTTGGATACAATGAAGAACCTGTGGATAGAAATCGCTTCCTAAAAGTTGGAGGTATATTCGGAATCCTTGGTTTTGTAATTATTGCGTTAACCCATCAACTGCAGTTGGATAAAAATTTATACATACTGGGAGGAATTCTATTGTTGTTTTTGTTGTTGATGTTTTTGGCCTATGTAACAAAAACGGAACATAAAAAGGAAAATGCCCTTGTTGAAATTTTTTCCGACTTGCTGAGGATGCCATCAACGATGAAACAACTGGCTGTAGTGCAATTTTTTACCTGGATTGGTTTGTTCGCTTTATGGATTTATGCCGTGTCGGGTATTACAAGTCATGTATATGGAACAACCGATCCTCAATCGCAAATTTACAACGATGGTGCCGATTGGGTAACCGTTCTGTTTGGTATTTACAATGGAGTAGCAGCTCTTATGGCATTTGCTTTACCGGTTTTGGCGAAATACACCAATCGAAAAGCCACACACTTTATATGTTTGGTTTTGGGAGGTATTGGTTTAGCTTCCGTATATTTTATTTACGATCCCAAATGGTTAATCCTGTCGATGATAGGTGTAGGAATAGCATGGGCAAGTATTTTGTCAATGCCCTATGCAATTCTAACAGGGTCGCTTCCCTCACATAAAATGGGAATTTATATGGGGATCTTCAATTTTTTTATTGTAATACCTCAAATTCTGGCAGCTACAATTCTTGGGTTTGTGGTTCAGAATTTATTTGGAGGAGAATCAATTTTAGCGCTAGTTTTAGGGGGAGTATCAATGTTTGTTGCGGCAGTAATGGTGTTGTTTGTCAAAGACGTTGCAACAACAAATAAGTAACTTTTTGAAAAAATTAAAAGATGAAGGATTATATAATTCATCACGAATGGAAAATAATTGAGGAAGGTTTTAAACCTGAACTCAATCGCATTTCTGAAAGTCTTTTTAGCATTGGAAATGGGAAGATGGGACAGCGTGCCAACTTCGAGGAAAAGTATTCCGGCGATACGCTGAACGGTACGTACGTAGCCGGAATTTACTACCCCGATAAAACGCGTGTGGGTTGGTGGAAAAACGGTTATCCGGAATACTTTGCTAAAATTATTAACTCTACCAACTGGATTGGAATTGGGGTTACAATTAATGGCGAAGAACTGGATTTGGCAAAGGCTAAAGTTCTTTCCTTTACTCGCGAGCTAGACATGCAACATGGTTTGTTATCGCGAAGGTTTGTTGCCGAATTAAAAAACGGGAACCAAGTGGAAGTTAGCTCACACCGTTTTGTAAGTATTGCTGCAACAGAAATTGGAGCAATACGCTACACGGTAAAATCGCTAAACTTTTCCGGAACCATCCAAGTAAAAACATTTCTTGATGGGGATGTTGAAAATGAAGACTCAAATTACGATGAAAAATTTTGGGTTGAAGTTTCACGCGCGGTAGGAGGAGCAGAGGGATATCTTACTGTTGAAACTTTAAAAACACAATTTCAGCTGTGCACAGGAATGTGGTTTCAGCTAATTAAAAATGGAGCAAAAGTAGATACTAAAATATCGAATAAAAATAAAGAAAAATACGTTGAGGCATCACAAGGGGTAAATGTAAAGGAGGGTGATGAAATAGTTGTTGAGAAACTCTCTACAACTGTTTCTTCCCTTTATTTTGAAAAGGACTCTTTGGTTGAAAAGGCAAAAGAAGTCATCGATTTAGCTTCAGAAGCAGGTTTCGATGCCTTGTTCGAAAGTCATAAAAATTACTGGTTGGAAAAATGGGAAACCAGCGATATTAAGATTGAAGGCGATGTGGCTGCCCAGCAAGGAATACGCTTTAATATTTTTCACTTAAATCAAACTTATTCGGGCGAAGACGAAAGATTTAATATTGGTCCCAAAGGTTTTACCGGTGAAAAATATGGTGGTGTTACCTACTGGGACACCGAGGCTTATTGTTTGCCTTTTTACTTGAGTACCGCTCCACAAAAAGTGTCGAAAAATCTGTTGATTTATCGGTATAAGCACCTTCAAAAAGCAATTGAAAATGCCGAAAAACTTGGTTTTAATAGTGGTGCTGCCTTGTATCCTATGGTTACAATAAATGGCGAAGAGTGCCACAACGAATGGGAAATCACTTTTGAAGAAATACATAGGAATGGGGCGATTGCATATGCTATTTACGACTATATAAATTACACCGGTGACAAAGATTACCTGGCTCCTATGGGTTTCGAAGTTTTGCTCGGAATCAGTCGTTTTTGGAGCCAGCGTGTAAATTGGTCGGTTGCAAAACAAAAGTATGTAATGCTTGGCGTTACCGGACCAAATGAGTATGAAAACAATGTGAATAATAATTTCCATACCAGTTATATCGCAGTGTGGACCTTAAAATATATGCTTGAGGTTATTGATTATCTGAAAAAGGAATTTCCGTTTTTATTTGAAGAACTGGTTCAAAAATGGAAGTTTAACGAATTGACCGAAACAGCGCATTGGCAAAAAATAATCGATAAGATGTACTATCCTCGCGATGAGGAAAGGGGAATTTTTCTTCAGCAGGATGGATTTTTGGATAAAGATTTGACACCGGTGGCTGAACTTCCTGCAGCGGATTTGCCAATTAATAAAAAATGGTCGTGGGACAGGATTTTACGGTCGCCTTACATTAAACAAGCCGATACTTTACAGAGTTTGTACCTTTTTCAGGAAAACTTTTCTACGGATGAACTAAAGCGTCACTTCGATTTTTACGAACCACTTACGGTTCACGAATCATCGCTTTCACCTTGTGTGCACTCTATTTTAGCAGCAAAAATTGGCTATCAGGAGAAAGCCTACGAAATGTATTTACGAACGGCCCGACTTGATTTAGATGACTATAATAGCGACACTGAAGATGGACTGCATATTACAAGCATGGGTGGAACATGGATGTCGTTTGTAATGGCTTTTGGCGGTATGCGTGTAAAGAACGGGCAGTTGCTGCTGGATCCATTCATTCCGGAATCTTGGGAGTCCTACTCCTTCAAAATTAATTTCAGAGGCTCACACCTTGAAATACAAATGAATGATAAATTGAAAATTACGAATCATAATCCAGGTTCCATTTCAGCCTTCATTTGGGGCAACGAATACCTGGTACAAGGAAATTCAGAAATGGAATTTAAAAAATAAGAAAGACTAACTTGGGTTTAGTGATATCGATGTGGAGGATGGTGTACTTGCAAAACAGAATTGAAAAAAGTCTGGCATACACCACAACTCTTTAAATTTGTTTCAAATACCAATTAAATCTTCGGATTTCGGAGTTCTGATTTCCGACAAATATTAAATAGAATGAAAAGGCTAATAACATTATTTATTATTCTAATTACGCTGAATGTTGCAGCGCAGGAAGTAGAACGAGTGGAACCGCCAAACTGGTGGGCAGGAATGAAATCACCCGATTTGCAATTGATGGTTTACGGCGAAAACATCTCAAAAGCCGATGTTTCGATTGATTATCCCGGGGTTGAATTAGAGGCAGTTACCAAAGTAGAAAATTCAAATTACCTTTTTATCGATTTAAAACTGAATAAAAAAGTAAAGCCGGGGACGTTCGATATTCAGTTTAAAGTGAATGATTCAGAAGTCGCTAAT
Source organism: Draconibacterium sp. (assembly GCA_041554075.1). Lineage (GTDB taxonomy): Bacteria > Bacteroidota > Bacteroidia > Bacteroidales > Prolixibacteraceae > Draconibacterium. Next base: position 9,073 of record JBFFMM010000032.1, on the reverse strand, counting down.
TATTCGTATGAACTTCGTGAACGGGCAGAAAATTCTTCAAATCGGGAAGGTTTTAATTCTTCGGATGTAATTTGTTTAATTACTCCCGATCGTTTTGTAAACGGCGATACCAGTAACGATGAGGTAGAAGGCATGAAAGAAGGCCTCGATCGTAGTTATAATTATGGTCGTCATGGTGGCGATTTGCAGGGGATAATAAATTCGTTGGATTATTTGCAAGATCTGGGATACACAGCGGTTTGGCTAAATCCAGTTTTAGAAAACGATATGCCTGAAGCATCGTATCACGGCTATGCCTGCACCGATTTTTATAAAGTTGACGCACGTTTTGGAAGCAACAAAGAATATGTTGAATTGAAAAAGGAGTTGGATAAACGTGGCATGAAACTAATTATGGATCTTATTTTTAATCACTGCGGATCGGAACATTGGTGGATGCGTGACATGCCAATGAAAGACTGGATCAACAACTATCCTGATTATAAGATTACCAATCATCGTCGTACTGTAAATCAAGATCCACATGCATCGCAAACCGATACCCGGGGAATGGTTGATGGTTGGTTTGTTAAGGAAATGCCTGATTTGAATCAAAAGAATCCATATCTCGCGAAATACCTCATTCAAAATAGTATTTGGTGGGTTGAATATGTGGGTTTAGAAGGAATCAGACAAGATACGTGGCCTTACCCCGATAAAAATATGATGTCGGTTTGGACAAAAGAGTTGTTGAAAGAATATCCTGATTTTAACGTTGTTGGAGAAGAGTGGAGCATGAATCCTGCCATTGTTTCGTACTGGCAAAAAGGAAAATACAATGCCGATGGATACAAAAACTATGCACCGAGTATGATGGATTTTCCTTTGCAGAGTGCTGTCTCACAAGGACTGAAAAATGAGGAAAATTTCGACAACGGTTTGATTCAGATTTATAATGCACTTGCGAATGATTTTCAGTATCCCGACCCAAATAATCTGACTATTTTCCCTGACAACCACGATATGTCGCGCTTTTTTGTTCAGGTGAACGAAGACGTCGATTTGCTGAAAATGGGCGTGGCCTTCTTTTTAACTACTCGCGGAATTCCTCAAATTTATTACGGTACGGAAATTCTAATGCGCCACGATGGAAGCGAACATGGCGATATTCGTGCCGATTTTCCCGGAGGTTGGAAAGGTGATAAAGAGAATGCTTTTACCGGCGTGGGCTTAAGTGAAGAAGCAAAAGACATGCAGCGCTATGTGTCAACAATTCAGAATTGGAGAAAAACGGCAACAGTAATCCACAATGGTAAACTTATGCATTTCATCCCTGAAAATGGAACGTATACTTACTTTCGTTACACCGACGATGAGGCAGTGATGGTTATTCTGAATAAAAATACAGAAACCAAAATCATAAAAACAGGCCGTTTTGAAGAAGTAATTTCGGGCTACACTTCCGGAAAAGAAATTATATCCGGGAAACAAATTTCAGATATTTCAGAAATTACAGTTCCTGCAAAATCAGCAGTAATTATTGAGTTGAGAAAATAGGATGTACCCCCGTTTCGATCTTGTCCCAATATCTGGGACCGGCGGCCTCAACTGTCCCCCTTAATTAAGTGGGACAGCTGGAGCCGGAAACTTCGAAGAAGTTCCGGTGGAAGCGGGGGTACTTAATTCTCATCAAATCATAAAACACATGAAAAAACTTATTTCATTCTCTTTGATAATCCTGGCTCTCTTCGCCTGCCAACCCACTCAAAAAAAAGAGCAAAATCATCCCGAAACTACCCAAGGTAAATTTGTGGTTTATCAGGTTTTTACCCGTTTATTCGGAAACACAAATACCACCAATAAACCTTGGGGATCTATCGACGAAAATGGTGTTGGTAAGTTTAACGATTTTACCGATCGTGCTTTGGCAGAAATTAAATCGATGGGTGTTACTCACATTTGGTACACAGGAGTTCCGCATCATTGTGTAATTACCGACTACACAAAATATGGCATTGCAAGCGACGATCCGGATGTAGTAAAAGGGCGGGCAGGTTCGCCGTATGCAGTTAAAGATTACTACAATGTTGATCCTGACTTGGCTGTAAATCCCGGGAATCGTTTGGAAGAATTTGAAGCTTTGATTATGCGTACTCACAAACAAGGAATGAAAGTGATCATTGATATTGTACCCAACCATGTAGCACGAAATTATCAATCCATTTCGAAACCTGAAGGTGTGGCAGACTTTGGCGAAAACGACGATACCTCGCTAGAATACAAACGAGATAATAATTTCTATTACATCCCTGACGAGGCATTTAAAGTTCCCGAAAGTTTAAATGGGTATCAACCGCTCGGTGGCGAAGAACATCCCCTTTCAGATGGAAAGTTTGACGAAAATCCGGCAAAATGGACGGGAAATGGTTCGCGTTTGGCACAGCCGAATTTTTACGATTGGTACGAAACCGTAAAAGTGAATTACGGCGTTAAACCCGATGGGAGTTACGATTTTGATTTGTTACCACAAGGATATGATAAGAAAGATTACAAAACACATTACGAATTTTGGCAGAGTAAGGAAGTTCCCGACTCATGGAAGAAGTTCTTAGACATTGCCCTTTATTGGATGGATAAAGGTGTTGATGGTTTTCGTTACGATATGGCAGAAATGGTTCCGGTTGAATTCTGGAGTTACATGAATTCAGCTTTGAAAATGAAAAATCCGAATGCTTTTCTGCTGGCTGAAGTATACAATCCAAGCTTATACCGCGATTATATTCACAAAGGGAAAATGGATTACTTGTACGACAAAGTGGAGCTTTACGATACCTTAAAACACATTATGCAGGGACATGGAAGTACTGATAATTTGCCTGCTATTTACGATGATTTGGCAGACATTGAGCACCACATGTTGCATTTTCTTGAAAACCACGACGAGCAAAGAATTGCCAGCAAAGATTTTGCCGGTAGTGCCGAAAAAGGAAAGCCTGCAATGGTGGTTTCAACTTGTTTAACTACTTCGCCAACCATGCTTTATTTTGGGCAAAATGTTGGCGAACCCGGCGATGATGATATGGGTTTTGGCGACGAAACGCGTACTTCTATTTATGATTATTGCGGGGTGCCGGCACATCAGCGCTGGATGAACAATGGCAAATTCGATGCGGGACAATCCACCCTTGCAGAAAAAGAACTGAACGATTTCTATAAAACACTGTTAAGCTTTTCTTCCCAGTCATCAGCACTAATGGGAGAATACAGAGAATTACATTCGTACAACAGAAAAAATACCGAAGATTATAACGACAAAGTATTCTCTTTTGTGCGCTGGCAAGGCGATGACTGCTTGGTAATTGTAAGCAACTTTGACGAAACAGAACATAATTTTCAGTTAAAATTGGATGACGAAACAGTACAGGCGCTGGACTTAAAAAATGGTGTGTATGAACTGAAAGACCAACTATCAGGCAAACATAATTTTGAGTTAGAGGTTAAAAATGGAATTGGATTTATGAATGTGGAAATTATGGCCCTCGAATCTTTTATTTTGAAGTTGTAAGAGTTTAATTCTCCACTTTTCAGCAGGTTTATTTGGCTTAAATATTTGTTTTTAAGTTCGATTTTTAATTTTCCTACTTACAAGGTCGGATTGTTCAAAAAAATAAATATTCCGTTAAACATTAGTTGCAAAATATTGTTCTATTTTTTATAAGAATGATAGTAAGACTGAACGCACTTGGTTCGGTTTTTGGTTTAGGTTTAGGTTGAATTGAGAAAAGGCTGGTATTGCAACCAGCCTTTTTTATTACACACATTTAGCGGTTAATTATATAGCTGTAAAACTGGTTGTTTCCACTAAGTACAAATTCGAATTCTCCTTTTACCATCTTCGATACATCGAATGCACGTTGAATATTGAAGTTGTTTCCAAGTCTGGATTCAAACACCAATTGACTTCCGTCGTATACCGACATTTTAACATGTTTCTGCCCAACATTAAGGTAGCTTAACTTCAGCATATCTCCGTTGTATGAAAAAACCGGATCCAACTGGGCTTGCATTCTTTTTACCGCCACTTTGCCTTTGTTTATTTCTAAAGTGCGCTGTGTCGATACTTTTCCGGTTTGTAATTTTACGGTGTAGGTTCCGTCTTCCAGGTGCGATAAATCCAATATCGATTTAAAGTTATCGGCGGCTTTAGATCTTTTGTAATAAACGACCGAACCGTCGTTGGCAACAACCGATACCTCTGCTGCAAACTGCGGACTGGTAACTGCCGCAATATAGGCTTTGGATTCATCAAGGGTAACAACATTCATTTTTGGAATTTCGGTGGCAATAGCACTTACTGTAAATGCTACAAGGGCCACGATCATTAAGGTAACGTGTTTTGTTTTCATCATGTTTAATTTTTTTGTTTTCATTTCAAATTGTTTAATCTGTCCCGGGCTCACGAGACTTGTTTCATAGCTTGTTTTTGTGAAGTGAATCCTGACTCGATCCACTGCTCCTTATATTTGTTTTCTGACAATTTACCATCGATATATCCTGGTTTTCTAATGTTTATATCGACTTTTACTTGTATAAAATTGACGCTTTATTTTCAAAACGGTTACATAAATATCGTTGTACTGTACTTTTGAGTATTTAAACTGTGCTTTTATTCCGACGAACCGTTTTATACTTTGCTTATTTAAATAACGTTGAGTGGTGCTGTAGTTTTATCTAATCACCTTGACCTTTGCCGAGGCGCGAGTCATGGTCCAATTCTATTAATTTGAACTACTGCACGTATCATAAGCAAAATTGTTCTTCTGTTGTTTGTTTTTTTCTCAACGACTATTAACCATTAAATTTCTTCATCTTGTCGCAGTGTTCAGCCTGCATGGCTTGTGAAACAGATGGGTCGCATGTATACAGGGAAGAGGGAGGAAAGCTGGCTGGTGCGAAAGAAATGATACTATTATTCAGGTAGTTTTGAAAAATGTTATATTTGAATGAAACCAACAAAATTTGAAAGGATGACAAAAAATCAATCGAATGAAATAAAACGTCGCGCGTTTTGCGAACCGCTTCAATGGCTGCAGCGTCTGCCTTTATTTTGCCCTTGGGTGGAAAAACGGTATTTGGCGCGCTTAAATCTCTTCAAACAAAAAATCCGATTCCTACTGTTACACTCAATAACGGCATAAAAATGCCAATGCTTGGTTTTGGTACCAATACCCTAACCGGAGATCTTGGAGAACGATGTGTATTTGATGCCATTTCGGTGGGTTATCGTCTTATTGATACCGCCAACATTTATGGAAACGAAGTGGAAGTGGGAGCAGGGATTAAAAAGAGTGGTATGAACAGGGAAGAACTATTTGTAACCTCAAAACTTTGGGTTGACGATGCTGGGTATGAAAGTACCCAAAAGGCGTATCAAACATCGTTGGATAAATTGGGTCTGGAGTATTTAGATCTGTACCTCATCCACCGACCCCGTGGCGATGTTAAAGGTTCGTGGAAAGCTATGGAAGAGTTGTACGAGGCAGGTAAAATCAGAGCCATTGGCATAAGTAATTTTGATCCTAACCAATTGGCAGAATTGATGAGCTATGCTAAAGTAAAACCTGTAATTAATCAAATCGAAACACATGTTTTCTTTCAGGAGCACATTTCGTATAAATATTTAAAGAAAAACGGTGTGCAGATGGAAGCCTGGTCTCCCTTTGCGGCAGGTCGAAACAAAATTTTCAGCAATTCAACTCTTGCTGCCATTGGAAAAAAGCACAACAAAAGCATTGCCCAGGTTTGTTTAAGGTGGCATTACCAGAGGGGTATTGTTGCCATCCCAAGGTCTTCGCAAAAAGCGCACATGATTGAGAATCTAGATATTTTTGATTTTGAACTGGATAAAACGGATTTAAAAACCATTGCCACATTGGATTTAAACACGACACAGTTTCCGGAGTGGGGATAAAAAAAACATCCAAACGACCTGTTCTTCTCCTTGAAACGAGGGGAGCAGGTCGGTTTTAACAACAAACTACAGGTTTAGCCTCCAACTGAACACCAAACCAATTCACCTGCGGTCTATTTCAGCTTTTTTATTACCCGTTTTAATTTTTCCTGTACTTCAGTAACCAGACTTCCCAGCTCTTTGTTTTCTACAGCCACCATGGAGGCCACCGGATCAACAGCCGACACCTCAACTGCGCCGTTTTTGTTTTCCTGTACCACAACATTACAAGGAAGAAATACCCCCAGTTTATCTTCTGCACTCAAGGCTTTATAAGCAAACTGCGGATTGCAGGCACCTAAAATTTTATACTTCTTAAAATCAACATCTAACTTTTTTTTAAAAGTTCCTGAAATATCAATTTCGGTAAGTACGCCAAATCCTTCGGTTTTTAATTCGGCGGTTACCAGCTCAACTACTTCGTCGAAACTTTTTCCGTTTACTTCCTGACTAAAATAATAACTCATTGTATTTTGGTTTTTAATTACTTCTTCCGGACGCTTTCACACATCCTGAATCTTTCTATATTTCTTTGATAAAATATACAACATTTACCGCAAATGGTTTCAAATATTTAATGCTGCTTTTGTTCAAATCCTAAGCCTCCTCACTTTTTTTTGCTACTAAAATGCCCGGGTGGTTTTGAAATTGTCTTTTTTATACCTGTATTTTGTAGGGTCTACCTAACGTTTTTTTCCTATCAGTTGATCCAGCGAAAACTTGCCTGCACCATTGAGTAAAATCACCACATAACTCACCAGGTACATCAGCGCCAGTTCTTTTCGGCCAAAAGGATCGCTGCCATGTGCAATAAAAGCGGCCACAGCCATGGTAACAATAAGCGGCAGGGTTGCCAGTCGGGTTCCCAGTCCAAGCATTAGCAAAATAGAACAAAAAAATTCAGCAAAAACAGCGAGTATAAGCGAAACTTCAGAGCCAAGTCCCAGTGGATCGCCAAAACCCATATCACCCGCCAACAGTCGTTGCAGTTTCGGATAACCATGGCTAAGCATAAAACCTCCGGCACTTAAGCGCAGGATCAAAAGCCCAATATTTACATTGGTAGAATAAATTCGTGTTTGAAATATTTTCTTCATTTTATTATAAATTAAAATAGTACTGTTCCGTGAAAATATACAGATTCTTTTCCCTTAAATTTACTACTTCCTATAACAGTAAAGGTACTGTATTGTTAAGCAAAAAGTGCTTTTATTTTTGTCGATGGAAACCAAAAGGAGGGCAGACCGAAACTGATTATGGTATCGGATGCCCGGAAGCAAAAATAGGAAAGCAAACTTGAAACGAATTCTTAGCAGAACAACATAAACTGGAGAAGAATGTGAGCAGTGATCAGTCACAGTTGGCAGTGAAGAAAAAAACGTTGTGTATTAGCAGCTTTGCGAGAAATAATCGAGTTGAAAGCACGAAGCTAGATACTCCTGGCTCGCGATTTGTAACTTGCTACTTATAGCCAGTAGGCTAAATCTACCAACCAGTCTCTTCTAGGTTTTAGGCTCCAGGGTAATCACCGGAATAATTAATTCCTCCATCGAAATTCCACCATGCTGAAAAGTGTCTTTGTAATAATTAGCGTAGTAGTTGTAATTGTTGGGGTAGGCAAAAAAGTCGCTCCCCGAGGCAAATACATAACTGGTGCTCACATTTCGCGAGGGCAGGAAAATACGTCGCGGATCGCGCACTTCAAACACATGTTTCGATTTATAATTCAGGTTTTTACCCAACTTATAACGCAGGTTGGTATTGGTTTCGCGGTCGCCAATAATTTTTACCGCATTATCCACTCTGATGGCACCGTGATCGGTAGTAACTACCACTTTAATGTTGTTCTCGGCCAAACCTTTAAGTAGTTCCAGCAACGATGAGTTTTTAAACCAACTCAAAGTAAGCGAACGATACGCCTTTTCGTTGTTGGCCAATTCGCGAATCATATCCATTTCGGTGCGGGCATGCGAAATCATATCTACAAAATTTACCACCATTACCGACAGATCGTTTTCCAGTATATTATTTAAATTGTCGCTTACCCAGCGGTCTTTTTTTATTCCGGTTGCTTTTTCAAAATACACACTTTCTTTTCGCCCAAAACGTCCCATTTGTTTATTTAACAGTGCCTCTTCGTGTCTGTTTTTATGCCCTTCGTTGTCGTCATCTTCCCACAACTCAGGGTGTACCTTTTCAATTTCAGAAGGCATTAAACCTGCAAACATAGCATTACGGGCATACATGGTGGCTGCGGGTAAAATTCCACAATACAACTCTTCACTTTGTGTACGGAAATAATCGTTAAACACCGGACTTAAGGTACGCCACTGGTCGTAACGCAAATTGTCGATTACCAATACAAATGTTTTTTTACCGGCGTTGAGGTGCGGAAAAACACGGTGTTTAAAAATATCAGGCGACATCAGCGGGCGGTCTTCAAAGTCACCGGCAAACCAATGTTCGTAATTGTTTTTTACAAATTTGAAAAAGGCATTGTTGGCGTCGTTTTTTTGCATCGTCAGCACTTCATCCATGCCCGAATCTTCCGAATCGCTCAGTTCCAGCTCCCAGTACACCAACTTTTTGTATATTTCTTTCCATTCCTCAAAAGTCAGGCGGTCGTTAATCTGCATCCCAATTTGCCCAAATTGCATTTGGTATTTCGATGTGGTTTGCTCGGTCACCAGTCGCTTCTGATCGATGTTCTTTTTCAGGGTCAACAATATTTGTTTCGGATTCACCGGTTTAATCAGGTAATCGGCAATTTTTGCGCCCACCGCCTCATCCATAATATTTTCTTCCTCACTTTTGGTAATCATTACCACCGGCACGTTTGGCGCAACCGCTTTAATTTTTGTCAGTGTTTCCAGCCCCGTCATTCCCGGCATATTTTCATCTAAAAATATAATGTCGAAATAACTCTCTGTTACTTTGTCCACTGCATCCGAACCATTGTTAGCAGTTTCAACTTCGTAACCTTTTTCCTGTAAAAAAATAATGTGTGCGCGTAATAAATCTATTTCGTCGTCTGTCCAGAGTATTCGTGGTTTTGTCATTTTTCTAATTTTTCCAGTTGTTTTT
>JBFFMM010000031.1:0-20428 GCA_041554075.1 Draconibacterium sp. | reverse complement strand
CTCGTCATCTTCGGTAACTTCCATTAATACTTCAAAGTCGTTGTCTTTAAAAAAACCATCGGCTTCCAGTTCTTTGTAAAAGTCAAGTGTTTTGTTTAGATCATCGTCTTCAACCGTTAGTACCCGAATTCCATTTAAGCTTGAAAGCATATCTCCAAGTTCTTTATCGCCCGTTTCTATTTGGCTGGCAAAACCCAGCAGTTTTCCTGAAATATTTACGGTTGTAAATCCTTTCTGATTGGCGTATTTGTCGAATAATTTATCGACAGGTGATTTTTGTGCAAGCACTGCCATTGGCAATACAATTGCTAAGATTACTAATAGCTTTTTCATGATTTCTAATTTTTATTTGTTTGTATTTTCTTTTTATTCTTGTGGCTACTAGCCGCTAGCTGCTAGCTTTTTGCCTCTATCTTTTCTTTATTGTTTTCTGCAACTGATCACTTTCTTTTTAGCCTCCGCATTCTGTTTGCTCCGTACAAACTATTCATATCTGAATACTGAACACTGCGACTGATCACTCTCTTCCCTCTACAAGCTATCCACTTCTGAATCCTGCCTTTGCGAATGCTCACTTTCTTGAATTTTATTCACTTCATTATAAAAATCAACCACTGGCGCTGTCCCCGCTTTAATCGACTTATTTGCTATACCCAGTTTGTCAAAATTCGATAACTCTGCTAAACCCTTGTTGTATTTTCCTGATATAAATCCTAAGGTTTGTGTTGCATAAGCATACGCTTCTTCCGGATTTTTAAAGGTGTCGTCGAAAGGTTTTTGCTGTTCCTGGTAAACTAAAAAACTGCCTAACACAATTATAATCGATGCAGCAATTCCGGTAACCATTTTCCACATCGAACGGTATTTTGTTTTCTCGCGGTGTTCGTTTTCCAGAATATAATCCATTACATCTTCTTCAATGGTGGCATCGTTCGAAATGTTTGCCAGTTCAGAGATACCACCAAAAAACTCGGCATACTCAGACACTTCTTCAGCTACTTCTCCCGATTGGAAATAAGCTTCAAGGCTTCTTTCTTCCTCTTCTGTGCTTTCGCCGTTAAAGTAACGTTGCAGTAAATATTTTACTTCTTGTGTTTTCATCGTTGTTCATTTTTAAAAATTCATCACGCACTTTTTTTCGTGCTCTTGAAAGATTAACCCGTATGGCATTCACTTTCAAATCGGTGGCTTCCGCAATTTCATCGTACGAAAGCTGCTCAATGTCTCTCAGTTGCATTACCGTTCGTTGCAAATCAGGCAATTTGTTTATCAGCATTTTAATCTGATTTGCCGATTCGCTTAATTCAACTTTAGAATGAACGTCAACCGTCTTTTCTTTTAATTTCCGGTCGGTTTCAGCATCAATTGGAATTGTTTTGTTGGCTCTAATCACATCCAGACAACGGTTTCGTGTCATTCGCATGGCAAAAGCCTCAATGTTTTCAACTTCTTCCAACGTTTCCTTTTTTTGCCAAAGCTTCAAAAACACATCCTGAACCACGTCGCGCGCCAGATCTTCATCTTTCAAAAAGTGTGTTGCAAAGCGCAATAACTTTTTGCTAACCGGTAATACACTTGTTTTAAAATCCCTCGCAACCATTTGTTGTTCTTGTTTCTTGTTCGCCTTTTTTAGGCATCTTTCAAAGTTAAGACGCGGGGTTTACAAAAGCATTACATTACAAAACATTTTTTTTTTTGTAAAACTGATAACTACCAACTTACTAGTGCGACTGATTACTTTCCTAAAGCCGGCAACCGGGCTTTCCGCTTTACCTGTTTCAAAAACTCCCTGTTTTGTAAAATGGTACGTGGGCTTCCTTCGTCAGCCTCCGCCCACTAACAAAACATAGTCGTTTGCTTCAACAGGGTGCCGCTGCAATCCCTGCCGGATTGCCAACAACCAGAAACTTTATTAAACTTTTGATATTGTTTTTAGGTCTTGAATTCGGGATGAAACAGAACCTCTTTCACCAATTCTGATAATTAGAAAGATTAATCTTAGAAACCACGATTTAAAGTTGATTGTATTTGCAAACGCTGCAATTTTATCATCTCGCTCTTTTATTGCGGTTTCTCTTTCCATGCCCTGTAAGCCAACCATGTGTCTGGCATATTTCCAGGCTCCATCACGTGCTATTTTCATGCTAAAATTAATCAGAAAATCATCTGCTTTATTTGCAAGTTTTAAAATATACAACAAAGGTTTCCAAATCTGTATTAAGTCCTGTTGAACTTCAAAAACCAACGAAGCCAGAATTGTATTTATACGTTTAAAGTCATCTTCTAAATCGTCAATGTTCAATGTGGTTGAAACTTCGGAAGCAGCAATTCCAAGGTCGAGATTGATGTGGGCATTCATGCCCAAAAGCAAATGTTGTAAAACAATAAGGCGATTGTTTTTGGCGAGTTCAAATGTTTTATGCCACGATTTTGTGCAACCTTGGCCCTGTTTGTAATTGAAATATGCTTCAAAATAACGGTTGGCAAATAGTACATCCAAACGCCCCATTCTTTCATCATTGTCAAAATAGCCTGTGTTTAATTTTTCTTTTACGGTAATGGTTACAGCCTGATACAGTCCTGCAAAATAACCTAAGTTATCGTTGTCGTTTTTAGTTTGCTGAATAATAGTTTCCAGCAGATCAATAACTTCATCAATTGAGTTGGCTGTCATAGTTTAAATGTTGCTGCAATTAGAATATGCAACGAACAGCTGAGAAATTGGTTCATTTATTTTCTGCACATGTAATCTGAAATTTGTAGTATGTTTTTGTTAAATTTGTAGTATAAATGATTAGCTCAAGCGGTATTCCTAAATTTTGGGTTGTGGTATTATCTTTTGTCACCCATCAGTTGTTTGCACAAGCTACTTATGATTTTATTCCGAATGTTTACCCTCCTGATTCAACTGTATTGTGTAATTCATCTTTTCAATCTGAGTTTATTTATAATCCGGCCCGCGATGGTAAACGATTACTTATTAATACAGGAGTAAATATGGGAATGTCGCTGGTGAAGTTTGGAGTGTTGTGGGTGTGCCCCGAAAGTTTTTCGGAATGGGACAAGGATGGATTACAAGGAAAAGGCTGGTTTCAAAGCTGGAAGTACAATGTAAAAGCTGGTCCGGTAAAAGATTGCGATTGTTTTTTTATGAACGGAATAATGCACCCATGGGGAGGAGCAGTTTATTATATGAGTGCCCGGGGCAGTGGTTTTTCATGGTGGGAGTCGTTTTTGTATTCGGGTGTGCTTTCCACTTTTATGTGGGAATATGGAATTGAAGCGTTTATGGAAGTGCCTTCGTGGCAGGATTTAATTGTTACACCCGTTACCGGTTCTGCTTTGGGCGAGTGTTTTTATTTGCTAAAGGGCGAAATCGTTCGTAACGATAAACGGATTCTACAGTCCCGGTTTCTTGGCGTTACTTCATTAATTTTAATGGATCCAGTAAATGAAATAACAGATGTTTTAGGCTATGAAACAAAACATAAAGTTGAAATTAATTCTTCGTTGGTGCCGCTGCCAGCTTTCGATGCCGGTTCAAAAACTGTAATGGGTTTTCAGCTTCAGTTGACATTCTAATTCTTCTGTTTGCATTAAATAGGCTATTTCTCCGAAAGATTGATTTCAGCTCTAGAAATCGGAATGATCCATACATCTTTTCCCAAATCAACGGTGCCACCCATTTCTTCTTTTACCGAACGATCAATAATTGACAGGCCGGTTTGTGCCATGTTTTCAAAAGTGTCGATTCCACCATTGGGGAAATTTTGGCGCGTGCGGTGAATATTAAATTTATCAGAGAATGTTCTTCCGAAAGCTTGCTCTATGCCATCTTTACCAAGCATAAAACCCAACATTCCACCCCAGGTTGCGGTGGGATTGTCGGAATCCCAACCAGCCAAAACTCCAATTTTTATGGTTTCTTTAATGTCGCCTTCGCCATAAAATAGACTCACCAAACTGGCTGCAAAATTAATTCCGGCAGCAAAACAACCGTTGCAATAGCGGTTCTCTGAAGTTATGTTATAGCCATCTTCTTCGTTTACCTGGTAACGTTCGTAAATCTCGTCGCGGGTTTGTTCCCATGGAATATCTTGATGATAGCGGCTTAAAACAAAATCATACATTTTAGCTGAATACGATTCATTGGGTAAGTGCGAGCGGGCCTGGTTTGCCATCGACATAATTTGCTCTTTTGACGAAGCTGTTTTATCAACTGCTGGTGCCAGCGCATGCATAACCACATAAAATTCAGAGATCCATGCAGCATTTTCACGCGCGGTTGTCCGAATAGGAAGATAAGCCATTTTTAAAGCAACATCGGGTCGTGCAGGTGCAAAAAGTCCAAATATTTCGGTGGTTAACTGGGCATCTATCATTTCAAATTCGGGATTATTTTCGGGGGCGCTGGTTTCGGGTGGAAGCATTCCCTCCTTCATTAAATCGAAAGCTTTTTGGTTCGAGACCCATAGGTAATTTTCTTCTTCCGGTTTAATATGTTTTAGCCATCCTTTTTGAATTTGTTCAGCAGTTAAAATACTGGTTTGATTGGTGAATAATAAATATTGGTACATGTATTCAATGTCGGTATCATCGTCGGCGCCCCAAACTTCGTTTTCATCCCGAAGTACAAAATCAATATTTGCGGATAAATTGCTGGGAATTCCTTCTCCCCAAATACTGGGTTGGTCGGGTTTGCCCCAATCATCGCGGGTATAGAAATCACCTGTTTTGGGTTCACCAACATTGCCTATCTTATCCATTTCGGTTACCAGCCCTGTCCAGTTGGCAATACATTCTCCAAGCCAAAATCCATACAATTTATGGGCATAATCTGCTCTTGAAATAATAATAAAGTTATCAATGGAAGGTGGTTCGGTACTCTTTTTTTTAGAGGAATTCGTACACGAAACAAGTAATGTAATCGCTATAATTAGATAAAATGTTTTTTTCATAAGAAGAATATACTTAAAACATAAACTACTATCATTGAGCCAATTCCCTGAATAAGTGTTGCTGTGGTTTGAGTCCGGTATCCGGTTTTTACATCCATACCCGAGAATTGTGTAACTACCCAAAAAAAGCTGTCGTTGGCATGCGAAATGGTCATGGCACCGGCGCCGGTTGCCATAACAGCCAGAACCTTTCCGTTTAGAGAGTCGAGCCCGATACTAGAAAGCAAAGGGGCAATTAATGCAGATGTTGCAACCAACGCGACGGTTGACGAGCCTTGGGCGGTTTTAAATGCTGCAGCAATTATAAACGGAAGAAAAATTCCCAGCTCATAACCTGACAAAAGTGTCCCGAGTGAATCACCTATTTGTGTTTCTTTTAAAATGGTACCAAAAGCACCGCCGGCTCCAGTAATTAAAAGAATGGGGGCAGCAGCTGTTATGCCATCACCGATCCATCCGGTTAGTGTTTCTTTGTTAAATTTTGGGAAAAGCAAAAACGATAAAAGCAAACCGGCGAGCAAGGCATTTATAGGTTGCCCAATAAAATTCAGAAGGGAAAAAAATGTTCCCGCACCAAAAGGTTGAGTGGGGTAGGTGGCTATCGAGCGCAAAGCAATTAGTACAATCGGAACAAAAATAGGCAACACTGATTTTATTCCCGATGGAAGTTGAAGGTCCGAATAATCGGAACTACTTTCCAAGAGTCGATCCTCAGGAACTGTGTATTTTGGGCCAATAAACGATGCCCAGGCGTAACCAATTAACATGGCAAAAGCAGCAACTACCAACCCAAATAAAATTACTTGTCCCAATTGATTTTCAAGGCCCAGATTTCCGGCAGCGGCAATGGGACCCGGAGTAGGAGGTACAAAGGTGTGTGTGGCATACAGTCCACTTGCCAGTGCCAGCGAAAGTGCAACCGAAGATTTGCCGGTTTTTATCACCAGCGATTTTCGGATAGAGGAAAGAATGACAAATGCTGAATCGCAAAAAACAGGAATGGAAACAAGGTAACCAATAATTGCCATTGCCAATCCCGGAAAACGTTTTCCCACTACTTTTAAAACAATCTCGGCCAATTTTACGGCAGCATTCGATTTTTCCAGTATGGTTCCGATTATGGTTCCCAGAATAATAACAATTCCTATATACGCCATTATATTCCCAAAACCTGTAGCAATGGTACCTGCAATTTTATCGATGGGAAGCCCGGCCATTGCACCCGCTATATACGAAGCCAAAAGCAGTACAATAAACGGATGAAGTTTTAATTTGGTGGTCCCCAAAATAATAAACAGCACCGAAACAGCCAGAACAATCAGTAGCCAGTAGGTTTCAGCCATGGTAATTTATAATTCCGTAAAATTCAGTTCGTTTTCAATAAAATGAATGGGAGTATTTTTAACAAATCCTTGCAACCATTCTGCACAATATTCCATCCCGGCTTCTTCCGATTTTACATGACCCAGAAAAAGAACAGCTTTGTTTTTGCCTTGGGCAGCCGCATCGTTTACATACGAGTAGGTTTCCCACTCTGTTGCTTCGCCGGCAACCATTACCTCCACATTGTTCTGACGGAGCATTTGTATGTGGCGTTGCCCTCCCGGAGCACCAACCGCTAGTCCCACTTTGGTAAATTCCATTTCCGGATTACCAACCAGGCGGACACTTTCCAGATCAAGTTTTTCTTTTAAGCTTTCAGCAAAATCGGATAGGTTTGATTTTGGCATTTCGAAATAAAGAGGAGAGTTGTCTACTGCATATTTTCTCCATCCCAGTTTGTTTAACATTCCCTCGTAAATTCCATCGGGACTTGTGCTGTGGATATGATCGTGAAAACGAAAAACGGTTAATTTATTGTCCTCAATAAATTTTCTTTTCGCTTTGTAAACTGCATCTTCGGTCAAACTTTCAGTTTTATCGAGGTGACTGTAAAAAATGGGTTCGTGTGTGATGATAAAATTACAATCCATTTCAACTGCACGTTGTAATGTGGTCATATCGGCAAACATACAAACGGCAATTCCTTTTATTTCCGATCTAGGATCGCCTGTTTTAAAGGTGTCTACGGTTTCGTTTTGCCAATGGCAGGTTACATTTTTTTTAATTAGCGCAACAACATCTTCAGGAGTTTGTGCCTTTTGAGCGAAAGAAAAGAAAGGAATAATAAGCAGAATAATCAGTATCGATTTCATCGGTTTAGCTTTAAGTATTTCTGCTTAAAAGTAATGGAAATTTGTTTTGACACAAAAAAATCAGAACACAGAAAAACGCTGATTTGTAAGGTGTTTGTATAAATCAAGGTTTATCTGTGTTTATATGAATTTTTCAAACCAATCTTCGTCCAAAAGGTGTTAAAGCCAGCGAGGCCATTTTGAAATGCTGACGTGCCCACGGGATACCAATAATGGTTATACCCAGCAGTAATCCGAATAAAATATGCGTGAGCATGATCCAGACTCCGCCAATAAAAAACCATAAAATATTCATGATGGTAGACAGGCATCCGGGAGCATAATCCATGTATTCTATTTTTTGCCCGAAAGGCCACAAGGCAAGTATCCCCAATTTAAACGATTGAATACCAAAAGGAATACCAACAATTGTGATACAAAGAGCCAGGCCTGCCAGCATGTATTCTAAAAATATGGCAAAACCGCCAAATACTAACCAAATAATGTTACCTAGAATTTTCATAGCGTGTAAGTGTTTAAATATGATATGAATGTAGTGATTTGATGGAATTGAAGTGAAATAAAAAAGGTGAATAAGCGAATTTGGAAGATAAAGTAGGGAATTTCTGTGTTTTTTTTAAGCTTGAATAGAGACTCGTTAGTAAAGACTCGTTAGTGATTTCTATGATTTACTTTGTACATTTGTTAGGTATTACTTACTTAAAGAAAATTGCAAAATGAATACAAATGAGGAAAAGTATAAGTTGGGACTTTTTTATTTCGATCCAAAAGATTCTCGTGTGATTGTGCCAAAAGTCAACCGAATGTTGGGTTGGACAGTTAATTTCGGTCAGCCAGTTACTTATATAATTATTATCGCTTTTATTGCATTGCTTATTTATGTAGGTTAACCCGATAGAATTCTATGATTGAACAAAAGGAAATAACATTACCACGATTTGGTCGCGGCTATCATTTGATTACTTCATTAATTGAAGACAATTTGCCTCAATTACCCGAAAAAGGATTGTTACATATTTTAGTAAAACACACATCAGCCGGAATTACTTTAAACGAAAATGCCGATCCTTCGGTGCGAACCGATTTTGAGAGTTTTATCAATAAAATGATTCCTGAAAATGATCCGGTGTATATTCATACTTACGAGGGCAGCGATGATATGCCGGCACATTTAAAATCGTCGGTTGTTGGTGCTGAAATTACAATTCCAATTACCCGGCATCGTTTAAATTTAGGAACCTGGCAGGGAATCTATTTTTGTGAATTTCGCAACTATGGCGGTTCGCGAAAAGTAGTACTTACGGTTTACAGTTAGTAAAAAAAACAAAGAAGAATTAAGGCTGAATAAATATGTAACACATGAACTCATTTACTCACTCCCTTTTTTACTCATTTGCTCACTCGCTTACAGCATCCCATCCAAAATCAACGTATTTCCAGGTAAAATCTTCACCCGAAACATCAATCTTCACAAACCCTTCTTCCATACCAAAACGCGGGCCTTGCCACCATTGTGCCGAAACTGCGCCGCCGGTAATGTAATGTATCCCGTTGTAGTTAATTTCTTCTAAAAAATGAAGGTGTCCTTGCAATACAATTTTGGTGTTGTATTTTTCCAGAATTTCAATTACTTCGTTGGCATTGGTTACAATTTCCTTATTGCTCATGGCTTCGGTTGGTCCCTGCATAATTTGAGAACCAACACTCAGCAAAGGAATATGAGTACTTACGACAATGGGTTTATTGCCTGCTTTTGTTAAATCATCTTTCAACCACTCGATTTGTTCGGCATCTACATGTCCATAATAGTGGCGGTCCTCAGTAAATCCAATTCCATCAAGCACAACAAAATGCCAGTTTTTAAAATCGAATGAATAATACCGTTTTTCCAAACGATTTTCGTAAAGTTTCTTGCCGAATTGCTCATGGTCGGGCGAAACACCGCTTTTTTCGTACAAGCCAAAAACTTCATGATTTCCCAGAGTGCTGTGCACGGGCATATTAAGGCTTTTAATGTTTTCTTCGAAAAGTGTATAAGCACTGTCTGCACCTGCATACGAAACGGCCAGTGCATCCATAATATTATCACCACCGGTTAACACAAAATCCGGAGCCAGTTTATTTATTGTATCAATGGCTTGTAAAAAACCTATTGTTGCATTTTTTTCACGCGTTAAATGAATGTCAGTCATAAATACAAAAGAAAATTGATCTTTTTTTTGAGGCGATTGAGTTTCGCGTTTTTGCTGAAAGGCAAAGCTAAGTAAACTGACAAGGAGCAAGAGAATAAGTTGTTTCATCTTATTTGGTTTTATTAATCGATCATCAGGTGAATATATTACAAAGAAAATGGAATCTTTTAGTAATTGAATATATTGCCAGAATATTTTACTTTTGAAAATAATTGTAAAAGTTTGCAATATAAAAGTAATCTTATTATAAAGGTATGAAAAAATTAGTCGTGTTCATGTTGAGTTGTATGTTGGTGTTTCATGTTTTTGCTCAGGAAATTGAAAAAGAAAAAGAGAAACAAATGCAGTGGTTTGAGGACGCCAAACTTGGAATTTTTATTCACTGGGGAATATATTCTGTAAATGGAATTGACGAAAGCTGGTCGTTTTTTAACGATTACATTTCGTATGATGATTATATGAAACAACTGGATGGTTTTACTGCCAAAAATTACGATGCGGCTGCCTGGGCAAGGTTAATTGCTGAAAGTGGAGCTAAATACTCGGTATTAACAACAAAACACCACGACGGTGTGGCACTTTGGGATACAAAATGTGGCGACTTAAGTGTGGTAAAAAAAGCACCAGCAGCCAGAGATTTGGTATCGCCTTTTGTGCATGAACTTCGTAAGAATAATTTGAAAGTTGGATTATATTATTCTTTGCTCGATTGGTCGCACCCCGACTATCCAAATAAAACACGTGAGATAAAACGTTATGATAACGATTCAGTACGTTGGAGTCGTTTTGTTGATTTTAATTTTTGCCAGCTGGAGGAACTGTCGAAACAGTTTAAGCCTGATTTATTTTGGTTCGATGGCGATTGGGAACAGTCGGCTGAAAAATGGAAGGCAAAAGAATTAAGTGAGGATTTACGGAAATGGAACAAGAATGTAATTCTGAACAGTAGAATCCAGGGATATGGCGATTATGCAACTCCAGAGCAGGGCTTACCAATTACTCGTCCGGACAACCGCTACTGGGAGTTGTGTATGACCATGAACGACAGTTGGGGCTATCAGCACAACGATCACAATTACAAAACACCCAATCAGGTAATTCGTATTTTGGTGGATTGTATCAATAAAGGAGGAAATCTATTACTGGATATTGGTCCAAAACCCGATGGAACCATCCCGGAAGAGCAGGTCGCCATTTTGAAAGAACTTGGACGCTGGACGAATAAACACGATGAGGCTATTTTTGGAACTCGCACCGGAATTCCTTTTGAGCATTATTACGGACCAACAGCGCTCAATAAAAGTGGTGATATTTTGTATTTGTTTGTTCCGCACAAACCAAATGGGCCCTTGATTTTAAAGGGCATAAAAAATAAAATTAACCGCATGTGGGTAGTTGGTAACGGAACCAAACTAAACTGGGATATTAAAATGAAACAATACTGGAGTTCGGTTCCCGGTATTGTTTATATCGATGTCCCTGAAAAAGTACTGGACGAACAAGTTACTGTTATTGCAATATTACTCGACGGTAAAGTTGATTTGTACCGCGAGAAAGGACAGGTAATTGAAAGCAACTAAATTTCTTTGAGGTTAAGTTATTTTTAGTGTATTTCCCGATTTCACAACGTTGTACTTGGTTAAATTATTTGTTGCAGGTCCCTGTGTTACTATACCCGCTGTCGTATATTGCGAACCATGACAAGGACATGGAACATTGCCTGCAGCGTGGTTGTATTCAACATCACAACCCTGGTGAGTACATTTTTTCGATAAAGCAACATAGCTGGTATCTCCGGTTCGGAATACAATTAAGCTCCCCGAGTAAATAAAACCGCCAACTGTGCCTAAAGCTGCACTTGATGATGCGCTTAAATCAATAATAATTTCATTTGGATTGTCGGGGTTGTTGGGTTCCATGTCATCTCCATCATCGGAGCATGAGTTAAATAATACCGGAGCTGTCAAAAGAATACTTCCGCCTACCGCAAATTTCTTAATAAATTCTTTTCTTTCCATTTTCGAATAGTTTAAGATTAATGTATAATAAACACCTGAGAGTCCTTAATTGTTCGAAATGGTTAATAATAAGTGAACTATACCATATTTCACACTAATTTGCTCAAAAGAAAAAAGACACGTTTTAATTGGGCAGATTAGTTTGTATAATGGCAGTATATCTTACTTCGAGGCAAATTCTCCAACTAACTCAATTTCGTTTTGATTTAAATACCAAATGAATCCTTTAACATTCTCAAATCCGGTATTTACTAATGTCTCGGAGTAGCGTTGCACTTGTTTATTGTATTTGTTGTGTTTTTCACCGGTTTTGTAATCAACTACAATGGCTTGTTTTCCTGAAACCATAATCCGATCGGGGCGAAGAAGCTGGTTTTGTGTTAATAAATCACGCTCATTTAAAACCCGATACGAACCATCAAACCAGTGCTGAACTTCTTCCAATTGAAAATTTTCTTTTAAGGTTTGCTGAATTTCTTCCAATTCATTCTGGTCAATTTTCCCATCAAAAAAAGCTTTTAAACAAGCTTTTTTAATGTCTTTATCAGTTTCTATTTCAGAGAGAATTTCGTGTACCAGTTTTCCAATATTTTTTACCGAATGATGTTTTTCATCTTCCACTAAAAAGTCTTCTCCCGATAGTCGTAGTTTTATTTTTTCGCTGAAATCCTTAAACCGATAACTTTTTATGGTTTCCGAATTCGATTTTTCTTCAACGGTTTTACTTTTCGGAATTACACCATATTCAAAAACCTGTTTTTCCTTATCCAAACAATTACTAAAGGGTGCATTTAAAGATTGTTTTTGCAGAGCCTTGAACAACAGGTAACCAATGGGTTTTTCAGTACTTGAATTCCCTGATTTACTTTCAACAGCTTCCGGACTATTTAGTATTAATACCGACTTGGCGCGTGTAAAAGCCACATAAACCAGGTTTAACGTATCGATGTAATTGTTCACTTTTTCGTTGAAATAAATGGGTGCAAACTCCGATGCTTCCATATTTTTTCCTGCTTTTACGGGTAACAATGGAAATTGGTTGAAAGGTGCATTTTCTGATTTACACCATAGTATTGGAGCATTTGTTCCACTCCAGCTGGTTTCCCAGTTGAGGTAGGGAAGTAGCACTGCTTTAAACTCCAGTCCTTTCGATTTGTGTACCGTTAATAAACGGATGGAATTCACTTTTTCGTTTACATTTACCGATGATTTATAGCCTTTTTCTTTCCACCAGAAAAGCAGGTTGGATAGATCGTTAGAAAGCGAAGTCTTTAGTTCGCCGGCTTTGTCGATCAATGTTTGCAAAAATGGTAATTCCGATTCGAAATGAAACAATCCAAACAGGGCACAAATTTGAGTTATTGTTTCGTCGAGCGACGACAACAACACTTTGGCTTTTGCGGTTTGTAGTTTTTCGCCCAATTCGGTTACAAACTGTTCTTTAAAACCACTGGCTAGATGCCAGTTGCTGTAGTCGGTAAAATCGAGTAGGTTTTGGCCATTTTTTGAATCGATTGGAATACCCTGCTTTTGTAATGCCGGTTTTAGCCAACTGAGCCAGAGGTGCAACAGTGAAGCTTTGATAATATCATTGTCGGGATCAACCAAATGCTGAATCGTTTCGATTACAAAAAGTACTCCTTTCGATGCATGCAAAAATAACGACTCGTTGGAGAGAACCGAAAGATTGTATTGCTTATTTTCAGGAAGTTTTGCCGCAGCCAGAAACTCCTCAATGATTTGTGTCCCTTCACGGTTTTTTCGAATCAGAATAACAATTTCTTCGGCTTTTATACCTTTGTTTTGTAGGTGTTTAACCTGTTCAATTAACAGTTTTGTCGATTCGTCGCGGAACTCATCCCGTGGTAGAAAATTTGCTTGTATAAATCCAACTTTTTCGGAATCGGCTTTGCCCGGTTCTTGTTTGTAGGAATCGTAAACTTTTTTGAATTTTTCTAACGAAACTTTGTTGTTTGCTACTCTGCTAAAAAGATACTCTTCAAAAGCGTTTTTTAAATTTTCGAAAATAGCATTGTTAAAATCGATGATACTACGATCGCTTCGCCAGTTCTTTTCCAGCGTAAAGTCTTGTTTTTGAGCAGGCGAAAAGTCGGAATCGAGTTGCTCATTCAGAATATTCCAGTCGCTGCTGCGCCAGCGGTAAATCGACTGTTTTACGTCGCCAACAATCAGGTTGTTATGTCCTTCAGCCAACGAATTTATCAGGAGCGGTTTAAAATTATTCCACTGTAAACCCGAAGTGTCCTGAAACTCGTCGAGCATAAAATGTTTGTAAAAGTTACCAATTTTTTCGTACACAAATGGCGATTCGCTTTGTCCAATAATTTTGCTCAATAAAAGGTTGGAATCCGACATTTGAAGAATTCCCTTTTCCTTCAAAAGTAGTTGTATTTCTTCTTTTAAATCGGTTAAAATGCCTAGCATCCTGATTTGACTAAAAACGGCAATTGTAGTGTTGTATCGTTCAAAATTTGTAGTGAAATACTCTAGTAAATCTATTAATCCGGGCTGAAGTTTACTTTCTACCAGCTGGTGGATTTCAATCGCCTGTTTGTGTTTCGAAGTGTACCATTTTTCAATTTCTACGCTTGCGCCTTCAACTCTGACACCGGGTTCCTTAATGTCTCCATTTGCAATGTTTTGAATGTAACCGGCAACTCCTGTTTTTTTGTAGGTGAAGTCGTCAACAGAAAATCCGTTCTGTGCAATAAGCTGAAACAAAATTTCTCCTTTTTTCTTTAAGGTATTCTCGAATCCGGTTTTTATCTGTCGTAATTCTTTTGCAAATTCAGTGAGGTTTTCGCGTTTGTAAACCGATTCACCTTCTTCGGGAAAAAACACCTGAAAACTTTCCTTAAACAGTTCTCTACCAAGGTTTTTTATGTCGTCGTCGATACGTTGGCTTTTATTGGTTTCAATTTTTTCTTTTGAATATTCGCGCAACCACTTTAACAGATTTTTATCGTCGCCTATTTTGGAAAATATTCTGTCAACTGCTTCTTCCAGAATAATATCGCTATCCAGTTCAACCGTAAAGTTTGGAGAGATTCCCAATTCCCGATTAAACGATTTTATAACTTTTTGAGTAAATGAATCGATGGTGTTGATTGAAAAACGATTGTAATCGTGCAGAATATTTTTTAGTACTTGTTTTGCTCGTTGTCGGATGAACTGTTCCGATAAATTATTGCCTTTTTGCAAAGGGACGATATAATCTGATTTTTCGTTGTTCGCCAGTTGATAGAGTTGTTCCATAATCCGGCTTTTCATTTCGTTGGTAGCCTTGTTTGTAAAAGTTACCGCCAAAATATGTTTGTAGTTGAATGGGTTTTCAAGTATTAGTTTAAGGTATTCAACTACTAGTTGAAAAGTTTTTCCGGAGCCTGCAGAAGCTTTGTAAACAGTTAGCATGGAAGAGTTTCGAGTTTAAAGTTAGTATAAAGTTAAGGTTTTAATGGAAGGAATCAAGTTAAAAACCGGGAGCGTGTCCCTGATTTTGACCAACACTTACTCGGGTTTCAATTTTAATGTTTTTCGATACTTTATACTGCAAAAACATGGTTGAACCATAAGTGTCGAAGTAGCTGGAATTTTGGTTGGGAAATGGAGCTGAGTACAGGGAATTGGCGCCATAACTGAATCCTCCAATAATGAGTTTGTCGCTAACTTGAAACGCCTGCTGGCTAAGAATTTGTCCGTTATGGTAAAAGGGTGAGTGAGCACCAAACGGACCGGATGACAAACCGGTAAACACAAAATTGTTTAGCGGCAAAAGCTCCATGTTTATGGTGTAACGTTCGCGGTATTCTTGTTCGGCATTAAATTGGGGAAGCTGGATGTCACCCAAAAGATAATCGCTGCCAAAGGAGCCAGTTACAAATTGGTAATATTCAAATTGTCGATGTCGTTCTACTTCGGAAGAATCAACTTCGCCAAAATCAATTCGAAGATCGGTCTGAGCCTTTACACTCAAAATAAAAAACGAAAACAATACGATGAATAAATATTTAACCTGAAATTTTCGCATAAGCTATTCTTCAAAATTAATTTATTTCAAGAATAGTTAAGTAAGGTTGAGTAAAAAAACGAGTTGATTTATTTTAGCTTTAAATAAGCAGCTTTAATTTCGTCGTACAGCGAATCGCTAATTTTGTACAAAGGCAAACGCAAATTATTTTCAATAATCCCCTGAATGTTCATTAGTGCTTTAACTCCGCCCGGATTACCTTCTCTAAAAAGTAACTGGAATATTTCAATTAATTCGAAATGAATTTTACGAGCTGCTTCTAAATTCCCATCTAAGGCAAAATGCATTAATTGACTAATCTTCGCGGGTAAAGCATTGGCCATTACCGATATTACTCCTTTCCCTCCAATTGCTGAAATGGTAAGTGCAAGCAAGTCATCGCCTGAAATAAGTGTAAAATTATCGGGTGTATATTTTACAATTTTTGTCATTTGCGAATGTTCGCCCGATGCTTCTTTTACAGCAACAATTTTATCCGAAGCTTCTGCCAAACGGCCCACTGTGGTTGCTTCAAGATTTACTCCGGTACGTGACGGAACATTGTACAAAATAATAGGAACCGGGCTGGCTTTTGCAATTTCAAGATAGTGACGGTACATACCTTCTTGCGAAGGTTTGTTATAGTAAGGTGTTACAACCAAAATTCCATCAACGCCTTCAAAATTGAATTTGTCGATTTGTTTGCACATTCCGTGTGTGTCATTTCCTCCAATTCCAACTACCACAGGAAGACCTGCTGATTTATCTTTGATGACTTCAACTACCTGCGATTTCTCTTCTTTGGATAAAGTAGCTGTTTCTGCTGTGGTGCCCAATGCAACTAAATAATCCATTTTCCCCTTCACCTGATTGTCAACTATTGTTTCCAATGCCTTATAATCAACCCGGTTGTTTGTAGTAAAAGGTGTAATTAAAGCTACACCTGCGCCTGTAAAAAGCTGACTCATCAATTCTATTTTTTATTTAGCTGCGCAAGATAGAAAATTTGTTGCTTGGCAAGGTACATTGCGTCTTGATTTTCTCCAATTTTAATATTAAGATCGAAATAATTTTCGTCGTTTGGCGAACTACCGATTTTAAATTTAGCTTTCGAGAGGGCAGTTATGTAGTCAACTGCAAAATTAGGTTCCAGTGCGATGTTTAACAACACATCGAATTTAATTTCTATGAATTCACCCACTTTATCGACTTTGGGAATACCCCACCAATTTAGATCAACCACTGTTAGTGAATTTGTTTCAATCGGTGGATTTGAGTCGGTATCAAAAATACAATAATCGCGAAAAATAGCTCCTTGTTTATTAAAATAATCGCGTAAAAAATGAACTGCCGGTTTTTCCGAAGGCTGCCAAATAACTCCAACTTTGCTATGTTTTACCACTTTTGGAATTTCAGGATTTCGATTCTGGTTGGCGATCAGTTTTGCCAACTTTCGGTAAGCGTATTTTTGTTTAAATCCCATTGGACCTTTATTAGTTAACTGACTTCTATTTTTGTTTTTTCTTCTTTTTTGGGGTACATGTTTTGCAGAAATCCGAACGTTTTTCCAGTTCTTCATCCGTCCAGTGAAGCCACCTTGTAATTACTTCTGAACTTTGCCCATGAAACGTTTCACTTTCAACTTCCGACAGTATTCGGGTGTGTTCTGCCGCCACTTCTTTGTACAAGGTTGCCGGGCCCTTGGTTAGTAATCTCGATCGTTCTTCAAAAAACTTTTTTCGCAGATTACGGGCCTGAAGTTCATACAAATTAAAAATAAGTTGTTGGTAGCGGAGCAAACGTTTTGTACCAGCTGCATCACCTTTGTCAAAGTAAGAAGCGTCTTTTTGAAAATAGCAACTTACATTTTTATTTAAATTTCGCGTGGTTATTAAATTAAAACCTCCCATCTCGTATTCTACAAAAAAGCTTCCCACAACAGTTTGCATTGCACCCGTGTTTGGTGCCTGAGCCTGGTAATCTTCAGCGGTTAATTGATAGTCTTCTGACCATTGCAAATCGTTTTGCCCAAGACAAAAAAAGGGAACCAGGAATAAGAGAATGAATGTATTTTTTATCATTTGTACTTTTATCATTTTATTTATTTCAACATATCCAGGAAGTCTTCTTCTGAAATCTTTGGTATTCCTAGTTTTGTAATTTTTTCTAATTTGCTGGGGCCAATGTTACTTCCGGCAAGCATGTAACTTGTTTTTTTTGAAATCGATCCAACATTTTTGCCACCGTTTTTTTCAATCATCTTTTTTAATTCATCGCGCGAATGTTTTTCAAATGTTCCTGAGATGATGATGTTAAGTCCGGCAAGCTTGTCGGTTTGTCCTTCCAACTGGTCTTCACTAATTGCAAATTGCAAACCTTGTTCCTGTAGGTTTCTTATCAATTCAATATGTTCTTCTTTCGAAAACCAATCTACCACACTTTCTGCAATTCTTCCGCCAATTTCATCAATTTCAGTAAGTTGTTCAGCTGTTTGTGCCTGAATATTCTCGATTGTGTGTAGTTTTTTTACCAAAGTTTTGGCAACCGTTTCACCCACAAAACGTATTCCCAATGCGAATAGTACGCGTTCAAAAGGAACTTTTTTCGATACTTCCAAACCATCTAAAATACGTTGAGCCGATTTTTCTGCCATTCGTTCCAGGTTTTCAAGCTGTTCTTTTTTTAGATGATAAAAATCGGTAATATTTTTTGCTAATCCTTCGTTGTAAAGCAACTCAATAGTTTCCTGTCCAATGCCATCAATGTCCATTGCTTTGCGGCTAACAAAGTGTTCCATCTTGCCCTTTATTTGAGGTGGGCAACCATCTTCGTTGGGACAGTAATGAGCTGCTTCTCCTTCTCTGCGAATTAATTGGGTTCCACATTCGGGGCAATTTGTTATAAAGGAAATGGCTTGAAACATGGGGTGCCGTTTTGTTTCATCAACACCGGTAATT
This sequence comes from Draconibacterium sp., assembly GCA_041554075.1. Classification (GTDB taxonomy): domain Bacteria; phylum Bacteroidota; class Bacteroidia; order Bacteroidales; family Prolixibacteraceae; genus Draconibacterium. The sequence goes on along the minus strand of JBFFMM010000031.1, from coordinate 2,081 downwards.
TTTGGAATTATCTCACCTCCTTTTTCAACAAAAACAGTATCGTTTATGTGCAAATCGAGGTTTTGAATAATATCGGCGTTATGCAGCGATGCCCTTTTTACAACGGTTCCGGCAATTTGAACAGGTTCGAGATTGGCAACAGGAGTTACTGCACCGGTTCTGCCTACCTGGTACGAAACTGATTTTAATAGTGTTGAAACACTTTCAGCTTTAAATTTATAGGCAATGGCCCAACGCGGCGATTTGGCTGTGTAGCCTAAATTATCCTGAGTTTTCTTTGAGTTTACTTTAATTACAATTCCATCGGTGGCAACAGGCAGATTGTGGCGTTCGGTGTCCCATTTTTTTATGTAGGCAAAAACTTCATCCAGGTTCTTGCAAAGCTGCATTGCATCCGAAATTTTAAAACCCCATTCGCGGGCTTTATCCAGGTTCTGTTTGTGTCCGTCTTCGGGTAAATTATCGCCAAGCATGTAATACAAATACGCATCGAGTTTCCGCGAGGCAACAATTGACGAGTTTTTCATTTTTAATGTTCCGGCAGCCGTGTTTCGTGGATTGGCAAGTAGTTGTTCGCCGGCTTTTTCAAGTTCTTCGTTTAAGGAATTAAAAACCTCGAAAGGCATTAATATTTCTCCCCGAATTTCAAAACTCTGCGGGTAATCGTTTCCACGTAATTTTAAAGGAATGGATTTTATGGTGCGCACATTTGTTGTAACATCATCGCCTTTTACGCCATCGCCACGTGTTACAGCTCTAACCAATTCTCCGTTTTCGTAGGTGAGACTAATGGAAGAACCATCAAATTTTAATTCACACACGTATTCGTAGTCATCTGTTTCGATTATCTTTTTTATTCGAGTGTCAAAATCCCGCAGTTCATCTTCGCTATAAGCGTTCGAAAGGGAGAGCATCGAATATTTATGTTCTACTTGCTCGAAGTTGCTGCTTAAATCACTACCCACACGTTTTGTTGGCGAATTTGGGTCATTTATTCCAAATTCTTTTTCCAGTTTTTCCAGTTCTTTTAGCTTCATGTCGAAATCATAATCGCTGATTTCAGGTTGTGCTAACACGTAGTATTTATAGTTGTGTTCGGAAAGTTCTGTTTGTAGTTCTTTGATTTTATTTAATGCTTCTTCTTTGTTCATCATAAAATGTTCTAATAACCCACAATGTTGTCATTTCTATGAAAGTACGACTAAGAAATCTTTTATATTGAAATAGATTTCTCCTCATTCTTCGTCGAAATGACAAATTAGATAGGTGAGATTGGCTAAAAATAGTCAAAGATTTTCTATTCATTTAAACAATTTAAGGCTGAAATGTCTTTTAGTTTTAAACAAAATTCATTCGTTATGGCTTTTACATTAAAAACAGGATCGCAAGCAATTGATTTTTACTTACCTGCAACAGATGGGAATAACTATTCGCTTGAAAGTTTTAACCAAACGAAATACCTGGTTTTATTTTTTACATGTAATCATTGTCCGTATGTTATAAACAGCGATGAACTGACTCGAAAAACCGCAGAACAGTTTAAGGAAATGGGAGTAGAATTTGTTGCCATAAATTCGAATAGCAAAAATACCTACCAAGAAGATAATTTTGAAAGTATGGTTGAACGAATGAAGGAGCACAAGTTTCCGTGGAAATATTTGCACGATGAAAGCCAGGATGTGGCAATGGCTTATGGAGCTTTGCGAACCCCTCATTTTTTTGTTTTTGACGATAAACGACGGTTGGTTTATACGGGTCGTGCAGTGGATAATCCCAAGGATAGTTTAAGAATTACGGTGAATGATCTTGATCGGGTTTTAGAAGAGCTGACGACGGGGAAAGAAGTTTCAATTGCGGCTACCAATCCCATTGGGTGCAATGTGAAATGGGAAGGAAAAGACAAAAAATGGATGCCACCCGAAGCTTGTGACTTGGTTTGGTAGATATAATCTTCACGTTTTCTTAAAGCTAAATAGCAATATAATTAACACAAATAGGGGTGGTAATCCGAAAGATTTCCGACAGCCAAATCCCATCTAAAATAGCTACAGTAAAATTATACTTGTATCTCTGGTTGAACG
>JBFFMM010000030.1:0-20806 GCA_041554075.1 Draconibacterium sp. | reverse complement strand
TCAGAATTGCACTAGATTTGTTTCGAAAATACTGAAGGAATAGCGGGTTATTTCAAAGGATTTTTGGGACAAAGATGGCGCAAGTATGACTTTTCATATTGACTTTGCTCTTTTTCCCATAAACTTCCTTTACTTTTCTCGGATTATCCCGATAATCCTTCAAAAAATAAAGAAAATTTCTGACTAAAAATAGCGAAAGCTGTGGACATATTTTAAATCGAATTCAGGTTAATATTTAGTTCTAAAGTAAATTAGTAGAATGTCATATGTGCTTTTATTGTAGCAGTTTGTCTTTTTCTTCTTCGGTAATTGCTACGTTTTCCGATACCAGTTCCCATCCCACCGATTCAATCAATTGTCGAATAAGAGAAACGGTATCGTTGGCCTGGTTTTTTGCAATAAGTACTAAGTGACTACTTTCCACTTTTTCGCGAATAAATTCTTTTGACCTTTTATTGAGATTGGTTAAGTCGATTTCCGAGAATTTATTAATAATACCTTTCTGAATGTCGTAATATTCAAGGTCGCTATCAATACTAAGTATTTCGGGTTCAGGAAATTGCGAAAGAGTAATTTGTTTGTTGGTGCTATTTAATTCGAAGTTTATTTTTGTTAAATCAAAACCAATCATCACTTTTGCTTTCACTATTAGCAAGGCCTTTTTTTCGGTTTGAAAGAGTTTGAAAAAAAGGCTTTTTTCATCGCGGTGCGTAAAAATCTCAGAGAACTCACCTTCCACGGTAATCAATTTGCAAACCTGTTTTATTTTCTCTAGTAATATAACCGATTGGCTTTTGAGGTGTTTTTCGTTTTGATTTTTATAAAAATACGAGGTGGCAAAAACTCCACCTGTCAATCCTAAAATTACGCCTAAAATAATAAGGGTCTCCATAAACGTTTTATTTAATTCTCTAAAGTAAAACTTTTTACAGAAACCCTTATCAAACGAGTCTCGATCTTCTCAAGTATTTCTATTCTTTGTTTGCTTCGTCTTTTTCTTCAGGTAAAAAATGCATGGCAATTTCAAATACCGGGGTTTTATCCATCGATCCTGTGAGGTTGCTAACAAATGCAACTATTAAATTCTTTTCAGGATACATAATAATAGAAGAACTTCCTCCATGCACCGAGCTTGTATTGCCATATATTTTACGACCCCGGTTGTCAATTAATAACATCCAACCGTTCGAAACTTGTGACGGAATATCGTTATAAAGAGGTATGGGTTCCCAAAGGTTTTCTTTCGTTTCTTCTGATAGGTAATCGGAATTTAAAATGCTTGATGCAAACTTTACCATGTCTTCAGCATTCGAAAGAATTCCATTGGAAGCTGCTCGATAACGCAGGTCAATTGTTGATGCATTTACCACTTGGGCAATGTAGTTTTGATCAAAAAAATTGCTTCGGTCTTTAATGGTTATCAGCGGATTATCAACCGTTGTATTGGTTAAATTCAAGGTGTCGGTAATGTAATGATCAAGCAACTTGTAAAAATTCATTTTTGTGGCTTCTTCCATTACTACTCCTAATAAATTGTAGTTGTACATACTTTTGTTTTGGTAAAGTCCCGGTGGTGCAAGTAAAGGTTCATCTTTAATCGGATCGAGTCCCTTTTTGCGCGAAACATTTATTGCCTGCCACGCTCTTTCGCTTGAAGTAGCTTCGCGTATTCCTGAAGTTTTTTGCGCCAGGTTTTCCAGTGTGAGTTTGTATTTCTTTGTCGGAAATTCGGGATAATAATGCTGTACACTTGAATCGGGATGCAGCAGCCCTTCTTCTATTAACTTTTGATATATAATGTTCGTGAACAGTTCGGAACCGTCACCAATTCTGAATTTTGTTTTGCGGTTGGCTCTAACTTCCAAATCTTTTGATGCATAACCCAATCCTTCCGAATAAATCAGTTCTCCATCTTTCATTACTGCAACCGAGGCTCCCGGAATAAAATTGCTGGATAAAAAAGTTGCTAATTCTTTACGCGCTTCCTTAATTTGCTTAACATACTTTTTACTGTAGTGTATATCGTTCTCCGCTTTCTTACAGTTTGAAAGGCCGAACAAAACAGAAAACAATATTACAATTTGAACTTTGTATTTCATCTTATAAAAATTGTTAGTTATTAAATGTTGTATTCTCGCTAAAGTAGTTCCTTAGCGGTAGGTGAAAAAACAGTTGCAAAAGTAAAAAAATGATAAAAAGAAGAGCATTTTTAGCGTATAATATGGGGCTAAAAAATGTTAAATAATTTGACCTTGGGTATGCTTATATAAAGTTCTTCTTATTTAACAGATTGTAAAAGGCAACTTTATAAGTGCTACTTACAGGAATTAGTTTTTGTTTGATTTTAATCGCGTTGTTTTCTATGTAATCAATTTTGTCGATGGCAATAATATAGGATTTGTGAACGCGAACAAATTTTTGCGGATCGAGCATTTCCTGCATTTTTTTAAAATTCAGCAGTGTCATTATCCGATTGTCTTCGGTGTGTATTTGCAGGTAATCGCGTTGTCCTTCAATGTATAGTATTTTGTTAAAATATACTTTCATTGTTTTATTCCCGGATTTAATGAAAGTATAATCGGCCTCCTCGCTTGGCGTGTTTTGAGTGTTTGATTGTGGGATTGGTTTATTTTGACTGTTGTCTTTTAAAAAACGCGCGTATACTTTTTCTACCGCTTTTATAAAACGCTCGAATGGGATAGGTTTTAAAAGGTAATCCACCACATCGAGTTCGTAGGCTTTAAGTGCATATTCGTCGAAGGCAGTGGTTAGAATTACATACGGCGGATTTTTTAAGGTTTCAAGCAATTGAATACCTGTAAACTCATCCATCTGAATATCTAAAAAAATAAGATCGACCTGATTTTCGCGTAAATATGAAAAAGTTGAAAGTGCACTGTCGAATGTTCCGAGTAGGTTTAGATAGTCGATTTTATCGGCAAAACGCTGAATTTTTTTTAAGGCTAAAACTTCATCGTCAACAGCTATGCAATTCATTTTCATTTTGTATTGTATTTAAGCGGAACTTTTATGAATACTTCAAATTTATCCATATTTCGGTTGATATCAAATACATAGTTTTCCTGATATAGAAGTTTTAGTCGTTTTTCTACATTTTTTAACCCGGTACCGGTGCCGCTGTTTGGCAATTTAAAATCGTTTCGTTTTACATAGTTTGACGTTTTGAGAACAATGTGTTCTTTATCAATCGAAAATTCAATTTCAATACCCGGCGATGCCGATTGTTTGTTGCAATGTTTTACTGTATTTTCAATAATTGGAATAAAAAGCAGGGGAGGAACATTGTTGGCATTACTAAAACCATTCAGTTGAAACTTCAGAAATTCGGGATCGCTAAAACTAAGTTTGGCCAATTCGAGGTAATCTTGAATATAATTTATTTCCTTTTCAAGTTTTACAATCTCGTGTGTCGATTCCTGCAACATGTATCGCATAATTTTCGAAAGCAAAACAATGGCGTTTGAAGCTTTTTCCTTGTCTTCATAAATTAGCGCATCAATATTATTCAGAACGTTAAAAAGAAAGTGTGGATTAACCTGAGAACGCAAAATTCCCAACTCCGACTGAACCGTTTTTCTTTCCAATTCTGATTTGGTTAGTTGAATATTGTACGAGTAACTAAATAACTTAAGGGCAGTTGCTGTTCCAACAATCATAAAGCTGTTGGTAAGCCATTCGAAAAGTTCGTAAATCAAGGGTTTTTTTATTATCCAAAAGCCCAGTTGCGGCTGAATTGTAAACATGATGTAATGCGAACAGGCAATGTTTAAACCAATGGCCACCAGCGCTCCTAATGCGAATAACAATAAATTTCGATTGCGAAATACAAATCGTGGAATAAGATATTCGATAATAAAATAAACCGTAAGTATATCGAGAGGAATATAAAGAAAGTTGATAAAAGCTTCCGCAGTAAATCCATAAGCAACAACTCGTGGAGCTGTATAAAATGAAAAAATAAAAATCCAAAATAGAATATGGTTGAGTAGCCGGTACTTAAAAATCTTCATCTTGTTGATATGCTTTTCTTTTACAATTGTACGTGTTTTGTTTGAATAAATACCTGATATTCTGCCAATAAGTACATAATTTCGCCCACTTGTGGGTTGCCGATTAATGCCCTTGTTTGGTAGATTCGAAAGGTCGTTTTGTCGACAAAAGCACCTTGTTTGTATTTTGTGAAAGATTGATAAGCGAAAAGATCCGAGCTTTATTTATATAAGTTAAAAGGATCGGATCTATTCTCCTTTCTATATTCCCACCAATGTTTCTTCTCCTTCCGAACGAGCAACGGTAACCGCACCACAACTGTCGCTCCATACGTTTACAGCGGTACGAAGCATGTCTAAAATACGATCAACGGCCAAAATTAAACCAATTCCTTCCAGGGGTAGGCCAATTGCTGTTAGCACAACCGTAATCATTACCAAACCGGCCATTGGAATACCGGCGGCACCAATTGAAGCTAATAGCGCAGTAACAACCACTAAAGCTTGTTGTGCAAACGATAAATCAACACCATAGGCTTGTGCAATAAACATGGCAGCTACACATTCGTACAGGGCAGTTCCATCCATATTTATGGTGGCTCCCAAAGGCAGGGTAAAACTTGTTATTTTATTCGAAACGCCACTTTTATTTTCCAGGGCTTCCATGGTAAGTGGCAAGGTTGCACTCGATGATGAGGTGGAGAATGCGGTTAACAGCGGTGTTGCCATATTGTTAAAATGTTTGTAGGGTTTTGCTTTACCAATAAAACGAACAATTAAAGGCAGTAGAACAAAAGCATGTATTAACAACCCGGTTACAACGCAAAGACTATAAATGGCAAGGCTGCCGGCAATGCCTGCTAATTGGTCGGCGTTTCGAGCTACTTCTTTTGCTACAATCCCAAAAATTCCGAGAGGAGTAAATTTTATGATGAATAAAGTTACCTTCATCATTACTGCAAAAACAGCGTCAAAGAATGTAGTAAGTGACTTTTTATATTTGCTCTCTACCTGGGTGATAAAATACCCAAAAACAATGGCAAAAAAGATCACTGATAAAATGCTTCCCTGCGCCATGGCATCAACAATATTTTCCGGAATAAGGCGGTATAAAATATCTTTTACCGAACCTGCTTTTTCGGCAAGTCCTTCTACCGATTGGGTAAAGCCGAGTTCGATTCCTACCCCGGGTTTAACAATGTTTACTACAGTTAATCCGGTTAAAATGGCGAGGGTACTGGTTCCCAAATAATATAGTAAGGTTTTTAGACTGAGTCTTCCCAAATTACTTCCTTCTCCCATGCTGGTAACTCCGCTAATAATCGAACTTAATATTAAGGGAATTATTACCATTTTTAAAGCACGAAGAAATAATTCCCCCATCCACTCGACATAAACCACTCCATTGGGAACAAAATATCCAAAAACGATTGCCAGAACAAGTGCAATTAATATTTGCCAGTGAAGTTTCAATTGTAAGATTTTCATGAGTGTACGCGACTTTAAACCAGATTTTGAATAAGAGTCGCTAAATTATCTTTTTTCATGAACCTGACAAAGATATTTTTCACTTGATTAAAGGTGTTGCGGTAAGTCATAGTTTTGAAAAGATAATACTTAGAATCATTCTGAATTGGATATTTTATCCGGATGTTTTATCTTACATAAATTATTGTAAACTACGATTCTGTAAAACAAGAATCTCATACAGTGTCGAACATAGATTAACACTAAACAAATAAAGATGAAAAAACTAGTTGCTGAATTTTTTGGAACCATGTGGTTGGTTCTGGGTGGTTGTGGAAGTGCGGTTTTGGCAGCCGGTTATCCTGAGTTGGGAATTGGCTTTGTTGGCGTTTCGCTGGCATTTGGTTTAACTGTTTTAACCATGGTTTATGCCATTGGACATATTTCGGGGTGTCACCTAAATCCGGCAGTTTCAGTGGGCTTGTGGATTGGCGGTCGGTTTGATGTCAAAAATCTAATTCCGTATGTTGTTGCTCAAATGTTGGGAGCTCTTGCCGGTGCGGGAGTTTTGTATATTGTGGCCACCGGAAAACCCGGAGCTGAGATTGGAAACTTCGCTTCAAACGGTTACGGTGCCTACTCTCCCGATGGATATGGAATGCTTGCTGCTCTTGTAATCGAAGTGGTTTTAAGCTTTTTCTTTTTAATTGTAATTTTAGGATCAACACATTCGAAAGCTCCAAAATACTTGGCGGGAGTAGCCATCGGACTTTCTTTAACCTTGATTCACTTAATAAGTATTCCTGTTACCAATACTTCGGTAAATCCTGCACGTAGTACAAGTCAGGCATTGTTTACCGGAAATGGTGAATTAATCGGCCAGTTGTGGTTATTTTGGGTAGCACCAATTGTGGGGGCTATTTTAGCGGGAATTGTATATAAATATTTATCTCCTGAGGAGGAATAGAATCAATGAATTCGAGATAATTTGAAGCCACCTGTTTTTGCCAGGTGGCTTTTTATTTCTCAGCCTGCGTCTTCAGTTCCTCCTGCTTTACCTTATAATTCTTTACCAACTCTTCAACTTTCGCCGGGTTCTCAGAGGCTAAATTGGTAATCTCAGTAGGGTCATTTTTTAAGTTATACAATTCCCAATCTTCGTTGTTCAGTTTAACAATTTTGAAATCGCCCTGGCGGAACATTCTGAATTTATCGGTCCAGCCCGACATAAAATACTCGGGTTTGGGACGTTGTTCGCCTTTTAAAATGGGAAGCAACGAATTTCCTTGTAATGGCTGGCATTTTATGGTGCCGTATTTTTTAGGGAAATGGGTTTTTGTGGCTTCCATAAGGGTAGGAGCGATATCAACAATGTGTCCTTGCTGATGGGTGAGTTGACCGGCTTTAACTGTTTTTGGCCAGCGCAAAATAAAGTGGGTTTGTGTTCCTCCTTCGTGCCCGTATTGTTTAAAATATTTGTAAGGAGTGTTTCCTGCATTTGCCCAGGCAGCCGAGAGTGTCCGGAAACCTTCAGCAACTCCGGGAGGATAATCAAAATCGCGGTTGCTATCGTAGGGGCACGAGCCATTGTCGGATAAGAAAATGACAATGGTGTTGTCGGCAATTCCTTTTTTATCGAGGTAGTTTAACAAGCGTCCAATATTTTGGTCCATTCGATCAACCATGGCTGCAAACACCGACATTTCCAAATCCATGTCATCTTTTTCCTTTTCGTTTAAGGTTTCCCATGGCCGGTACAAAGGTATCTTTGCACGAATTTCATCGTCACCTCCCGGGTGTCCACGAAATTTATTGATGTTTGAACTGGGGGGACTCAGCTGTGTCCCTTCCGGGAAATAACCACCGGCAATTAAACGTTTCATTCGTTCCTCACGGATTTTATCCCAACCTTTCATATAGGAACCGCGGTATTTTGCAATATCTTCAGGGCGTGCCTGAAGCGGATAATGCGCTGCTCCATAACCCAGAAACAAGAAAAAGGGTTGCCCCTCATCAATTGGTTTTTCAATCCATTTTAATGCATTGTCGGTTAGTGCATCGGTTTTGAAAAAGGGTTCTTTTTCGTGGTAAATTTCATCTACACCTACTTCTTTCCCATTCAGGATAAAAGGGTTCGTCCACTTTTTTGAGGGTGGCTCGAAAAATTCGCTCATTGCCTTGAAAGTCAGCGACTGGTCGGAAACATATTTGGCCCGAACATGCTCCGGAGCCCATTTCATCCAGTGTTCTTTTCCTGAATGAACCACGTAATAACCCTCTTTCCTAAGGATTTGGGCTACGTTCATTGCATTGTGTCCCCCCTGATATAAGCCGGTAAAAAGAGTAGATCGGGAAGGTTCGCATTTTGCCATATTGTAAAACTGCGAGAATCGAATTCCTTCGTCGGCCAAACGATCGAGATTGGGTGTTTTTATTTCGGAACCATAAGGACCAATATCGGAGTAGCCAATGTCGTCGCCCAAAATGATGATTACGTTTGGTTTTTCCGACAGGCTCAATGATTTATCCATACTACTGTGCGTATAAACAAAAAAGGCTACAAATATAAGTAGTACAATAATTGCGAGGTAGGTAAAAACTTGTTTCATAAGTATTTGTTTTGCGAACGGAAACTATAACATTTTATACTACTGAAAGTTTGCCACTAGTTTACTTTTTGAAACTTCTGTATAAAAATTCCCGAAAACGCTTCTATTTTAATTATGTAAATTCCTGAAGGTAGCGATGAAACATCGATGGTACTAGGATTTGCCGTCCCCACTAAATTTTGAGTTCTTCCCCAAATGTCAATTATTTCGATGCGGCTGTTCTCTTCAACTCCTGCAATGTTCAATTTAGATTTTACAGGATTCGGATAAATTTTTACTTGTGTTACAAACGCAGTTTCATAATCTGTTGCATTTCCTATTTTAATATTTTGAGTAATGGTGTCGCATGCCATGTTGCTATTGCATGTGGTAAGTTTTATTTTGTAGAACCCTGGTGTAGTAAAAGTGTGTAATATCGTACTTCCGGTTTCAACCGTATTGTCGCCTAAGTCCCATTCCGAAAAAGTAGAGTTTACTGTCATGTCGGAACAGCTTACTGTTAATTCCTGAACATCAAAGTCAAACTCAGCCTCAGGTTTAAAAATGTCAAACAGGAAATCAGAAATTTTCCATTGTACCGTGTCCCAATATTGATTTGGCCCATCTTCGCCAAAATTACCTGTGCGAACACCATAAAACTCGTGTTTTTTATCGGGTACAAAATAGGTGCTGTGTGGAATGTTCCGATTGGTTAAAGTCGTGTCGATACAATATCCTCCATAGGTTTCAGGAACTTCGAAGTTTATTTCATCATAATCGGGAATTAGTGTTTTTAGCGGCATCCCTTTTTTAAAGTAAACCACATCATCGTCTTCGCCATGAATGAGTAGTGCCGGTCGTTGTTCATCTTCAATTAAATCGGGTGTTTGCAGGGCACCCCACATCGAAACAATTGCATTTGCCCGACCATCGAAACCTTGTACTCCAACGGTGTCGAGGTTCCCCAGCGAAGGTGCTTGTAACGCAAATTCAGGTATTTCAGAAGGTTTGTCCATGTACAAATTATGAAGGGCAACAAATCCCCCGGCACTGCTACCAACCATGTATATTTTTGTGGTGTCTATTCCAAATTCATTTGCCCTTGATTTTAAATAACGAATGGCTGCGCGACTATCCTGAACGGCACGATAAACTGTACGTGCACCATTTTTTTCTGAAACTGAAACAGCGATAGGAATCCCAAAAAAAGTACTTACGTCGGCTCCCATTCCAATGCGGTAATCGTAGTTTGCGGTAACATAACCGCGCCGGGCAAACGAATCGCAAAAAGCAATCATATCTTCGTTGTGTCGCGAGCCTTTTAAAAATCCTCCTGAAAAACCAAATAGAATGGCAGGTCGTTTACTCACAGTATCGTCTTTTGGAGTGTAAATATCCATAAAAAGGGGGCGTGTTTCCGATTTATTTTCGCCACTATGAACATTGTATTCGGCCAATAAACTCACCATATTATTTAGCCAGTCGGTCTGGGCAAATTCCACATCTTTTAGTGTGTCGCATTTGTCGAAAATTGTTTCGGTATACCGAAGTTGCCCAAATGAAAGGTAGGTGAAGAGGATAAAAACGAATGTTGTAAACTGTTTCATGTTTCCTTATTAATCGAATCAATCAAATGTATGACGATTTACAAAATTTTCCAATTGTATTAGCCCTTCATTTAAATCCTTTCGTGCAAATCCTATTCTGAAAAAATTACCTTGAAAACCATATACCGATGCAGGCAAAACCATGGTTTCGTTTTCTTCCACCAGTGTTTTGCAAAATTCGTCAACGGTAATATTCGCTTTTAATTTTGGAAACGAAATGGGGCCGGCAAGTGGTTTATGCCATTCAAAAAGGTTGTTGTGCTTCTTAAAAAACGAATCCAAAATTTGCAGATTATCTGAAATTAGTTGAAGGTTTCGATCTAAAATTTTCTGTTTATTCTGAAGCGCAATTATGGAAAGAATTTCGCCTGGAGCATTGTTGCAAATGGTAGTATAATCTTTAAACGCTCCAATTTTATTCATTAGTTTTTTATTTTTCGAACATAACCAACCAATGCGTAATCCGGGCAATGCAAAACTTTTCGACATGCCAAAAAGTGAAATTGCATTTTCATATAGATCGGAAGCAGAAGGCAGTCTGTCATTTGGATTGTATTCCAAATAACGATACATCTCATCAGAAAAAAGCAGTGTGTTGTTTTGCCGGCAAAGTTCAATTATTTCGTCGAATTCAACTTTTGAAATAGTAGCCCCACTTGGGTTGTGCGGAAAATTAACTACCAGTAGCTTTGTGTCCGGGCGAAGCAAGGTTTTTAACTTCTCAATATCAAATTGCCAGCCATTTTTATAATCAGGTTGCCACTTCGAGACTTCGCATCCCATGGCATTGGCAATTTCGTACAAGGATTGATACCCGGGGAAAGAAGTTACCACATGATCGCCTTTTTCAAGGATACAATTCATGGTTACAAAAATGGCCTCCTCGGGAACCATAACATTCAGGTCGTCGGGTGTAATTGAAGTATAAAGTTTTGCAATTTCCTTCTTCAAAAGTGGATGACCGGAAGATTCGGTATAAGCCAGTTTTAGATTGTTCCACAATTCCAACGATTCAGGATTGGCCATTTTTAAAAGCCCGGATAAATGCAAAGGCTCACAGTCGGAACAACTCAATAAATATTTTGTATTGAATTCGTATTTTGCAAAATAACGTTCGAGTTGAAAAGGAGCAATGTTCATCGGTATTTATTTTTAGATTAGGTTTCGTCCAATTGACCCAGTTCTTTTTTAATCAGCATTTCTACTTCTGCAGTAAGTTCTTTGGGATCTCTGCCAGCGGGGTCGATGGCAGGTAAAACCGTATAAGTTAGCTTGGTGCCAAAAGTAAGTGGGAAGTTTCCATGTTTGCCCAATTCAGCATTGCCATCAATAACAAAAGGTACAATTACCGCTGATGGTGCATATTTTAGCAAGGATGCAATTCCGGCATGTTGGAATTTTTTTACTTTACCACTTTTGCTGCGTGTGCCCTCTGGGAAAATGCTGGCACAGTAGTTCTCTTTTTCAATGTGTTTCCCCAGTTTCATAATTTCAGAAATCGATTGACGTGGATTTTTTCGGTCGATTAATGCCGATCCTCCATGACGCAGGTTGTACGAAATACTGGGTATACCTTTTCCCAGTTCGATTTTAGAAACATATTTTGGATGATGTTTTCTGAACCCGATTACAATAGGTGGAATATCCATCGTATTTTGGTGGTTCGATACAATAATAAAGGGACGGTTTTGTGGCAGCTGATCGAAACCTTTAAAACGAATGCGGCACCCCAAAATGGTCAATCCGTACACCAAAATAAAGTTAAGTATATCAACTGCTTTTTTGCGTGCATGATATCCACCCAGCCATCGGCAAATAACCTGAATGGGATGAAATATCAATAGCGCCATAAAAAATACAAACAAATAGACTGGCGAAAGTAAGTAAGAAAGTATGGTCTTCATAATTATATCAGTAAACGGAACAAGTCCTCTTTTTCATTAATGTATTCGTAAATAAACCCATTTTCTTCCATGCGTTCAACCAAACCATTAAAATCTTCCTTTTTCTGAACCTCAATTCCTATTAAGGCAGGGCCTTTTTCGCGGTTGGTTTTTTTCGAATATTCAAAGTGGGTAACATCGTCGCTTGGTCCCAAAACCACATCAACAAATGTACGCAAGGCACCGGCACGTTGCGGAAAACGTACAATAAAATAATGTTTTAATCCTTCGTAGAGTAGCGAACGTTCCTTAATTTCTTCGGTGCGTGTAATGTCGTTGTTGCTTCCGCTTACAATACAAACTACATTTTTTCCCTTAATTTCTTCACGGTAAAAGTCGAGCGCTGCAATGGAAAGTGCTCCGGCAGGTTCAATTACAATGGCATCTTGATTGTACAACTCCAAAATTTTTGTGCAAATGCGTCCTTCAGGTACCAGAAGAATTTTATCAATTACTTCTTTGCAAATTTCAAAAGTAATTTCGCCAACTTTTTGTACGGCTGCACCATCAACAAATTTGTCAATATTTTGGAGCTCAGTTACTTTCCCTGCCTCGATGGATTTTTTCATGGAAGGGGCACCGGCAGGTTCCACTCCAATAATTTTGGTGTGTGGACTCATTTGTTTGAAATAGCTACCTACTCCGGCTGCCAATCCTCCACCACCAATTGGAATAAAAATAAAGTCGATTTGTTCTTTCGAATCCTGTAGTATTTCAATACCTACCGTTGCCTGTCCTTCAATAATTTGCTGGTCGTCGAAGGGATGAATAAATGCCATTCCCGTTTTTATGCTGTCTTCCAGAGCTAAGTTGTAGGCATCGTCATACGTGTCGCCAATTAATACTACTTCAACGTTTTCTTTCCCAAACATTTGTACCTGTCTTATTTTTTGTTTGGGTGTGGTGGCAGGCATATAAATTTTGCCCTTAATGTCCAGCTTTCTGCACGAATAAGCAACTCCCTGTGCATGGTTTCCTGCACTGGCACAAACCACTCCTTGAGCGAGTTCTTGTTTCGAAAGGTGTGCAATTTTGTTATACGCTCCACGCAGCTTGTACGAACGAACTACCTGCAAATCCTCTCGTTTTAAAAGGATATTCGCTTCAAATTCATCCGAAAGATTCAGATTTTTTTGAAGCGGAGTATGTAAAACAATATCGTTGAGGTTGATTTTTGCCTTGTTAATATTTTGCAGTTGAGGAAAATATTTTGTCGAATTTGTCATTCTTATGAATTTTCAGCAAATATAGACTGGCTACTTTTAAATTCAAGTCTATTCGCCGGAAAAATTACAACTTGGGTATAAAAACAATGGCTGCAACAACAATGGAAGTAAAAACGGTAAATAGCACAAAGGCCGCCGAAAGGTCTTTAATCTTTTTAATGTCTGGATGTTTTTCGTGCGAAATAAAATCACAAATGTTTTCAACAATGGTATTTACCATTTCAGCAGAAATTGCCAGTGTTATGGCGAAAATTACAAAGAGCCAATCCGTGTTGTTTAGCTCAAACAAGAAGGAAAGAATAATTACCAATAGCGCGGCAAACAAATGAATTCTTGCATTGTGTTCTTCAATTAGTAAAATTTTAAATCCGTTAAAAGCATGTTTAAAACTTTGAAGTCGGCTTTTGAGAGAGAAAGATGTGCTTGAATAATTCATAAGAATGGGTGATTTTATAAGTTGAAAAAGCAGCCACCACGCAAGGTGGTGGCGAAATGAATCATTCATTGTACCAGTTTACTTTACGCGTGTAGTACATTAATATTGCCAGTAAAACAAACAAACCAATACTGCCCGCCAATAAGGCAAACGATTCGAGCTGAAGAAGAATAAATACAAAACCAAAACACGCTGCAATAGCTGCACCTATGGAAATTGAGTTTTTTATACTAGGCATAAAAGTTCGGGAATAAAGAAAAACCAAAAAGGTTACAGCAGTTGCCGCAATTAAGTACGCATAATTAAATCCCAGGTGTTCGGTAAACGAAAGTAATAGCAAGTAAAAAAGCGTTAAGGCACTTCCTACCATTATATACTGGAAAGGATGAATGCGCCTTTTTGAAAATACTTCGTACATAAAAAATACAATAAATACGATGAGAATGATAAGAATGGAATATTTGGCACTTCTTGTATTTTTCTGATAATGGTTGGCCATTGAAACCAGTTGAACTCCAAAATCGGATTGATGAAAAGCTATTGAATTTACTGTATCTGAATTTTTGTTGGTCCATTGTTGTGGAAAATTGCGGTTAAAGTCTAAAACATTCCATCGGGCAGTAAAACCGTCTTTGGTAATGTTTCTTTCGTTCGGAAGAAAATTCCCTATAAAACCCGGATCGTTCCATGACGAAGTGAGTGTTACCCTGGTTTCTTCGCCTACAGGAGTGAATTGAATACTTTCGCTGCCTTTTAAACCTAAGTTGAGTTTGAAGTTATATGAATCTCGATTGATCCAATCCGGAATTCTGGTAGAGATTCCTCTGTTTCCCAACGCTTCATGTTTTAATCCTGGTGAAAAGGTAAGTTCTTTGCCCGACCAGTTTATGTGAACAGCCTCATTAATTCCTCTCAGATCACCAATTGCAAGCACTATTTCGGCTTGCTCCCAAAGTACATTTTCCGGCGCAATATTTAATTCCGTAAAATCGGGAAAATCAAAGCTGCCTTCCATTTGTAATTCCGATTGGTAGACAACCACGTCGTAAATACTGCGGTAAAGATTTTCCGGTTTAACAGTTCCGTCAATGTTCATCGTTTTGGGCAGGAATGTGGCTTTGTGTATAAAAACCTCGAATTTGTCTTTGTCTTCGTTATATACTTTTTCCTGATAAGGAATACATAAAACCGGGCCCGATATAATTTGCTCGTTCGACCATTTCGACATCACTTCGCGAATGGCCTCCGAAGCATTGGCACTTCGTTCGTTAATAAGCGAAAGAATCATTATTTTGGGAATAAGCAGTAGCAGAACTAATATCCCAATTGTAAATAATTTAAATGATAGTTTCCGGTGAAAACTAATTCCGATTTTGTCTAACAAGTTTTCTTGATCTTTTTTCATGATTTTTAATTTTAATTGATTCAACAAAGAACTTTGAAATACAAAGTGTAAGGGTAAAAAAATTATCCGTCGGTGAACGGGGTAGATATATTTTGTTGATTGATTAATTCTTCCAATGCTTTTAAATGGGTTTCGAAAGCCATTCTTCCGTTGTTTGTAATTTTGTATGTTGTATTGGGTTTACGCCCTATAAACGATTTGTTAACCTCAATGTATTCCTCCTTTTCAAGTGCTTTTAAATGGCTGGCCAGGTTGCCGTCGGTTAGTTCCAATAATTCTTTTAAATCGTTAAAACTCAATTTCAAATTCACCATTAGTCCGGCCATAATTCCAAGCCGTACCTTATTTTCAAATGCTTTATTTAAATGTTGAATAGGATTCTTCACTATTTTGAATTTTTACTTTCGTGGCGTAAATAAATGGCGCCATAAATAATGTGAACAATACCAAATCCAACTGCCCAAAGGTACAAACCATAGCCCGGAACGATGGCTGCAATGAGGCCAAGTAGAATTTCAACTATCCCCAGGCCCAAAATTTCGGGGCGTGTATATTTTGCTGCGTTAACCAGTGCAAGACCGTAAAAAATAAGAAAGGAGGGACTGATTATCCCATAGTATCCACGAAGTGTTAAGGTAGAAATAAGTATGGCTCCGGTAATCAGGGGAATGAGTAAGTTGATCAATAATAACTTTGAACCCGGTCCCCAGATTGGTTTTGCTTCTTTTCTGGCTTTTTTTGTGGTGAGTAAAAAGATGGTTATTAATGAAAGAATGAGTACTACTGCTGAAATAACAAATAGTTGAGATAGTACTTCGTTTACATATTCCTGACGATAACTTGTTGGAAATTGAATGTAAACAATTCGATAGGCCAGTCCGGCACCAATTAAAGCATAAATACCAATTAGTATTCCCGATAATCCACTAAGAGAGAGGAAACGGCTTGAGCGTTCCATAATAGCTCGAATGTCTTTTAATTCACCCAATAGTTTTTCTGATTCATTCATTGCAAAAGTACTTTGAAATACAAAGTAAAAGTATTTTTGTTATAATTCCAAAATTTAAATTAGAAAAGATGAACCTCCCTTAAACCGGAACTGTTTACACTTGATGTCATTGGTAATGCAGTGAAGCAATCTGTTATCAGATCTTTTATTTTTATCGGACACCGGTGATTTTATTTATAAACTTTTTTAAGAAACACATATAATTAAATCCGACAAAATTTAGAAATCCGATTTAAATAAAGCGCTTAAATATTTGTATTAATAATGTTATTCTCTTAACTTAGAAGTGATTACAGAATTGAATTAATACTTTCATTTTTAATTTTATGACAGCTTACAATCTTAAAATCAACGGAAAGCAACATCAGGTTGATGTTGACCCTTCAACTCCAATGCTTTGGGTGCTTCGAGATCATTTAAATCTGGTGGGAACTAAATTCGGCTGTGGTATGGCGCAATGTGGTGCCTGTACCATCCATCTCGACGGGAAGGCCGTTCGTTCGTGCATCACTTTTGTCGATTCGGTGGGTGACAAGGAAATTACCACCATCGAAGGGCTTTCAGAGAATGGCGAACATCCGGTACAAAAAGCGTGGCTTGAAAACGATGTCGCTCAGTGTGGCTATTGCCAGCCGGGACAAATTATGACTGCTGCGGCACTTCTGAACGAAAATCCAAATCCAAGTGATGAGGAGATTGAAATGGCTATGCACGGCAATATTTGTCGTTGTGGAACTTACACGCGAATCAAGACAGCTATAAAAACGGCTGCTAATTCCTGAAAAATGGATGGTGTAAGGTTTAATCTTTTTTCAAAAAACAATCGTTAACAAAATTCAGGTAACATGACAATTGTAAAAACAAAATACGACAGACGTTCATTTCTAAAAAGTTCACTGGCAGCCGGTGGTGGCTTAATGATTGGTTTTAGCTGGCTGGCTTCGGCTTGCAGTGTTGATACGCCAAAAGGTTTGGTTATTCCCGATGAATGGTTCGAGATAAATGGATATTTAAAGATTGGCGAAAACGGTGTGGTGACCATTCTATCGCCCAATCCCGAAATTGGTCAAAACGTAAAAACGTCGATGCCCATGATTGTGGCTGAGGAACTCGATGTTGACTGGAAAAACGTAATTGTGGAACAGGCTCCGCTTAATACGGCTGTTTTTGTAAGGCAGTTGGCAGGAGGTAGCGATTCAATCCGGACGAGCTGGCCCGGACTGCGGATGGCCGGGGCTTCAGCACGAAGAATGTTATGCGAGGCTGCTGCCAAAGACTGGAATGTTGCTGTGGAAGAAGTGACCACCGAAAACGGGGTTCTTATTCATAAGAACAGCGGCAAAAAAGCCGGTTATGGCAAATTTGCTTCTGCTGCCTCGAAAATTACTGTTCCCGAAGAGGTGCTGTTAAAAGATCTTCAGGATTTTAAGATTGTGGGTAATTCGAAAAAGAATGTTGACGGACAAGGAATTGTTACCGGAAAACCTTTATTTGGTTTAGATTACAAAGTGGATGGAATGTTAATAGCTATGATTATTCATCCTCCTGCATTTGGAATGAAGTTGAAATCCTACGATCCGAATGAAGTGAAAGATATGCCTGGAATTCGAGATGTTTTTACGGTTAAAACGTATAACGACGATTATAAACGCCAGTGGTCCGATACAACTTCGTTTACAGAACTTGTAGCGATTGTTGGTAATTCTACCTGGGAAGTACTTATGGCTAAATTAATGTTAAACGTAGAATGGGAACCTTTCAGCGAATCGAAATTTATGATGGCAGGCTGGGGAAGTGATCAGGAAGTTACGGTTCCTGCCGGTTTGGAAAGTACTGCAGACCACAAGGCAAAAATGAAGGCCGCGGCTGAAAAACCGGGCAAAATTGAACGACGAGACGGAAATCCGGAAGAGGCATTTAAAAATGCAGCAAGAATAATTGAACGTACTTACACCGCTCCATTTTTGGCACACAATCCAATGGAGCCCATGAACTTTTTTGCCGATGTAAAAGCCGACAGTGCTGTTTTGGTAGGTCCGATTCAAAGTCCGGAATACATGGAAAAAACAGTTGCCGCCCGACTTGGTTTGCCGCTTGAAAAAGTAGATGTGCAAATGACTCGTATGGGAGGTGGATTTGGACGTCGTTTGTACGGACATTTTATGGCTGAGGTGGCAGTAATAACACAAAAAATGAAAGCGCCGGTTAAACTGGTTTACACACGTGAAGACGATATGACCTTCGGAATTTATCGTCCGATGTACCACGCCCTTTACCGTGCTGCATTGGATGCGGATAATAAGTTGATTGCATTTCATGTAAAAATGGGAGGTGTTCCCGAGAATGCTTTGCATGCCAATCGTTTTCCGGCAGGTGCTGTTGATAATTATCTGGCAGAAAGCTGGGCAGTTGAATCCAATATAAGTGTGGGAGCAATGCGGGCACCCGGTTCTAATTTTAATGCTGCAGCCGAACAATCTTTCCTCGATGAACTGGCTGAAGAAATGAAAGTGGACCCAATCCAATTTCGCCTCGATTTGCTAAAAAGGGCACAGGAAAATCCGGTGGGTGAACGTAACGATTATGATGCGGCGCGCTATGCCGGAGTTCTTGAAATGGTGCGTGAGAAATCGGGGTGGGGAAGTGACACTTCGAATAAAAACAGGGGTGTGGCAGCGTATTTCTGTCATAACAGTTATGCCGCGCAGGTGCTCGATTTGACTATGGAAGACGGAGAGCCTAAAATCGACCGGGTTTACAATGCCATCGACTGTGGTATTGTGATTAATCCCGATGCAGCCGTTAATATGGTAGAAGGTTCGGTAGTGGATGGAATTGGAACTGCCATGTATGGCGAAATGACCTTTAACAATGGCCAGCCCGAACAGGAGAATTTCGATGGTTATCGTATGATTCGTCATATGGAGGCACCCAAAAAGATTGATGTGCATTTTGTTGAGAATAACATCGATCCAACCGGTTTGGGAGAACCACCTTATCCTCCGGTAATGGCGGCAATGGCAAATGCTTTGTACAAGGCCACCGGCGAACGTTATTATCATCAACCCTTTGTTAAAAATACGTTTGAAGTTTAATTCATTCGTATGCAACTAAACCTGTAAACTGATAAAATGACGCACGAAATAAAACTTTTGTTCGAGACACTACACGATTGGCAACAACAGGGTAAAAAGGCTGTATTGGTTTCGGTAGTTGCATTGAAAGGTTCATCGTACCGAAGACCCGGAGTTCGTATGGTAATTAGTGAGGATGGAGATTCAGTAGGAGCTGTAAGTGGCGGATGTGTGGAAAAAGAAATTGAACGGCAGGCACAAACAGTATTTCAAACCGGTAAAGCAAAAATAATGACCTACGATGGTCGTTTGCGAATCGGATGTGAAGGAATAATTCACATTCTTATTGAAACGGTACATCTCTCGAATGAACTCTTAACTGATTTTGATAAAGTACTAAAAAGCAGGCAAAATTTTAAAATGGATGCCTACTACTATTCCAATGTGGGTGAGTATACTAATATTGGAACCTTAATCAATGTAAACGGAAAATCATATTCGCTCCATCCTTCGTTTAATAGTAATCAAATCGCCGATCAGGAATGTTTTTCACAATCGTTTAATCCGCTTTTTCAATTGTACATTTTTGGTGCTGAACACGACGCTGTTCAATTGTGCCAGTCTGCAAAATTGTTGGGTTGGGAAGTAATAATTGTTGCTTCAGCAGATGAATCGAAGTCGTGTGATTATTTTCCTGGAGCAAGTGATTTAATTTCACCCGCATTTGATGCAATTGATACATCGGTGCTGGATGAACAAACGGCCGTAGTTTTAATGACGCACAGTTTTAATAAAGATGTACAATATTTGATGGCGCTGAAAGATTGTAAGCTGGCGTACCTTGGGCTGTTGGGGTCGGTGAATCGGCGAGAGCGGGTTTTATCCATGTTAATTGATTATCATCCAACTATTTCAACCGAGTTTTTAGATCAAATTCATGGACCTGCTGGAATTAACCTTGGTGCTGAAACTGCCTCCGAAATTGCCGTTTCTATTTTAGCCGAAATTTTAGTTGTACTTCGAAAGCAGGAACCTGTTTCACTGCGTGAAAAAGCTGGTTCTATTCATTCTTAAATTCAGGCTCCTATTGCCGGATGGAAAAAGGTGTTTGTTGTAATGTTGGTCAGCCCTAAATAAGCTGTTTAAAATAACTTTAGCACACAGAAACATCAAAAAGATTAAACAAACAATTAATCATTGGCGGATTTACTGGCTGCCGGGCTTTCCGCTTTACAAACAAAGGGATGCCATCTTTTTATATTCTGAATAGAAAGATGGCATCCTTTAAGGATACTGTTGAGCGTTTGAAATTGCGTGGTTACATTTCTCTTTTGGAACTTTACAATCAAGTTAAACCGAACACGGTTTTGTTTCCTATAATTTAACGAACCTCCGTATATGTTCCCAAGCGATAGCGCAGGGAAGGAGCGAAGCTCGCGTACGTACTTTTTATATAGTAAAAAGTCGTGGTGTGAGAGCCTCTCCCTGCTAGTGTTTGCTAGCGGGGAGAGGCTACTCGATTAGGTGTTGTAGTATTTTAATCAAAATTCCATTCATTCAGTGGTAATTATCCGTTCATCTTTCACTGATTTTTTATGAATTATTCTTAGAATAATAAGAGTCATTATCCATAGAACACCTCCCCAAATGCCTAACCAGATTAAAAGATCTTTTCCTGTCAAAGTCATCGGAACAATAACTGTTGTTGTGAAAACTAAACTAGCATGTGTTAGTACTGTCAACAGTAGACTCTCGGTACTATTGTAAACCCATACCATAATAATTCTGAAAGGTGGTAACCAAGCAAAAAGACGCCCCAGTAAAATAAATAGAGGGAGTAGTTTAAAAAAACTATCCTTTTCCCAGAATAATATGAAATGCCATAATCCCCAAAGCACACCAACTATTAGGCCGGTCGTAAGAATATTATATCTTAAACTTAGTCGAGGAATAACAAATCCTGTCCAACCAAGTTCCTCAAAGATTCCTACCATTATGCCAGCAATAATACCGTTTATTAACAATGCTGCAATATTCTGAG
>JBFFMM010000029.1:0-20976 GCA_041554075.1 Draconibacterium sp. | reverse complement strand
CCACGGAAAAGTAAGGTAGTTGGCTCCTTCAGCTGTCGTTTTGCTGAAATAATATTCCACATGACATTGGGCACAAACCAGACTCCGCATTTCCTGGTGGCTGGCTTTTGTAATGTCTTTCCCCTGACGCTCGAATGCTTCCACCAAAGCCGGACGCGAAATGCGTAAATTCATTGTTTTGGCATCGTGACAATCGGCACAGCCAATTGGATTAACCACTTCGGCACCCAATTCAGCCCATTTTCCGGTGTAGAATTGTGCAACACCCAGTTGGTTCATCAAACGGGGAACGTCTGGACTTTTGCAGGTCATACAAGTGGATGGCATTGGCCCATCTTTTTTCGTTTTTGGAGCACCTGTTCGAAGTGTATTCTGAACGTCGCTAACGGCATAATAATGTCCGCGTCCCTGGTTGTAATCTTTCGAAAAACCATAGCCAGCCCAAAGTACCACAAGTCGTGGGTCTACTTCCAGCATGTCGATCATTACATTCCCGTTGTATTTGCTTTGGAAAGTGGTATCTGCAGTGCCGTAATACGACTGAAACTCTCGTGGATAGTTTTCACCCCAAACTTCGTTGCGAGGGTCAAACTGGTTGATTTCGTTTTTCGGTACATTTACATAAGCAGCTTCTGTTCTGCGTTCAAGAATTGATGATGCCAGAAGGCCAAGTAAAAAAACAACAACAACAGTTGCAATAAAAATTCCCCAATTTAATAAGGGGCTTTTTCCTGATTTTGATTTTGTGGTCATAGCTATACGGTATTTAGTTATTATTTACATATTGTTTTATCCAGTCGGGAACAGGACTTTCAGGTAATGGTACTTGTGCATTGGGTACACTGGAAATACTATTTACGCGTCCATGCGGAATCTCGCGATGACATTCCCAGCAAGGTCGGTCCTGCATGTGTGCCTGGTGCGATTCAACCGATGAGGCCAACTTTGGATCGGTAATTTGTTTTTCATGACATCGGATACAATTATCATGTACTACTTTCTGTCCGGCTTCATGAATGAATATTACCTGAGGCTCCAGACGAAGCGTAAACATAGTGGCGTGTCGCATACCATCTTTTGCTTTAAAATAATATTTATTAAAAACATTGTTATGCGGAACATGGCAGTCGTTACAGTGTGCGACCTCACGGTGAGAACTGTGTTGCCATGTGGCATATTGAGGTGCCATAATATGGCAGTTGGTGCACGTTTCAGGATTATCGGACAAATAGGAATGCGCTTTTGAGATATATAAAATGAAAAGGATGAGTCCGACAAGAATACTCGTAATAATTAACACCGGTAATCTCCATTTAAGTGGAGGAAGTAGTTTTTTCAGCATAATTAAAATCGGTTTTTGTTCTGTAGCTAAATTCTGCCGTAAAGAACATTCAATTTACACCGTTATTTTGTAACAGATGTTACAAAATGATATGTTTCAGATATTGTGTAATATTGTTTATAGTGAGTTTAAATAAGAGGGCTGGGTGATTGTAGGTTGATACTTATTAGCTAGTTATCGTCTGGAAGTATGTTTTATTGAAATTGTTTAAAAATAGTAAAACATGACAATTCTAATTGCATCTTATTGCCATTTTAATACTTTTGTTCGCTTCGAAAAATAAACCAAAATGCAAAAAAATCTATTTTTAGGTGTTGAAGCCATTGGGCAGGGAGCTATCGATGGTGGTATTTCAGGCGTTTACGCTTATCCCGGAACACCTTCAACCGAAATAACTGAATTCATACAAGAAAGTGAGTTGGCGGCAGAGTTGGGAATTCGCAGCAAATGGTCGTCGAACGAAAAAACAGCCTACGAAGCTGCTTTGGGAATGTCGTATGCCGGCAAACGTACCATGGTTTGTATGAAACATGTGGGACTAAATGTTGCCGCCGATGCATTTGTAAATTCAGCAATAACCGGTATTAACGGAGGTATGGTTGTGACAGTTGCCGACGATCCGTCGATGCATTCTTCGCAAAACGAACAGGATTCACGTTTTTATGCAAAATTTGCCATGATTCCGGTGTTGGAACCCAGTAATCAGCAAGAAGCCTACGATATGGTTCGCGAAGGTTTCGGACTTTCTGAAAAATTGGGGGTGCCGGTTATGGTGCGTATTACAACCCGTTTGGCACACTCGCGTGCCGGAGTTGAACGCAGCGAAGTTTTGTCATCCAACGAATTGCAATTGCCAACCGATCCAAGTCAATTTGTTCTATTGCCTGCTAATGCCCGCCGGCGTTACAAAGGTTTGCTCGAGAAACAAAAAGAGTTTGAAAAAGCGGCTAAAAAGTCGAAATACAATTCAATCACTAAAAGTTCCGACAGAAGTTTTGGAATAATTGCCTGTGGAATTGCCTACAATTATTTAATGGAGAATTATCCCAATGGCGATTGTCCTTATACAATAATGAAACTGACACAATATCCTATTCCTGAAAAGATGTTGGCGAAGATGGAAAAACATTGTGAGGAGATTCTAGTATTGGAAGAAGGTTATCCGGTGGTGGAAGAAGCAGTTAAAGCAGCTTTCAAAAAAGACATTAAAGTATCGGGCCGATTGAGTGGTGCACTTCCGCGAGATGGGGAATTAAATGCCGATTTGGTTGCTAAAGCTCTTGGAAAAGAAGTTTTAACGGGAGCAGAAATTCCTGAACTAATTGTAAATCGTCCGCCTGCATTGTGTCAGGGATGTGGTCACCAGGATATGTACAAAGCTTTAAATGAAGCACTGGATGTATTTACCAAAGGACGTGTATTTTCCGATATTGGTTGTTATACGCTCGGGGCACTTCCTCCTTACAAAAGCATTTATTCATGTGTTGATATGGGAGCTTCAATTACCATGGCAAAAGGTGCTTCCGATGCCGGATTAATTCCTGCTGTTGCTGTTATTGGCGATTCAACATTTACACATTCGGGAATGACAGGATTGTTAGATGCAGTTAACGATGGTTCAAACATTGTTGTGGTGATTTCCGATAACGAATCGGTTTCAATGACCGGGGGACAGGATTCTTCGGCCTTGGGGAAGGTGGAAACTATTTGCCAGGGGGTTGGTGTCAATCCAAATCATATTCGGGTACTTGTTCCGCTTAAAAAGTACCACGAACAAATGGTGGAAACTTTTAACGAAGAGTTGGCTTACAATGGTGTTTCGGTAATTGTATTCCGCCGCGAGTGTATTCAGGCCGCTGCCAAACGTATGCGAAAGGAAAAGAAAATGAAGGATAACCCGAATAAGCAATATAGCTAAATCGTATAATCAGGAAGGCAATGATGGTTGAAAGAATGATAACGTTACGTGTTGCAGGTTACAAGTTACAGGTTGTTGGTTATACTTCCAGCTTCCAACTTTATGCTTCCAGCAGGTCTTCGGTCTTCGGTCTTCGGTCTTCCAACTAATTTTAATAAAATGAAAACAGATATAGTATTAGCCGGTGTTGGCGGACAAGGGATTTTATCCATTGCCTCTATTTTAGGAGAGGCAGCATTGCGCGAAAATTTGCATTTAAAACAAGCCGAAACACATGGTATGAGTCAACGTGGTGGGGCAGTTGTTTCGCATGTTCGTATCTCGGATGATGAAGTGGCATCGGACCTGATTCCTGAAGGTACAGCAGAAATTATTTTGTCGGTTGAACCAATGGAAGCATTACGATACTTACCTTTTTTAAAAGAAGGTGGTTACATTGTAACCAATACAACGCCTTTTAAAAATATTCCCAATTATCCTAACGAAGAGGAAATTTTGGCAGAGCTGAAAAAACAGCCGCGCTGTATTGCATTAGATGCCGACACCATTGCAAAAGATATTGGCAACCGCCGTGCTTCAAACATGGTAATGTTGGGGGCTGCAACGCCATTTATTCAGATAACTCCCGAAAAAATTGAAGCTGGTATTCAGCGTGTCTTCGCTAAAAAGGGAGAGGACGTTGTACATCTAAATCTTGAAGCATTTCGCGCCGGACGCGAATTTGCTTTGGCAAATAAATAGAAATTAAACAAAATATCGATAACGAAACCGTTTTCTACTTGAGATTAGAAAACGGTTTTTTTCTGCCCGGTTTATATGGTCGCGCTCTACTAAATTTTCCAATTAATTAACTAAAGTCCTTTATTTTCAACTATTAAGTTTTACTTGCCGATGTTTTAATAATTTTGCGCCTCTTTTGTATAAACAGATTATGACAGAAATTGCACTAGAAAAAAAAGAAAAGCATAAAATTACTACGGAGAAGAAACGTACACGAATGGCCGTTTCAATGGTCTATTTTAGTATGGGGCTGGGTTTTTCATCGTGGGCAAGTCGTATCCCCGACATAAAAACAGCTCTATTTTTAAACGACGCTATGTTTGGGAGTATTCTTTTTGCACTTCCGGTCGGGCAATTTCTAATGATGCCTTTTTCAGGAAAACTGGTTACACGTTTTGGCAGTCATAATGTTTTAAAATTTTCACTACCCGCATATACCATCGCTTTAAGCACAATTGGATTGGTGCAACACGGATGGCAGCTGGGAGTTGCTTTATTTCTTTTTGGAGTTTTCGGAAACATGTGTAATATTTCGGTTAATACGCAAGGTGTTGCTGCCGAACAATTATATGGGCGGCCAATTATGGCTTCGTTTCATGGAGGATGGAGTTTGGCAGGATTTACAGGAGCTTTTATCGGTTTGATTCTGATAAACTTAAAAGTAAGTCCATTTTGGCATTTTGTAGTCATTATTGCGGTTGTCTGGATTATTGTACAAAGAAATTATCCATTTCTTGTACGCAGCGAACTGGAAAAAAGAAAAGATCAGCCACGACGTAAGTTTTTTATGAAACCGGACAAAATACTTTTACAACTCGGAATTATCGGTTTTTTCAGTATGGCCAGCGAAGGCGCCATGTTCGACTGGAGTGGTGTTTATTTTAAAGATGTGGTGGGTGCACCATCATCGTTGGTAATTGTAGGGTACACCTCGTTTATGATAATGATGGCAACAGGAAGGTTTTTAGCGGATATTCTGATTTTGAAAATGGGAAGAAAACTATTGATGCAAATTTCGGGTGCCTTAATTTCAGGAGGACTTTTTACTGCAGTTTTATTTCCGGGTTTAATAAGTAGTACGCTTGGTTTTATGATGGTTGGTGTGGGCGTTTCGAGTATTGTACCATTGGTATACAGCAGTGCAGGCAAGCACCCCAATATTCCTACCGGAATTGCATTAGCCACTGTTTCCAGCGTAAGTTTTCTTGGATTTTTAATGGGACCACCACTTATTGGTTTTATTTCGGAGGCTTTCGGATTACGTTATTCGTTTGCTGTAATCGGAGTATTTGGAATTGGAATTACGCTAATGGTTGCAAAAGTAAAAGCGTTCGCTAAGGATTAATCGAAAAACTCAGCATTTTCTGCTTCAATGTCATTTCAAATAAAATTCGCCACTGCTACTGTTCCCGTAAATTGAACCAAATTTTTTGCAAAATTGAAATCTAAAACGTGTAATAAACTAGTTCTTGTTTGAAATCAAAATAAATAAGATACATGAGCTTACAATTTATAAGTTCGGAATTGATTGAGCTGTAGATTTTATTAATTTTGATCTTCGTGTTACAGACAGCAACATATTATAACCTTTTAGATTACGTCTTTATTTTCCCGGAGTGTTAATACTACATTTCGGGACAATCAATTCATTATTTACTCAAAAAAACCAATCTTTCAAATGAAAAAAATACTAACTCTTACATGGGTGCTATGCATTCTTAGCGGTCTACTTGTTGCACAAGATGAAAACAAGGTAACAGCAAAAAAATCGTCTATTCAGCTATACGGATTTGTACGAAGCGAATATTACCACGATTCGTACAAAGGCGTTAATGCTGCACAAGATAATTTTTATCTTTTCCCACTGTACAAAGGGCAGGATGCAAATGGAGATGATATTAACAAACAAGGCATTAGTGGTTATACGGCCATGGCTACACGATTTGGAATGAACATAAGTGGCCCTGAAATTTTAGGTGCCAAATCTTCGGCAAACATCGAAACTGATTTTGCGGGTGTTGTTTCTGCCTATCCCGAAGTACTTCGATTGCGAAAAGCTTATGTAAAACTCGATTGGGAAAAATCATCACTTGTAGTGGGGCAAACATGGCACCCGATGTGGAACGGTAGTGGCGCATTTTTTCCACAAGTAGGAGGTTTAAACACCGGTAGCCCATACAATCCATTTAACCGTTCTCCACAGGTAGATTTCGATTACCGAATGAGCAAAACAATGACTTTGTCGTTAACGGCATTGTACGAGCAACAATATGCTTCGAAAGGTTTTTATGCTGTGCCAAACACAAACAGCTCAAATCTGGCAAAACGTAATGCAGAGATTCCGGAATTGGTAGCCGGACTATATTATAACTCGAATGGTGTAAGTATTGGAGTGGCCGGCCAGTTTAATGCTATTCAACCCATTGATATTACAGAAGGAACCAATGGCAAATTCCAAACCGAAGAACTGAATACCAGTTTTGCAGCAATGGGGTACCTTGGTTACAAAAAGGGGAAGTTATTCATTCTTGCCAAAGAAGTACTTGGACAAAATTTAGCGAATATGTGTATGGTGGGTGGATATGGTGTTAATGATTACAACGAAGCTACCGGAGCAATGACCTACACAAATTATACAACATCCAATTCTCTGTTTAATATTGTTTATGGTTCTGAATTTCAGGTGGGGCTGTTTACCGGCTTAACAGTAAATATGGGAACTTCAGATGAATTGCATAACTTCGATGGTGCAGCCAGAACCCTTGGATTAATGCCAACCATGAAACAGACTTATCGTGTGGCTCCTTATTTTGCTTACAATATTAAAAACTTACGATTTGTTGCCGAATACGAGTTGGATTCTGCTGATTATGGATCGGGGAATTTTGATTTCTCGGATGGATTGTATGATGATACAGTAAACGCAACCAACCACAGAATTTTATTGATGTTGACGTACAACTTTTAAAGAATGGGGAAAGAATACTGGCAGGAGGAATTTGAGGTTTTAGCTCAAGATGATCTTAAAAAATTACAGGTAGAACGATTGAATGCTACTATTGAACATGCAGCTCGTTCTCCTTATTACAAGAATCTTTTTCAACAAAAAAATATAGAATCAGGTGATATAAAAGATATCGCTCAAATCCAGAATTTACCTTTTACAACAAAACAGGATTTGCGCGAAAATTTTCCTTACGGATTTTTGACCTTACCTAAAAAGGAGATCATTCGTTTACACAGTTCCAGTGGAACAACCGGAAATCCAACTGTCATTTTTCACAATCGTCACGACTTAAATTCGTGGGCCAATTTAATGGCTCGCTCTTTATTTTGTGCCGGAATTCGTGATACCGATGTTTTCCAGAATATTTGTGGCTACGGACTTTTTACCGGAGGTTTAGGATTTCAGTACGGAATTGAAACCCTCGGTGCCTTGAGTATTCCTGCCGGTGCAGGCAACAGTCTGCGTCAGATTAAATTAATGCAGGACTACGAAACTACTGCAGCACACGCCATACCAAGTTATTTGGGGCGTTTGTACGAAGTATTTCAATCGGCCGGGCTCGACCCGAAAAAAGATACAAAGCTAAAAACCCTGGTAATTGGCGCCGAGCCTCACACCGATGCACAGCGCAAACGTATTGAAGAAATGTTTGGTGTACGTGCTTTTAATTCCTTTGGTTTGTCGGAAATGAATGGGCCGGGAGTAGCTTTTGAATGTGAATACCAAAATGGCTTGCACATTTGGGAAGATGCATTCATTGTTGAAATTGTAAATCCCGATACTTTGGAGCCGGTTGCTGACGGTGAATATGGCGAGTTGGTAATGACCACTCTTGATCGCCAGTCGATGCCATTGATTCGCTACCGTACCCGCGACATTACCCGAATTATTCCAGGACATTGCGAATGTGGCCGGACACACCGACGCATTGATCGAATAACAGGTAGATCGGATGACATGTTTATCATAAAAGGTTGTAATGTATTCCCGATGCAAATTGAAGGTGTTTTGATGAAAATTCCTGAGGTTGGCTCCGACTATTTAATTACGTTGATAACCCTTAACGGTACCGATGAAATGGTGGTGGAAGTAGAAGTGAAAAAGGAATGGTTTAAAGGTGACATCCGACGTTTGGATAATTTAACTAAAATGATAACAGCTCAAATTCGTGACGAAGTGCTGGCAAAACCAATTGTAAAATTAGTGGAACCGGGCTACATCCCAAAAACGGATGGGAAAGCAGTTCGCGTCGTGGACAATAGAGTGAATGGAGTGAAAAAAGAAAAGATAAGTTGTAGCTGAATATAAATCAAAGAATGACCTGTTTTTGCATTATTGACAGCCCAATTAAATACTGAACTTTAAACTTTAAACTTAAATGGCTTACGAAGTATCCATATTTCTTGAAAATAAAATTGGTCATTTTGAACGGATAACAAATATTTTGAAAGAAAGCAAAATAAACATCCGTTCCATGGCGATTAATGACACTGCCAACGGTTGGGGAATTCTCAATTTATTGGTCGATAATCCTGAAAAAGCATACGAATCGCTTTCCGAAAAGGGAGTTTCAGTGGCTCTTCGAAAAGTTATTGCGCTAGAAATGAAAGATGAAGCCGGAGGTTTGGATGATCTGTTGATGCAGGTTGCACGAGCCGGGGTTAACTTCAATAATGCCTTGGGGCACACATTACAAGAAACAAAAACTGCAATTCTGGTATTGAATGTGGATGATTATGACGAATCGATTGAAAAATTGAGTTCAAAAGGAATTAAAATTCTTGACGACCAACAAGTTTACGGAAACCAATAAAAACTAAATATTATGCTTGGAATACACGACCCGGGGATTTACCTCGGATACCTTTTTTCAGTACTCGGATTAATTGCCTGTATTGTATATGGTGTGATGAATTGGAACAAAGGAAGGGAAACAGATATTGACGAAATTCAGAAAGATCTGGATTGGGAAAGTAAGGATGAACAAACCAAAAGCGAAATCTAATAAATAATCGATTATGAATACATTCACTTTAGGATTGGTAGTTGTTGTTTATCTTCTGGCAATCGCATTTCTCGGATACCGGGGATATAAACAAACCAAAAATGCAAAAGATTATTTATTGGCAGGTCGCGATATTCACCCCTTTGTAATGGCCATGTCGTATGGCGCCACTTTTATTTCAACCTCTGCAATTATTGGCTTTGGAGGAATTGCCGGGGTTTACGGAATGGGGTTGATTTGGCTTACTGCCTTAAATATTATCGTTGGCGTTTTTATCGCTTTTATCTTTTTTGGGCGCGTAACCCGAAAAATGGGGCATAACCTTGATGCGCATACTTTCCCTGAATTTCTTGGAAATCGCTTTCAATCGAAAAAAATTCAAATAATTAGTGGAGCTGTAATTTTTATATCGATGCCACTTTATGCCGCTGTGGTGTTAATTGGCGGTGCCCGTTTTATCGAAAGTATTTTTGAAATCGATTTTTCGCTGGCGCTCACATTTTTCTCTATCATTATTGCAGCTTATGTAATTGCCGGTGGTTTAAAAGGAGTAATGTATACCGATGCTTTACAGGGATCAATCATGTTTATAAGTCTGTTCTTTTTACTGATTGTAACCTATGTGAAATTAGGAGGTGTTACTGCGGCACACGAGGCACTCACTAATATGGTAAATCTTGTACCTGAAAGTTTGGCTGCTAAAGGCCACGCAGGGTGGACTGTTTTTCCGAAGGTGAACTCCGGCTGGTGGTGGGCTTTAACAACCAATATTATTTTAGGGGTTGGAATAGGAGTGTTGGCACAACCACAATTAGTAGTCCGTTTTATGACCGTAAAAAGTAACCGCGAATTAAACCGTGCAGTTTTAATTGGTGGAATCTTCATTTTTGTAGCCACCGGTTTTATTTTTACCGTGGGTGCTTTAACCAACCTTTTCTTTTACAACGAATCGGGGCAGTTAGCCATTCAGGTGGCAAAAGGAAATGTTGATTTAATAATTCCAGAATACATAAGTGCTGCTATGCCCGAGTGGTTTGTGTACCTGTTTATGTTGGCGCTGCTTTCGGCAGGAATGTCAACTTTAAGTTCACAGTTTCATACTATGGGAACTGCGTTGGGGCGCGATTTTATCGAAAATGTATTTCCTAATAAAAAAATCGATTCGATGATGATTTCAAAAATTGGAATTGTTGTGGCTATTTTAATCAGTATTGTAATCGGCTATAAATTGCCCGGAAGTATTATTGCGCGTGGAACAGCGATCTTTTTTGGCATTTGTGCCGCCACATTTTTACCCGTTTATTTTGGAGCCTTGTACTGGAAACGCGTAACAAAAACCGCTGCATTGTGGAGTATTCTTAGCGGACTTGTTGCAAGTGCATTCTCTTTAGGATTTATGCATGTTAAAGAGTCGGAACCTCTGGGTATTTGTCAGGCCATTTTTGGAAAACCAACTTTAGCAAGCGAATTCCCATGGATGATTGTTGATCCAATTATGATTGCAATGCCGGTTTCAATTCTTGTATTGGTGGTTGTTTCGTTGGCTACTGAAAAAACTTCCGACGAGCATTTGGCCGCCTGTTATAAAGGGATAAAATAAGTTAGAAGAACATGAGCTCTTTTATGCAATGTTTTCAAGAATAACTTATAAATTTACCAAAAGCATTATTCACTCATCAGTAAAACTAAAAATATGGCATTTGAAATATCCATTTTTCTGGAAAATAAAATATCACATTTCGAATCGATTACCAACCTTTTAAAAAAGGAAACAATCAATATTCGCACACTGACTTTAAACAACATGGCTCATGGTTGGGGTGTGTTAAATTTGTTGGTTGATCAGCCGGAGAAGGCCTATGAAGTATTGGTAGACAAAGGATTTTCGGTTACAATGCACGAATGTATTGCCCTCGAAATGAAAGATGAAACCGGCGGGCTGGATGAATTGCTGGTAAAAATAGCACGTTCGGGAATACACATCGACAGTGCTTATACGCGTCTGATTTCAGAAACGAATATGGCCATTTTGTTACTCGAAGTCCCCGATGTTCTGGAGGCAAAAAGAAGGTTGGAAGTAAATCATGTTCATATTTTAGACGATAAAACCGTTTACGGGAAATAGCTTTTATGAAACAGATTCTTTACTTCATTGCATTTCGAACGAAGTAAAGAATCTGTTTCATATTTATTAGTCACGAAAAGAAAAGAAAAAATATTATTTATGATTTGGAACGAAAAGGTTGAATGCGCATCGCGTGATGAAATGGCTGCCATTCAAAGCGAAAGACTGAAACAAACTGTTCAACGTATATACCACAATATTCCCAGTTACCGTGCTAAAATGCAGGAGATTGGAATGTTGCCCGGCGATGTGCGTTCGATCGATGATTTAAAGAAACTTCCGTTTACAAATAAAACCGACTTGCGCGACAATTATCCCTTCGGAATGTTTACTGTTCCGATGAGTGAAATAGTGCGGGTTCATGCAAGTTCGGGAACAACCGGAAAACCAACCGTAGTTGGTTACACCCGCAACGATTTAAACATGTGGGCCGATGTGGTAACCCGTACCTTGTGTATGGCCGGTGTTAGTCGAAACGATATTGTTCAGATTGCGTACGGTTATGGGTTGTTTACAGGAGGATTGGGAATGCACTATGGAACCGAAAATCTGGGCGCAACTGTTATTCCTATTTCGGGAGGAAACACTCAAAAGCAAATTCAGTTGATGCAGGATTTTGGAACTTCGGTAATTGCATGTACACCATCGTATGCCTTGTTTTTGTCCGAAGTCATGAATGACATGGGAATAGATCCGGCGGATTTAAATTTACGCGTTGGAATTTTTGGAGCCGAGCCCTGGAGTGAAAGTATGCGTAAAGAGATTGAAACCAAACTAAAATTACAAGCCATCGATATTTATGGTTTAAGCGAAGTAATTGGCCCCGGTGTTTCGTGCGAGTGCGAACACCAGGTAGGAATGCACATTAACGAAGATCATTTTGTTCCAGAAATTATACATCCAGATACTTTAGAACCGGTTGAGCCGGGCGAAGTTGGAGAGTTGGTTTTTTCTACCGTTACAAAAGAAGGTATTCCAATTTTACGTTACCGTACCCGCGATTTAACACGCCTGATTTACGATAGATGCGAATGTGGACGAACTTTGGTAAGAATGGAAAAATGCACCGGCCGATCAGACGATATGTTGATTATTCGTGGCGTAAACGTCTTTCCATCGCAAATTGAAACCGTTTTGCTTGAAATGAGTGAAACAGAACCTCATTATCTCTTAATTGTGGAACGCGAGGGAACTTTGGATGTGTTGAAACTAATGGTGGAAGTACAGGAACAATTCTTTTCGGATGAGGTACGCCAACTGGAAGGACTAAAAAAGAAGATTAAACACAATATTCAGAATATGTTGGGTATTTCGGTTGAAGTAAAACTGGTTGAACCCAAAACCATTGAGCGCACTGCCGGAAAAGCAAAACGTGTAATTGATAACCGCAAAATCTAAAAATCATGATCATAAAACAAGTTTCTGTATTTCTTGAAAATAAATCGGGAAGGTTAAACGAAGTCACACAAATTTTAGGTGATGCCGGTGTAAACATTTCGGCATTTACCATTGCCGATACGTCTGATTTTGGAATTTTACGAATGATTGTTTCCGATCCCGAAAAAGCTTGCGAAACGTTAAAACAAAATGATTTTTCGGTACAAACCACCGATGTTGTTTTGGCAAAAACACCAAATAAAGCAGGAAGTTTATCAAAGCTTTTGAATATACTTCAGGAAGAACAAGTGTTTATAGAATACATGTACGCTTTTTCGATGAAAAAGGAAGGAGCCGTTACAGTTATTCGTCCAACTCATATTGAAAGATGCGTTGAAAAGTTGCAGAAACACAAAACAGAACTCATGCGGGCAAGCGAACTTTATAGTTTGTAATTTTAAATTTAACTTCAATCCTAACCAAAACCTCTAATCTAAACTCATTATTTATATCTTTGGGTTTAGTTAATTATTTATATGAAACGGATAGCAGTACAGGGAATCGCAGGCTCTTTTCATGAAGATGCAGCCAGAAAATATTTCGAGGATGAGGTAGAGATTGTTGAATGTAAGACATTTACCACTGTTTGTGAGAAGATCGATAATGATGAAGTTGATTTTGCTGTAATGGCCATCGAAAATTCAATTGCAGGCAGTTTGTTGAACAACTATCAGCTAATTCGTAACTATCATTTACGAATAATAGGTGAAATATATTTACATATTTCGATGAATTTGCTGGTTAATGAAGGAGTTGAGCCCAAAGATATTGAACATATTCATTCGCATCCCATTGCACTACAACAGTGTTTGGAATACATCGAACAGTTTTATCCGAATGCACAACTCCACGAAAAATTAGATACAGCTGCTTCTTCAAAAATGGTTGCTAGCGAAAAACTAAAAAATGCTGCTTCTATCGGTAATTTACGTTCTGCAGAATTATATGGATTATCGATTTTAGATACAGGAATTGAAACCAATAAGAAGAATTATACACGTTTTCTTATTCTTTCGAAACATGGAAATCCAACCGCAGGAACAAACAAGGCTTCTGTGTGTTTTGAAGTAGGACATTTTTATGGTGCTTTAGCAAGAGTATTAAATACATTTGCTGAAAACGAGATTAACCTAACCAAAATTCAGTCGGTACCAAAAATTGGGAAACCAAATGAATATACGTTCCATGTTGACATTGAATGGGATAAAGGTGAAAATTACGATAAAGCAATCCATCAGGTTCTGAAAAGTGCCTCGAGTCTTTCAATTTTAGGAGAGTACTCAAAAGGAAATTTACATAATCAGTAACAATTTAAACGGTAAGAATATGAGCAAAATAGCAATTTTTTATGGCCCGGTTGGCGGTGCAGTAAATCGTGTAGCCGATTTGATTAAAACAACCATTGGCGAAGATAAAGTGGATATGGTGCAAGTAAAAGGAGCTACTGTAGCAGACCTTGAAAAGTATGACAAAATAATATTTGGTCTTTCTACCGTTGGGAAAGACACCTGGGATTCTGATTTTTCAACCAATGATTGGGGCAAATTTATGCCGGAAATTTCGAAGGCAGATTACAGCGAAAAAAAAGTAGCTGTTTTTGGTTTAGGCGACCATGTTACTTATGCACATGCGTTTGTTGACCACATTGGTTTGCTTGGTAAAGAACTGATGGAAAGAGGTGCTGTGTTGGTTGGGCCGGTTGATACTGAAGGATACGAATTTGAAGAATCGGATGCAGTTGTCGATGGTAAATTTATTGGTCTTCCACTCGATGAAGATTTTGAACCAGAATTGACTGAAGAGCGTGTAACAGCATGGCTTGAAGTTTTGAAACCTGATTTCGGTTTTTAATAGATTAAGTTAAAATATTTCTGTCATTTCGAATGAGAGAAACGAATGAGAAATCTGTTGATTTGAAACGGATTTCTCCTCATACTTAGTCGGAATGACAATAAGTTTAGAGACGTTTTGAGCTCTGAACCTTAAACTTTTGAACTTTTCAGAAATGAACAATTCTCCTCTTGATAAAACTCTGGTAGAACAAAAAATAAAGGAACTTCGCATACCCGATGTGGGCAAAGCTTCCATTCGCGAAATTGTAGCATTGGTAAATGCAGTTGAAGAATCAACAGACTTTAAATACATCCGAATGGAAATGGGTGTTCCGGGTTTGCCTCCTTCAAAAGTTGGAGTGGATGCCGAAAAAGCTGCTCTCGATAATGGAGTAGCGGCTATTTATCCCATGGTTGATGGTATAAAACCCCTGAAAAACGAGGCTTCAAAATTCATTAAAAACTTTTTGAATATTGATGTGGCAGCGGCAGGTTGTATTCCAACAACCGGATCGATGCAAGGAACTTACGCCGCTTTTATGGCTGCCGGACATGTTGATAAAAACAAAGATACATTGTTGTTTATCGACCCGGGTTTTCCGGTGCAGAAACAGCAGATGATGGTTCTTGGTCTCAAATACGATACTTTTGATGTATTCAATTTCAGAGGAGAAAAGTTGCGGGCGAAACTGGAAAGTATGCTTTCAAATGGAAACGTACACTCCATCGTTTATTCCAAC
Organism: Draconibacterium sp.; assembly: GCA_041554075.1. Lineage (GTDB taxonomy): Bacteria > Bacteroidota > Bacteroidia > Bacteroidales > Prolixibacteraceae > Draconibacterium. Next base: position 5,790 of record JBFFMM010000029.1, on the reverse strand, counting down.
CCTAATAATCCGTCGTGGATTTGTTTTAACAACGAGGAATTACAGATTATTGGTGAGTTGGCAACCAAGTACGATGTAATTGTAATGGAAGATTTGGCGTATTTCGGAATGGATTTTCGTACCGATTTTTCAAAACCGGGTGAAGCTCCGTTTCAGCCGTCAGTTGCCAATTATACCGATAATTATGTGTTGTTTATCTCAAGCTCAAAAATATTTTCGTATGCCGGGCAGCGTATCGGAATAATGGCAATTTCAGATAAATTGTTTCAACGTGATTACCCCGATTTGCAAGAACGTTTTAAAGGAACAACTTTTGGAGCAACCATTACTTTACGCTTGTTGTATTCCCTTTCTTCAGGAACCAGTCATTCGGCGCAGTATGCACTTACTGCCATGCTGAAATCGGCAAACGAAGGCTCGTTTAATTTTGTGGAAGGGGTTAAAGATTATGGCGAACGAGCCAAACAGATGAAAGCACTTTTCCTGAAAAATGGTTTTGATATCGTTTATAAAAAGGATTTGGATGTGCCCATTGCCGATGGTTTTTACTTTACCATTAATTATCCGGGAATGACAGGAAATGAGCTGGTTGCGAATTTACTTTTTTATGGTGTTAGTGCCATCGCTTTGGATAATACCGGCAGTGATGAAGAAGGAATCAGGGCCTGTGTTTCATTTGTCCAGCACAATCAATTTGCAGCGCTCGATGAAAGATTGAGCTTGTTTAACGAAAATTTCAGTAAGTAGATAATTCCGCAGGTGACTTTATGTTTGTACACGTAGTCACCTGCTGAATACATTTTCATTATGGACCAAAGGAAAATAATTTCACGGTTTGAGCACACCCTTAATCTAATTGAAGAATTCAATTTGAAAAATGAGCCTGTGGTTTTGTCGAAAGGGGAGTTATTTATCGATTACGGTGAAAAAAACAACAAAATTGGTTTACTTGTGGATGGTTTGTTGTATGCCTCCTACCTCTCTGCCAGCGGCTCCGAATGGATTTCTCGTTTCTTTTTTCCTCCTAATAATTTTATTGTAAGTAATCATCGTGGATTTGTATTAGGTAAAAATTCATCGGAAGCCATTCGTGCCTACGAAGACTCCAAGCTGATTTATATTGAAAAGGATGAATTTAAAACGCTGCTCGATACGAATCATAAATTTGAGCGTACAGTTCGAATTTTGGCAGAAGAAAGTTATATCCAGGCCATGGATAGGATTCATTCCTTTCAATCGTTAAATGCAGAGCAACGAATCAGGAAGTTTTTTGAGGAATATCCCGATCTGGCGCAAAAACTACAACGTCAGCACATTGCTTCCTACCTTGGAATCCACCGTAATATTTTAACCCGAATTTTATATAAATTGTAGTATCCATTTGTAGTTATACGGTACTATTTCTATATTCTTTTCTCCAGCTACTCTTTCTATCTTAGACTTTTCAACTTTTTCGAATAAATAGTCTACAATACGCAACAATAGTTGCACACTTTTTATATTGTAAAAAATAGTTTTGTCATTAGTATAAAATTTCAAAATATTTATCGTGAATAAATTGGAATCTGAAAGTAAAAATCCTGTTTCGGTTATGAACTTAAACCCCATTGTTTAAAAGTCTTAGAACCTGATTTTTATGGTGTTTTTACTAAACTCAGATTGTTAAATTTGTTAGAAAATCTATTAAATATGGCAAAGGTAAAAGGAGCAGTTGTTGTTGATAAAGAGGGTTGCAAAGGTTGTAGCTTGTGTGTCGAAGCCTGTCCGCACGATGTTTTAGCACTTCATAAAGAAGTAAATAGCAAAGGATATCATTATTCGTATATGGAAAACCCGGATGCCTGTATTGGCTGTGCAAATTGCGGTGTTGTTTGTCCGGATACATGTATTACTATTTATCGTGTAAAAGCAAGCTAAAACCGACAAGTGCTTTACTAAAATTTGTCCCCTGAAGGGAGACAGGAGAGACGAAGGAGCTACAGGGGGTATCAATTATGAATAATCAATCGACAATAAAATAGTATACAATATGGGAGAAGTAAGATTAATGAAAGGGAATGAGGTGCTGGCCGAGGCTGCCATCCGTTGTGGATGCGACGGCTATTTTGGCTATCCCATTACACCTCAGTCGGAAGTGATGGAAACTTTAATGGCTCGTCAACCATGGAATGAAACCGGAATGGTTGTATTGCAGGCTGAAAGTGAAGTCGCATCCATTAATATGGTATACGGGGCTGCCGGAAGTGGTAAAAAAGTAATGACATCTTCTTCAAGCCCTGGAGTAAGTCTTATGGCAGAAGGTATTTCATACATTGCCGGAGCCGAATTACCCTGCTTATTGGTAAATGTTCAGCGTGGTGGCCCGGGGTTGGGAACCATTCAACCATCACAAGCCGACTATTTTCAATCAGTAAAAGGTGGCGGTCATGGTGATTACAAACTGATTGTTTTGGCACCTTCCTCCGTTCAGGAAATGAACGATTTTGTAGACCTTGGATTTGAGTTGGCTTTTAAATACCGTAATCCTGCAATGATTCTTGCCGATGGAGCCATTGGCCAGATGATGGAAAAAGTAGAACTGGCCGATCAAAAACCACTTCGGACAAAAGAAGAGATTAATGAACAGTGCGGAGATTGGGCAACACTTGGAAAACCCAAGTCGCGTAAGAAAAATATTGTGACTTCGCTCGAGATGAATTCTGATATTATGGAAGCCAACAATTTGAGGTTTCAGGAGAAATACAAAAAGCTGGAAGAAGAGGAAGTGCGTTACGAAGCCATTAAGTGCGACGATGCCGATTTTATTTTAGTGGCTTTCGGTACCTCAGCGCGCGTGTGCCAAAAGGCGGTGGAAATTGCACGCGCTAAAGGATTAAAAGTTGGTTTGCTACGTCCGATTACTTTGTTTCCTTTCCCTAATAAAGTGATTGGCGAATTGGCCCGAAAAGCCAAAGGTTTTTTATCGGTAGAAATGAGTGCCGGACAAATGGTAGAAGACATAAAACTGGCTGTTTACGAAGCCGGGAGCAATGCAAGAGTGAACTATTTTGGCAGAATGGGAGGAATTATTCCAACACCTACCGAAGTGGTAGAAGCTTTGGAAGATAAGTTTTCGTGGGAGTTAAGTTATGGAGTTAAAAGAGGTTACTAAAGGGGATATTATGGATATAAATGAAATTATAAAACCGGAAAACCTGGTTTACGACAAATCGGCTGTATTAAACGACGATATAATGCATTATTGCCCGGGATGTACACACGGAGTAGTGCACAAAATTATAGCCGAGCTGATTGACGAAATGGGCATTCAGGAAAAAACTGTTGGTATTGCACCTGTGGGGTGTGCAGTGTTTGCCTACAATTATATCGATATCGATTGGCAGGAAGCTGCTCATGGACGTGCGCCTGCAGTGGCTACTGGAGTTGCCCGTTTAAATCCCGATAACTTTGTGTTTACTTATCAGGGCGATGGCGATTTGGCATCCATTGGAACAGCAGAAATTATGCATGCCTGCAATCGTGGTGAGAATATCCTAGTGGTATTTATAAATAACGGAATTTACGGAATGACAGGTGGACAAATGGCTCCAACTACGTTGGAAGGAATGGTTACTTCGACTACACCTACCGGGCGTAATGTAGATTTGAACGGTTACCCAATGAAAATCACCAACCTGATTGCACAATTACCTGGAACTTCATACGTAACACGTCAGGCGGCACATACTGCAAATGCAGCCCGGAAGTTAAAACGTTCTCTGAAAAAAGCTATTCAGAATGTTCTGGATAAAAAGGGAACTTCGTTTGTTGAAGTGGTTTCAACTTGTAACTCGGGCTGGAAAATGACGCCGGTGGCAGCAAATAACTGGATGGCTGAGAACATGCTTCCATACTATCCGTTGGGTGATATGAAAGACAGTGTGAAAGGTGAACATACGGAAAATTAAAAAATTGAAGCTATGACTGAAGAAATGATAATTGCGGGATTTGGCGGACAAGGTGTACTTTCGATGGGTAAGATTTTAGCTTACTCAGGCATTATGGAAGACAAAGAAGTGACCTGGTTTCCTTCCTACGGACCAGAAATGCGTGGTGGTACTGCCAACGTAACGGTTATAATTAGCGATACACGTATAAGTTCTCCTATTATACAGGAATTTGATACAGCCATTATTTTGAACCAACAAAGTATGGATAAGTTTGAGGAAGCAGTAAAACCCGGTGGAACTTTGTTGTACGATCCCAACGGAGTAATCAATCCTCCAACTCGCACCGACATTAATATTTACAAGGTGGAGGGAACAAAAACTGCTGTTGAAATGGGGAATCCAAAGGTATTCAATATGATTATTTTTGGAAGCTATTTGAAAGTTCGTCCCATACTTTCTCTTGACAACGTTGAACGTGGATTGGAAAAATCACTCCCGGAACGTTACCATAAACTAATTCCACTAAACCTTGAAGCCATTAAAAAGTGTCAGGAGATTGTGGAAGATGTGCAGTTGGTGTAAAATCAGCAATTGAACGCTATATGTAAAAAAGATCCGATCTTTTTGGGCGAATTAGTAAATGATATAAAAAAGTCTCAACATTTTGTTGAGACTTTCTTTCTTTATTCTAAATCTGTTTCTATACAACTATTTTTGTAATCCTTTTGCCGATCGGTCTTCCAAAGGAGGAGCCGGGGTCATTAAATGTTTATTCTCTTTGACCAACTTCATTACTTCTTCAACAACTTTTTCCATCTGTGGATCGCGTCCCTGCATCAGTATATTTGGATCATCCCAAACTTTAAAGTCGGGTCGAACTCCTTCTCCGTCCCAACACCAATGGCCATCGTTGTCGTACAAACGAGCTCCCGGAACAGTTATCGATCCTCCATCAATAAGTTGATGACCCGTTGCAGGACCGACCAAAATCCCAAGTGTTCTTTCACCTACAATAGGTCCGGCTTTTAGTTCCTGGAAAGCCCATGGCAAACCATCACCTCCTGAGCCTGCCCATCCGTTAATTAGCATTCCAACAGGACCTGTATTCGTTTTTATCGGGTTGGTATGATCTCTCCCGTGCCGCCAGTGTAAGTTGTAGGTTACCGGGCGTTGAATAAGTTCCAGAAAACGATCGGCCAACTGACCTCCACCATTAAAACGTTCATCAAGAATAAATCCTTTTTTATCCAACTGGCCGTAAAACATCTTAACCAGTTCCAGTTGTCCCTGTCCGGCAGTGTTCGACATATAAATATAGCCCAGTTGCCCATCAGATAATTTTTCAACGAGCTTGCGATTGTTTTCGAGGTGATTTAAATACCTGAGATTTCGTTCCTGACCACCGCTTAGCAATTTTACAATTACTTCTTTTGTATTTTCTGTTTTTCCCGTTGATGTAACCTGTAATACTACAGTTTTCCCGGAAAGCCCTTCGAACGCGGCATATGGATCCTTATTTGTGTCCAGCGTTATTCCGTTAACAGATAAAATGTAATCACCTTCTTTTACTTCCACGCCCGGTTGATCAAATGGCGAACGAGTTTCAGTATCCCAGGCGGCTGGTTTTATTATCTCCTTTATTTTATAACCACTTTTATCAAGGTCCCAATTAATACCTAAAAATCCCGTGCCTCTTGACGGTGCACTTTCCACATCGCCACCTCCGGCATATGTATGCCCGGCACCAAGCTCTGCTACAAGGTTTAACTGAATATTTATGATATCCCAACGGGTACGGGCATCGTCAACAAGTTTAGCGTACTGATTGCGTAAACCTTCCCAGTCCACTCCCTGCATATTT
>JBFFMM010000028.1:0-21507 GCA_041554075.1 Draconibacterium sp. | reverse complement strand
GATTGGCTAATTTCATGCGTACAAGCAGCGTCGTAGGCATAGTATTCTCCTTCAACAAAACACGAAACAATTACGCCACCAAATCCAACATTTTGAAAATAAACTGAACTTCCCGGATTTTGAAGCTCGTTATAAATGTTTAGGTTGATGGTAAAATTTACGGGGACTTCAGGTATTTGCGAATCTATTTCGTCGCACGATAAGTTTAATGCTAAAAATAAGATGAAAAAAAACAAATACTTCCCGCTTTTTAAAATCAACTGCCTCATTTTTCTTACTTTTATAAACTGAAACAACAAAAGTAGAGTTTTTATTGTATTTTGAAGTAAGCAAATGGACGATATACTAGTAATCATATTAACTTTGATCGTTGCAGCTTTTAGCCTTTTTAATCAACAACGAAAGAAAAAAGCGGCTCAAAATACTGCGACAAACGCAAATCAACAGCCAACTGGTTTTTGGGATATGGTAATGGACAAACAAGATGTTCAGGAGGAGTTTATACCGGAATATGTAGACCCTGAAAATGTTGTTGATGATTATGACGAGCCTGATAATGAGCTGAAATACGAGTTTGTTCCGAGTAAAGAAGGGAGTTCGGATATAAAAAATAAGGTAAAGGCTGTTGTGAAAAAGAAAAATCAAGTAACCATAGAAGGTGAAAAATTTTCATTGCGAAAAGCCGTAATTTACAACGAGATTTTAAATAGAAAATATACGTAATTGGGTATAAATCACGTATTTCGATTATTTTTTCAGTTATAAAGTTTTAATTTAGAAAGAAAATACATAGTTTTGCAAAAGGAAGAGTTCCGGGATGTTCGGGATTCTTTCTATTTTTTTGTACAATATCAAACAACGATAACAGATAATTAGGAGGATTAAAAATGTCCGAAGTAACATATTTAACGCAAGCAGGATTAGAGAAGCTCAAAAAAGAGCTGGAGCATTTGAAAAATGTTGAACGCCCTGCTATTTCAAAACAAATTGGAGAGGCAATCGAAAAAGGTGATATTTCGGAAAATGCCGAATACGATGCTGCCAAAGATGCTCAAGGTATGCTTGAAGCTAAAATTTCTGTTTTGCAAGGCAAAGTCGCAAATGCACGAATTATAGATGAGTCGAAAATAGATACATCTAAAGTGCAGATTCTGAATAAAGTAACTATTAAGAACAAAAAGAATAATGCGACTATGCAATATACTTTGGTTCCTGAAAGTGAAGCAGATTTAAAAGAGGGTAAACTTTCAATAAAAACTCCAATTGCAAAAGGTTTGCTTGGTAAAAAAGTGGGAGACGAGGTGGAGATAAAAGTGCCATCGGGTATTATTCCTTTTGAGATTGTTGAAATTTCCATCTAATTAGAATGGCAAGCATCTTTTCGAAAATAGTAAGTGGCGAAATCCCGGCATACAAAGTAGCCGAGGATGAAAACTATTTTGCTTTTCTCGATATTTTTCCGGTCGCCAAAGGTCATACCTTGGTTATCCCTAAAAAAGAAGTGGACTACCTTTTCGATTTAGATGATGAAATCTATACCGGCTTGCAACTTTTTGCTAAAAAAGTTGCAAAGGGATTAAAAAAAGCAATCCCTTGCGAAAAAGTTGGAGTGTTGGTTTTAGGACTTGAAGTGCCTCATGCACACATACATCTGGTACCCATGCAAAACGAAGGCGATTTGCTTAATTTTTCTGAAAAGAAAAAGTTCTCGCCCGAAGAGTTTCAGGAAATAACGAAATTGATTTCAGAAAATATTGAATAAGAGCTCGGTACAAACCGGGCTTTTTTATGCCCTTTTATTCTTCCATTTTTTATTAACATCTCCCAAAACGAGCGCCCAAAATCAGTACCTTTAAGAACTTTTTTTAGCTAGTTTTTATGGTTCCATTTACGCATTTACATGTCCATTCACAATATTCAATACTCGATGGTGCAGCAAGTATTGGTGCTTTAGTAAATAAGGCAAAGTCCGACAAGATGAGTGCTTTGGCCTTAACCGATCATGGTGCTATGTTCGGAATTAAAGAATTTCATGCTGCTTGCACCAAAGCCGAAATTAAACCGATTTTAGGCTGCGAAACATACGTTGCAGCAAGGTCGATTAAAGAAAAAAAGGACAAAGTCGACCGTTCGGGGCACCACCTAATCCTTCTGGCTAAAAATAAGGTTGGATACCGAAATTTAATAAAGCTGATTTCGGTGGCCTCAACCGAAGGGTTTTATTACAAACCACGTATTGATAAGGCCCTGCTTGAAAAACATCATGAAGGATTAGTGGTTTCATCAGCCTGTTTGGGAGGCGAAATTCCGCAGCACATCATGAACAACAACATGAAAGCGGCTGAAGAGGCTATTTTGTGGTATAAAAATCTGTTTGGCGAAGATTACTATTTAGAGATAATGCGCCATCCGGCTGAAGCACAACAGCAGCGTGAAGGTGTTTACGATTGGCAGGTTAAAGTGAATAAAGTACTTATTCCTTTGGCAAAAAGATTAGGAGTAAAATTAATTGCAACCAACGATATCCACTTCACAAATGCTGAAGATGCCGATGCCCACGACTTACTGATTTGTTTAAATACCGGAAAAGATTTTGATGACCCGAACCGGATGCGTTATACAAAACAAGAATGGTTTAAAACGCAGGCCGAAATGAATGAACTGTTTTCTGATGTTCCAGAGGCGCTTCAGAATACATGTGAAATTGCAGATAAGATCGAAAATTACGTGCTTAATGCTGCACCTATTATGCCCGCATTCCCTAGTCCCGAGGACATAGGAACTGAAGATGAATTCAGGCAAAAATACTCAGATGAACATTTAAGGGAAGAGTTTGGAAACGATGCTTTTGAGCGTTTGGGTGGATACGATAAAGTATTACGCGTTAAACTGGAATCTGCTTTTTTAGAGCATCTTACTTTTGAAGGTGCCAAAGAACGTTATGGCGAAACGTTGGAAAAACACGTAGTTGAACGTTTGGAGTTTGAGTTGAATACCATTAAAGTAATGGGGTATCCCGGTTACTTCCTCATTACTCAGGATTTTATCAATTGGGCAAAGGAAAATGGAGTAATTGTTGGCCCGGGTCGAGGATCGGCAGCAGGAGCTGCAGTTGCCTACTGTACCGGAATTACCAATATCGATCCAATTAAATACGATTTGCTGTTTGAGCGTTTTCTGAATCCCGACCGAATTTCACTTCCCGATGTGGATATTGATTTTGATGATGATGGTCGTCAGGCGGTTTTAGATTACGTGACCGATAAATACGGGCAGGACAAAGTAGCTCACATTTGTACTTTTGGTACCATGGCCACAAAGTCGTCGATTCGCGATGTAGCCAGGGTTTTAAAATTACCACTCCCCGAAGCCGACCGATTGGCTAAACTTGTTCCCGACGCTCCAAAAATGAATTTTGTAAAAGCATTTAAGGAGAGTCCTGAATTAAAACAGGAAAAAGATTCACCGGTGGAGTTGGTGGCACAAACTATGAAGTTTGCTGAATCCTTGGAGGGATCGGTACGACAAACAGGAGTTCATGCCTGCGGTGTTATTATTGGCCGCGACCCACTCTCCGACCATATTCCATTAATGCCAACCAAGGAAGAAAATTTGTATACTACGCAATACGACGGACGTTTTGTGGAGGATATTGGTTTGTTAAAAATGGACTTCCTGGGCTTAAAAACGCTTTCCATTATAAAAGAATGTTTGGAAAATATTCGTCTTTCAAAAGGAATTGAAATTGATATCAACCAAATTCCGATGGAAGATGAGAAAACTTTCGAACTCTTTAGTCATGGCGAAACTACAGCCATTTTCCAGTTTGAATCGGATGGTATGAAAAAACACCTTCGCGATTTGAAACCTAACCGTTTTGAAGATTTGGTTGCGATGAATGCTCTGTATCGTCCTGGACCCATGGAATACATTCCGGATTATATTGCGCGTAAACATGGCCGACAAAAGGTAGATTACGATGTGCCAATGATGGAGAAATATCTGAATGATACCTACGGGATTACGGTTTTTCAGGAGCAAGTGATGTTACTTTCGCGTTTGCTTGCAGGTTTTACCCGCGGTGATTCTGATACGCTTCGTAAGGCAATGGGTAAAAAGATTATGGCCGTAATGAATAAACTGAAAGTTAAGTTTGTTGACGGGTGTAACGCTAACTTTCAGTTTGTTGATGAATGTAAAAATAAAGGGAAAAAGCCCGATGAAGTAATTGAAAAGATTTGGAAAGACTGGGAGGCATTTGCGTCGTATGCATTTAATAAATCGCACTCGGTTTGTTATGCCTACATTGCTTATCAAACGGGGTTTTTAAAAGCCCACTACCCGGGAGAGTTTATGGCTGCCAACCTTAGCCGAAACCTGAGTAATATTACCGATATTACAAAACTAATGACCGAGTGCAAACGCATGAAATTAAATGTACTTGGCCCTGATATTAATGAAAGTTTTATCAAGTTTACAGCCAATAAAAATGGCGATATCCGGTTTGGAATGGGTGCAATAAAAGGCGTCGGTTCTGCAGCAGTTCAGAATATTATAGATAGTCGTAAAGCCAATGGCGAATTTAAAACCATCTACGATTTGGTTGAAAATGTAAACCTGCAATCGGTGAATAAAAAAAACCTCGAAGCGCTGGCAATGGCGGGTGCTTTCGATAATCTGGAAGGCGTAAAACGAAGCAGTTTTTTTTCCGGTGATGATGAAAACGACAATACCACTTTCATTGAAAAATTAATCCGATATGGAAACCGTCTTCAGCTGGAGGCTCAAAGTGCCCAGCAAAGTTTGTTTGGAGGAATGGGAAGTACGCAGGATATTCAGAAACCACCTATTCCAAATGTGGAAGAGTGGGCAAAATTGATACTTCTGGAAAAGGAAAAGAACTTGATTGGTATTTATTTAACCGCTCATCCTCTTGATGATTATGCCTTGGAAATCAACAATTTCTGCTCGAAAGATGTGGCATTAAAAGATTTAAACAACGACATAGAACAATACAAAGATAAAGATTTTACGTTTGGAGGAATGGTTACTGCAGCGCGGGAAGGGACATCGAAAAATGGAAATCCGTATGCCACTTTAACACTCTCCGATTATACCGATTCAAAAGAACTGTTTTTCTTCGGGAAAGACTATGTGAATTTTAGTAAGTATTGCAAAGCAGGTCTTTTCCTTATGGTTCGGGGAGGAGTAAAATCGAGGTTCAACAGCGACTATTACGAATTTAAAGTTTCGGGTATTGAGTTGCTTTCCGAGGTGCGCGAAACATATGTTAAAAGTATCACCATTAATTTGCCCTTGTCTAAAATTACTGAATCGATGGTAAAATCCATGGAATCTCTGGTGGAAGAGTACAAAGGAAAGACAACATTATATTTTAATGTGTACGACCCCGAGAACAATATGTATATTAAAATGTTTTCAAGAACAGCAAGGATACATCCATCAGATAAATTTCTAAGTTTTTTTGATGGTCAACCAGATATTAGTTATAGAATTAATTAGCTAATTTTGTGAATAGAAAAGGAACAACAATTTAAAAATTATAAGTTATGGCTTTAGAAATTACAGATGCCAATTATGAAGAATTGGTGATGAACTCAGACAAACCTGTTATGCTGGATTTTTGGGCAGTTTGGTGTGGCCCATGTCGTATGATTGCTCCTATTGTTGAGGAAATGTCGAGTGAATACGAAGGCAAAGCAATTATTGGTAAAGTTGATGTTGACAACAACCAGGAAATTGCAATGAAATACGGAATCAGAAATATTCCTACTGTACTTTTTGTGAAAGGTGGCGAAGTAGTTGACAAACAAGTTGGGGCAGCTCCAAAACCTACATTTACTGCAAAATTGGATGCATTACTATAAGATTTATAGTTTATTGAACTGTCATTTTAATTCGGCGGCTGATGAATTGAAATGACAGTTTTTATTTTTAATTATTTTGAAGAATATTTTCGACATAGAACAGTTTCACCAGTTTGATAATCTGGGACTTATTGCACACGAGGTAGTGGAAGGATTTATTACCGGGTTGCATCGCAGTCCGTTTCATGGATTTTCGGTTGAGTTTGCCGAACACCGATTGTACAACGATGGTGAATCGACTAAACACATCGACTGGAAGCTGTTTGCCCGAACTGATAAACTGTTTGTAAAACAGTACGAAGAGGAAACCAATCTTCGGTGTCAGTTGGTTATCGATACTTCTTCATCCATGCTTTTCCCCTATTCAAAGGGGAAAAAACACCTTCAAAACAAACTTGCTTTTTCAGTTTATACGGCAGCCGCTTTAATTCATTTAATGCGAAAACAACGTGATGCGGTTGGTTTGACCCTTTTTTCAGATAAAATTGAATTTCATACAAGTCCACGGATATCTTCAGTTAATGCCGAGATTATGTATGGAGAACTGTCGAAATTAATTCAGCCTGAAAATGAAAAACTCCGGAAAAGCACCAATACCACAGAGGTACTTCATCAAATTGCCGAGAATATTCACAAACGCTCGTTGGTGATTATTTTTAGCGATATGTTGGACAGTGCAGAAACCGACGAACTTTTTTCGGCTTTGCAACATTTGCGCTACAACAAACATGAAGTAATTCTTTTCCATGTTACCGACCATACTTTAGAGCGTGAGTTCGACTTTAATAATCAACCTCACAAATTTGTTGATTTGGAAAGTGGGCAGGTGGTGAAATTTAATCCATGGGAGGTAAAAAAGCACTATGTTTCAACGGTTCAGAATTATTTCGAAGACTTAAAAGTGAAATGTGGGCAGTATCAAATTGATTTAGCCGAAGCCGATATTAACAAGGATTTTCAGCAAGTTTTATTCTCGTATTTGGTAAAACGAAAGAAGTTGTACTAATTTTTTCTTCGTTTAAATTTCCTTTCTATTTACATCGTTTTACTCTAAAATCATGTGTTTTACAAACGGTATGGTTTTGATTGTCATTCAAATTCCTTAAATTTAAATGATTATCATAAAATCCCCGTGTATGTTAGTTAAAACCTTCGGAAGTGCAGTTTTTGGAATTGATGCCACCACCATTACCATTGAAGTTGATGTGACCACTGGAATTAAATTTATGTTGGTTGGTTTGCCCGATAGTGCAGTAAAAGAAAGCCAGCAACGAATTGAGTCGGCACTGCGTTTAAATGGGTACAAATGGCCCAAAAAGAAAATCATTATAAATATGGCTCCAGCCGATATTCGCAAAGAAGGTTCGGCTTATGATTTGCCCCTTGCGGCAGCAGTTTTGGCTGCATCTAATCAAATTAATTCTTCAACACTTTCGAAATATATTTTAATGGGCGAACTGTCGCTCGATGGCACGTTACAACCGATAAAAGGTGTTTTGCCCATTGCAATCAATGCCCGAAAGGAAGGTTTTGAAGGATTTATTCTTCCCAAACAAAATGCCCGCGAAGCTGCAGTGGTAGATACTTTAAAAGTGTATGGGGCAGAAAACATTACAGATGTAATTGATTTTTTAAATGGAGAGGGAAATTTGGAGCCAACAATAGTTGATACACGTGCTGAGTTTTATGCGCAGGTAAATAACAATCCGCTTGATTTTTCTGATGTGAAAGGGCAGGAAAATGTAAAACGAGCTTTGGAAATTGCCGCTGCCGGTAGTCACAACATTATTTTGGTTGGTCCTCCCGGATCCGGGAAAACCATGTTGGCCAAACGTATTCCAACGGTACTTCCTCCGTTTTCGCTAAAAGAAGCTTTGGAGACTACGAAGATTCATTCGGTGGTTGGAAAAATCGATAAAGAAACTTCACTGATGACACGGCGCCCGTTTCGCAGTCCCCACCACACAATTTCTGACGTCGCCCTGGTCGGTGGAGGGAATTATCCACAGCCCGGTGAAATTTCGTTGGCACACAATGGTGTACTTTTTCTCGATGAACTGCCCGAATTTAAACGAACGGTTTTGGAAGTTATGCGCCAGCCTTTGGAAGATCGGAACATTACCATTTCCCGTGCAAAATTTTCGGTAGAATACCCGGCTAGTTTTATGTTGGTGGCCTCTATGAATCCTTGTCCGTGCGGATATTACAATCATCCCGCAAAAGAATGTGTTTGTGCGCCGGGAGTAGTTCAAAAATACCTCAATAAAATCTCAGGTCCTTTATTGGATAGAATTGATATTCACTTGGAGGTGGTTCCTGTTCCGTTTAAAAAACTGGCAGAAATGGAATCGTCAGAAAATAGCGAAGCGGTTCGTTTAAGAGTTTTGCAGGCACGAAAAATTCAGGAGGACCGCTTTGACGAAAATAAAGGTGTTTATGCCAATGCACAAATGAGTTCGAAGTTAATTCGGAAACATGTTGTTCTGGATGATGAAAGCCACGACCTCATTAAAAATGCAATGGATCGGCTTGGACTTTCGGCGCGTGCTTACGATCGAATTCTGAAAGTTTCGCGAACCATCGCTGATTTGGAAGGTGAAGCCAATGTGAAAGCGGATCATTTATCAGAAGCGATTCATTACCGAAGTTTAGATCGTGAAAATTGGGGAGGGTGAAAATATTGATCAGTCGCAGTTTCAGTTAGCAGTTTTAATAAAATACATTACTAAATTAACTAATTATGAATAACAAAAAATACCCTGTATCAAGAAGAGACTTTATAAAAGTTTCGGCAGCTTCTGCAGCCGCAGTTTCAACAATGAGCTTAGGTGCTTGTAATACCGAGAAAGTTCCGGCACCAATGAAACGCCCCTTTGGAAAGTTAGGATTTAATGTAACTACACTTGGTTTAGGTGGGCAGGCTTCCATTCAGTGGACTCCCGAAGATGTTGATCCGGTTCCAATAATTTTGAAAGCGTTTGAACTCGGAGTAAACTACTTCGACACCTCAAATTTATACGCCAAAAGTCAGTTGCATTTTCATGCTGCTTTTGAAAAAATGAATTTAATCCCGGGGAAAGAAAACTATAACAAGGATTTGCGCGAATCGATTTGGTTAACCAGTAAAACTGGAATGCGCTGGGGGAAACCCGGTTGGCCGGAACTTGAGAATGTGAATAACTGGTCGAATGGAGAGAATGTACAATGTGCTGTTGACGATGTAAAGCGCTCACTTACTCAAATTTTTGGCGATGGTGAAGGAAATTATCCAGAAGGCGCATATCTGAACATGGTGCTATGTCATACACTTCATAATACCGATGAAGTGGACGTATTGTACAAAGGACTTGAAACGCCTCTTGATCCGGAGGGAAATTTTGGAGCTTTGGTAGCCTTGCGTGATTTGCGCGATGGAACAAATCTCACCGGTATGAATCCGAAAAATGAAAAATTGATAAAACACATTGGATTCTCCGGCCATGCCAATCCTCCGGCCATGATGGACATGATTCAGCGCGATGAATTTGGAATTTTGGATGGAATGTTGATTGCAATTAATGCCAACGACAAAACAAAAATGAACATGCAGCACAATGTAATTCCAATTGCCGAAGCAAAAGGAATGGGAGTTATTGGCATGAAAGTTTTTGCCGATGCAGCCATGTATCATAAAGAACCGCGTTGGTCGCAAACGCCGGTTGATGTATTCCGTAAAGTGGGAACACCAGAGTTGCCAAGTAAACCACTGATTGAATATTCGCTTACAACACCGGGAGTTCATACACTGATTATTGGCATTGGACAGATTGATGAAGATCCATTAAAATGCCAGTTGATTCAGAACTTTTATTCGGCACAAATTGCTCCAAACGGGATGAGTGCTGATGAACGTAAACGAATCGAGGAGCAGGCAAAAGCAGTAAAACCAGAAAGTAACTATTTTCAGGCCATTGAAAAGGAAAATCTTTCAGCGCCACGAGAAGCTATGTTAAAAGGAAATACTTTAACCTGGCAATCGGCATTGGCTGATGAAGAACCCATTTCTCATTACGAAGTTATTGTGGATGGGAAACTGGTAGGGAAGGTAAACCACAAACCGCAGCTTTTAAAAAGTAAACCGTTTACGTTTGAATTAGGAAATTCTGGAGGAGAGGTAATAGTAGCAGCTGTTGACAGCGCTGGAAGTCGGGCTGAAAAGTTGTTGGTTTAATTAAATTTTAATTCAACAAAGGACTTTATTTGAACATAATTGACTACTATTGGTTTAAGAAGTAAAACAAAAAAATTAACTATATGGTAGATAGAATCTCGGATCCCATTGGACGATTGATGGGGCTTCGTTATAAGTCGCATCCTTGGCACGGCGTTTTTATTGGAGAAGATGCTCCGCAAGAGTTAACCGCATTTATAGAAGTGGTTTCAACCGACACGGTGAAATACGAAATTGACAAAGACTGCGGTTATTTGCGGATAGATCGTCCACAGAAATATTCGAATGTTGTTCCTGCACTTTATGGTTTTATCCCACAAACTTATTGTGGAAATAAGGTAGGTGAATATTGTAGTGAGAAAACCGGTAAAAAGGGCATAGTTGGCGACGGCGATCCGATTGATATTTGTGTTTTGACAGAGAAAAATATTGCTCATGGTGATCTTCTGGTAAATGCAATTCCGATTGGAGGATTTCGAATGATTGACGGGAACGAGGCAGATGATAAAATTATCGCAGTTCTCAGAAATGACACTGTTTATGGTCATTTTAAAGATATCTCGGAGGTACCTGAAATTGTGATTACGCGTTTGGAGCATTACTTTTTAACTTACAAAGATATGCCGGGCGAAGAAAAAGACACTGAAATTGCCGGTACTTATAATGCTGAAGAAGCCCACGACGTTATCAGACGATCGGTAGAAGATTATAACGACAAATTTGCAAATCTAGGGAAGTTACTTTCCTAAATGAGAAATAAAAAGAAATGTCGGATTGAAATATCAGTCCGGCATTTTTATTTATCGATACTGGATTTAATAAATTCTTCCAATCGGATATCTTTCGAAGCTTTTCTCCGACCACTCAGTATTGTAATAGATGTAAGCCAGTTGCGCCCGGTGATCTTTTGCAAATTCGGGATCAGACTTTTGTTTGGCTTCAAATTCTTTTTTGAATTCAGGATGTTCAGCCAGATATTTTAATGCATTTTCTTCAAAACCGTACGAAGAGAAATATTCACGTCGATCGAGTATGTTATCAAAAAAGTTCCATCTGAAAAATGAGTCGCGTGCTTTCGGTTCAAGCGTTTCAATTAAATAGTTAATCTTTTTCTGACGTAATGGAATTACTAAATCGCCAGCGTAGTATTTTACTTTCTGAACTTCAGATTTTGTAGATACCTGATAATGGAAATAATGTCCGTTGTATGGCATTTTAGCATTCGAATATTCATCGATATAATAAACTTCAAGCTCAATAGTTGTATCCGTTTTTAAGGTTTCAAACTCAACTCCGTTGCGCACCAATTGGTCAACCACCAATTTCCATGCTTGCGGTAAAATGTAAAACTCAGGTACTTTTATTTCTTCCGTTGGTTTGTAAACATCAAAATATCTGATGTCGGCTGTGTAAGGTTTTGTTTTGTCGTAACCAAAGCGAGGCAGGCCACTTACCGGGCTAATCTGTTTTTCATCAACTTCGTAGCCTTTAAACTCAATCATTCTGAATTGGGTAGTATCCAGCTCAAAATTTATCGGAAACATTTTTGAAGCCATCGATTCCTGTATCCCTTTTTCCCGGCTTTCAATAATTTCTTTGGCGTGATCAGAAGTGAAGTGGGCAAGTACATCAATAAACTGATAACACGATTTTACGCGGTCGGGATAATTTTTATAAACGTGATTTTCCGTCATCATTCCATACGAATTAAAAAGGGCGGCATACCCTGATGAATACCGACCCGTTTCCTGTGTC
Organism: Draconibacterium sp.; assembly: GCA_041554075.1. Lineage (GTDB taxonomy): Bacteria > Bacteroidota > Bacteroidia > Bacteroidales > Prolixibacteraceae > Draconibacterium. The sequence continues at coordinate 9,654 of JBFFMM010000028.1, read as the reverse complement.
ATTTTAATGCCGCGTTTTGGGTCGGGATACATCCAACTTACATAAGGAATCAATTCGTATTTCCCTTTTTTCATTCTACTAAAAAGTCCGGGTAATAATTTTTCTCGGATAAATTTTTCCTGTGTTGGCGGGAATAAATCGGGTTGCGGAGCAATTAACGTTACGGAATACTGGTGCTCCGAACCATTTGTTGTATGCGTATCCAGAAAAACATCGGGATCCCATTTGGTAAATAGTTTATTGAAATTCTTTGCATTTTCTGAATCACATTTTAGAAAATCGCGGTTTAAATCGTAGTTGCCAGCATTGCCCCTGAAGCCTGTTTCGTAGGGTGTGGTTTGTCCCGAACGATTGTGGGCACTGCGGTTTAATAAGCCACCAATGTTATAGCCCGGAATAATTACGATGACAGTATTTTTAAGAATTTCATCCATTCCATCTTTATTCCGAAGTATGTTGTCGGCGAATTCCAAACTTGCATCAATTCCACAGGGTTCGCCGGCGTGAATTCCGTTGTTTATCAGCAAAACCGATTTGCCCTCCGCTTTGATTTTTTCAGGATTAAACTCCTTTTGATTATTAATAATAAAAGTGTGCAGTGGTTTTCCACTGTCGGTTACGCCGTTTTCAACAAGCGCGGCATTCTCATAACTGGCATCTAAAAGTTTGTACATTTCTATCACCTCGTAATAAGTGGGTGTGTAGTTTTGTTCGTACTTTAGTTTTAGCAGGGGCTCTTGGGCAAATAACAAAATAGTTGAAAAGAAAAGAAGAAATGAAATGAGGATTTTTGGACTCATCTTTTTATAATTTGGTTTTATAAATATTATATCCTTTGTGAAACTTTGTGTTTAGTTTATTGCCGCAAAGAACACCAAGCAATTCAGAAAGTATCTCAAAATTGGGAAAGTAATATGTTTTTATTTTCGTTCTAAATCCAAATAGGAATAGTCAAAATTATTTTTTTCATCATAAAAATCCTGGCGTGCCACTTCTTCCCATTCGTCATAAATAACTTCGGGAAAAAATACATCGGCTTCGAAAGGTTGGTGTACCAGCGTTAAATAAAGTTTTCCGGCAATAGGAAAGAACTGGCTGTAAATCATTCCGCCGCCAATAATAAAAGCTTCCTCTTCTGATTTTACTTTTTCAACGGCTTCTTCAATCGAAAAAACAGTTTCACAGCCCGGGAAGTTGTCGTCTTTTTTGTCGGTAATAACAATGTGACGGCGATTTGGCAATGGCCATTTGGGCAGTGAAAGCAAGGTGTTTCGTCCCATAATAATTGTATGACCGCTGGTTATCTCTTTAAAACGTTTTAAATCGTTTGGAAGATGAAACAGTAATTCGTTGTTTTTCCCGATGGCGAAATTTTCGGCAATGGCCACTATTATTGAAATATTTTTTTGAATACTTGTCATTTGCTAATCGAATATTGATGCTTACTATTTATACGGCTACAGCTCCTTTAATGTGCGGGTGCGACTGGTAATCAACCAACTCAAAGTCTTCGAATTTGAAATCAAAAATACTTTTAACGTCGGGATTTATTTTCATGGTTGGCAATTTGTAAGGTTCGCGCGTTAGCTGAAGCTTAACTTGTTCAATGTGGTTGGAGTAAATATGCACATCGCCAAAAGTGTGCACAAAGTCGCCGGGTTGCAAACCTGCAGCCTGTGCCATCATCATGGTTAACAGCGCATACGATGCCACATTAAAAGGTACACCCAAAAATACATCGGCGCTGCGCTGGTAAAGCTGGCACGATAGTTTCCCATCTGCCACATAAAACTGAAACAGAATGTGGCAGGGTGGCAAGTTCATTTTATCCAGTTCGCCCACATTCCATGCACTCACCAAATGACGACGCGAATCGGGATTGTTTTTAATCGAATCTAAAACAGTACTGATTTGATCGATGTGTTTGCCATCAGGAGTGGGCCAACTGCGCCACTGATAGCCATAAATATGTCCCAGATTACCATCATCATCGGCCCATTCGTTCCAAATGCGAACGCCATGATCTTGCAAATATTTTATGTTTGTATCTCCTTTTAAAAACCAGAGGAGTTCGTAAACAATCGATTTTAAATGCAGCTTTTTTGTGGTGATCATCGGAAATCCTTCACTTAAATCAAATCGCATCTGATGACCAAAACGGCTGATTGTGCCCGTTCCTGTGCGGTCTTCTTTAACAGTTCCTTCCTCTAAAATAGTCTCCAATAAATCTAAATACTGCTTCATATTAATAGTTATTAATCAGTTATACTCTCCCTTTTTGTGAGGGGATAACTGATATTCTTTGCAAAAATAGAATTTTGAAAAATGTAGTGTCGGTATTGATACATTTAAATATCCACAAAAGTTCATAGTTGTTAACTTGATGTTTGTTTTGACTGTTTTTTCTCGAGTTCAGAAAACGTTTTATGAACTAAAACAACTTGCTTTTTTAAACTATCTACGTCTTTCTTAAGGATTTATTTTCGATCCACATTTTTTGCAAAAAACTGCATCATCGTCATGTGTTGGATGAAGACAGTGTGGACAAACCTGCGTGTTTTTATCTTTTGATGGATTAATTATTTCGGCAGTAACAATTCCGGTTGGAACAGCAATAATTGCATACCCCATAATCATTACAATACTTGCAAAAAATTGCCCAACAGGAGTCTCGGGGCTAATATCGCCATAACCTACAGTTGTGAGCGTAACAATGGCCCAGTAAATTCCCTGCGGAATACTTGTAAATCCATGTTCAGGGCCTTCAACAATATACATAAGGGTACCTACAATAATTACCAGAATGATAACAAAGAAAATAAATACACTGATTTTTGCCCGACTTCCCCAAAGTGCTTTGGCCAACGAGCGACCTGCTTTCGTGTAACGAGTTAGTTTTAGAATCCGGAAAATACGAAGCAAACGAAGAATTCGGATAACAACCAAACTATGCGATCCAACAATAAAAAATCCTAAATAGGTGGGAAGTACCGACAGAAGATCGATTATTCCGTAAAAACTAAAAATATAATGCAGCGGTTTCTTTACAATAATTATACGTAGAGTGTATTCAATGGTAAAAATGAGGGTAATAATCCATTCCAAAACTTTTAATAAATGGCGGTAGTTTTGGTTGATGCTTGGAACGCTCTCAAGAACTACCAGTGCAACACTGATAATTATTACAACCAATAAAGAAACATCAAAAAGTTTCCCGGCCGGTGTGTCGGCTTCAAAAATAATCTCGTAAAGCTTTTGCTTGGTTTTTCTCATTCCGTGTTAATCTGAACTTTAAATATACAATATTTCAAATTGATTGGTAAACTGGAAATAAAAAAGGCCTCCCCTGAAAAACAGAGAAGGCCTGAGAATTATTTTGGTCGGTTCTAAAGCACTGTTTCAACTTTCTGGTAAGGCAAGTCAAATGCTTCAGCAACACCTTCATAAACAATTTTACCATCAACCACATTCAAGCCTTTACGCAGCGATTCATCGTCGATACAAGCTTGTTTCCATCCTTTTCCAGCAATTTGAATGGCATAAGGAAGCGTAGCATTGGTAAGTGCAATTGTTGATGTACGTGGAACTGCACCTGGCATGTTAGCCACACAATAGTGTAATACATCGTCGATTACAAAAGTAGGATCGGCATGCGTTGTTGCTTTTGTCGTTTCAAAACAACCACCTTGATCAACAGCCACGTCAACCAATACTGTTCCTGGTCGCATAATTTTTAGCATGTCTTTGGTTACCAGGCGGGGCGCTTTTGCACCAGGGATAAGTACTGCACCAATAACTACGTCATGCGTTTGAACCATTTCACGAATATTAAATTCATTACTCATCATGGTTTTTACATTGGCTGGCATAATATCGTCGAGGTAACGCAAACGTTTCAACGATACATCCATAATCGTAACATCGGCGCCTAAACCAGCAGCCATTTTAGCAGCTTCAGTTCCAACAATACCGCCGCCAATAATTAATACTTTTGCCGGAAGAACTCCGGGAACACCACCTAAAAGAACTCCATATCCACCAAAGGTTTTTTCGAGGTATTTTGCACCTTCCTGAACCGACATGCGACCGGCAACTTCACTCATTGGAACCAGCAAAGGAAGCGAACGATCTGGTAATTCAACCGTTTCGTATGCCAAACAAATCGAACCATTTTCAATCATTGCATGGGTTAGCTCTTCGCCCGAAGCAAAGTGGAAATAGGTGTATAAAATCTGACCTTTTTTAATCAGTTTGTATTCCGGTTCAATGGGCTCCTTTACTTTAATAATCATTTCGGCAATATCATATACCTGCTCGATGGTAAGAAGCATTTTCGCACCTGCCAAAATGTAATCTTCATCGAGGAAACCACTGCCATTGCCACCACCTGCCTGAACATAAACTTCGTGCCCACGCTTTACCAATTCTGCCGCTCCAGCTGGTGTAAGAGCGATACGGTTTTCGTTGTTTTTAATTTCCTTTGGAACTCCTATTATCATTGTAATAATTATTAGTTTATTCTGAGATCAAAAGTAGAGTACTCAGAGTGACAAAAACATGATAAAAATTAAGGATTATAAAAAAAAATTGTGCTTGTTAATTGCTATAATGCCAGTGAGTTAATGATTTGGAAGTTAATTTTTCAATAAGATATCAATTTGTCTGAAATTTAGGGTGGTTGATTTCAGATTGATAGTCTTATATTTGTTCCCTTATAATTTATATTATACAACATGCCGACAGTATCAGACCGGGGACAGATTATGCCTGATTCCCCAATCAGGAAACTAGCTCCTTTAGCACAAAAAGCTAAAGAACAGGGAGTTAAAGTGTATCATTTAAATATCGGACAACCCGATTTACCTACTCCTCCTGAAGCGATAGCGGCAATTAAAGCATTTGATCAAAAGATTCTGGAATATACGCCAAGTGAAGGAATTTTGTCTTTTAGGCAAAAACTGGCGAAATATTATCACAAATTCAATATTGATGTTCAAACCGAAGATATTATTGTAACGACGGGTGGTAGTGAGGCAGTAACTTTTGCATTTATGAGTTGTCTCGATCCGGGTGATGAAATTATTGTGCCGGAGCCGGCTTATGCAAACTACGAAGCCTTTGCCATTGTTGCCGGAGCAAAAATTAAATCGTTGGCGGCCAATATCGAAGAAGGTTTTTCTTTGCCGCCAATTGAGGAGTTCGAGAAATTGATTACTCCAAAAACCAAAGTGATTATGATTTGTAATCCGAATAATCCCACCGGTTATTTATATACTCAGCAGGAGATGAATGCCATTCGCGACTTGGTAAAAAAGTACGATTTGTATTTATTTTCGGATGAAGTTTACCGCGAATTTTGTTACACCGGAGCACCTTATATTTCTGCGTTTCATTTAGAAGGAATTGAGCAGAACGTTGTTTTAATCGATTCAGTTTCGAAACGTTACAGCGAATGTGGCTTGCGAATTGGAGCATTAATTTGTAAAAACGAGGCCGTTAAAAAGAATGTAATGAAGTTTTGTCAGGCGCGTTTAAGCCCGCCACTAATTGGACAAATAGCTGCTGAAGCTTCGCTGGATGCGGATCCGGAATACATGCTGAACAATTATAACGAATATGTTCAACGTCGTAAATTCTTGATTGATGGATTAAACCGTATTGATGGTGTTTATTCACCCATTCCGATGGGAGCATTTTATACGGTTGCCCGTCTTCCGGTAGATAATTCCGATAAATTTTGTGCGTGGTTACTATCCGATTTTCAGTACGAAAACCAAACAATTTTTCTGGCTCCTGCAACTGGTTTTTATACCGTTCCTGATCGTGGAATGGACGAGGTGCGGATAGCGTATGTATTAAAGAAGGAGGATTTAGCTGTTTGTTTGAAAATTCTGGAGGAGGCTTTAAAAGTTTATCCGGGAAGTAAAGTAAAACAACCTTTTGTTAATAGCGAAATGAAATAGAAAGTAATCTACTTGAAAAAATCCGGATTGAATTTCAGTCCGGATTTTTTATTTCATCTAATTCTGTTTCTAATGTAACCATATAAACTAATTTTCAGGCTTTAGATTTTAGGAGTAAAAATCTTTTTTATCTTGAAAGCTCAAATTGAATAAACTCGTTTCATGAAAAAAATGATTTTCTTTTTATTCATTCTAGTGGGAATGAATGGGAATGCAACAGAAATTGATTCTACCTGGTTTGCAAATAATTATTCTAAAAAGGAAGTTTATATAACGATGCGCGATGGTGTGCGGCTTTTTACATCAATTTACATTCCCACAACTACTGAGGAAGCACATCCGTTTTTAATGACCAGAACACCATACTCTTGCAGTCCATATGGCGAAGAGAACTTTCAGAAATACTGGAAGAGTTACCAAAAGACGTATCTTAAAGAAGGTTACATATTGGTAACTCAGGATGTGCGGGGCCGTTGGATGAGCGAAGGAGACTTTAAAGACGTGCGACCGTTTAACGCAAATAAAAAAAATAATGAGATTGATGAAGCAAGTGATACCTACGATACGGTTGATTGGCTTTTAAAAAACATAACAAACAACAATGGGAAAGTGGGAGTATTTGGAATTTCCTATCCTGGGTTTTATTCTACAATGGCAGCTGCTAGTAATCATCTGGCAATAAAAGCGGTAAGTCCGCAGGCACCGGTTACCAATTGGTTTCTTGGTGATGATTTTCATCACAACGGAGCCTTTTTTCAAATGGACGCCTTTAATTTTTATTCAACAATTGGCTGGGGTTTTGGAGTCGCTCATCCCAAACCTACGACGAAAGGTCCTGCCTCTGTAGGATTTCCTGTTGAGGACAATTATAAATTTTACCTTGATGCAGGTTGTGTAAATAATCTGACGAAAATGACCGGAGATAGTATTGCCTTTTGGAGCGAAATGATGGAGCATCCGAATTACAATGATTATTGGAAAGCCCGCGATGCGCGTAATGCAACAAAAAATCTTAACCCTGCCATGTTGTGGGTAGGCGGGTTGTTTGATGCCGAAGATTGTTGGGGTGCATGGAATGCTTACTTTGCCGCTGAAAAAAATAACCCTGGTAAAATATTCAACAAAATAGTTGAAGGTCCATGGTATCACGGGCAGTGGGCACGCGGAACCGGCGCTAATCACGGCAATATTCAGTTTGGTAGCAACACCAGTGAATTCTATCAGCAAAATATTGAAATTCCCTTCTTTAATTATTTTCTAAAGGAGAAAGGAGATATTTCGCAAATTGCTGAAGCCAATGTTTTTATAACCGGTGCCAACGAGTGGAGAAAATTCGATCAGTGGCCACCTGCCCAAAAAACAAATATAACTTTGTACCTACAGCCACATGGAAAACTGTTAGAGAACACAAATACAGTGTTTAATGCTTATACGCAATATGTGAGTGACCCTTCAAAACCTGTCCCTTACGAAGAAAATGTACACTCGGGAAGAACACGTGAATACATGTCGAACGATCAGCGTTTTGCAGCACGTCGCCCTGATGTTTTGGTTTTTCAAACCGATACATTAACTGAAGGTGTTACGGTTACAGGAAGTGTGATCGCTGATATTGTAACCAGTATTTCTACAAGCGATGCTGACTTTGTTGTAAAAATTATTGATGTATTTCCCGATAACTTTAGTTATGAGCAAGAAGATAGCTTTGCTGAAAATGAATATCCAATGGGTGCTTATCAAATGTTGGTTCGTGGAGAAGTTTTTCGGGGACGATATCGTAACAGTTATGAGAATCCCTCGGCTTTTATTCCCGGAAAAATTGATGAAGTGAAGTTTGAATTACCGCCGATTGCGCATTGTTTTAAAAAAGGTCATCGAATTATGGTCCAAATACAAAGCAGCTGGTTTCCGCTGGTTGACCGTAATCCGCAGCAGTTTGTTGATATTTACCATTGTAGTGAATCGGATTTTGTAAAGAGTGAAATTAAAATTTATCACGACGAACAAAATGCTTCAAAAGTGATTTTGCCCGTACTTAGTAATTAATTGTAGGTAATGTGTGGTATAAGTACAAATTATAAAAAAGAATCCGGTTTGAATTCATTCAAACCGGATTCTTTGATCCCTCATATGGAGAGGCTTTCTATTTTAAGTTTTTTATTCTTTCCATAGCCTCGATTACATTTTCGCGATCCGCAAATGCAGAAAAACGGAAGTAACCTTCGCCTGCAGGTCCAAACCCTGACCCCGGAGTTCCTACAACGTTCGCTTCATTCAGCACTTTGTCGAAGAAATCCCACGAAGTAGTATCATTTTTTGTTTCTACCCAAACATAAGGTGCATTTACTCCACCATAAACTTCGTAACCAATTTCGGCTAAACTGGCACGCATAATTTTTGCGTTTTCAAGATAGTAAGCAATAACTTCAGCCACTTCTTTTTTTCCTTCTTCGGTATAAATGGCAGCTGCAGCCTTTTGTACCGGGTACGAAACACCATTAAACTTAGTTGACTGACGACGATTCCACAATGCTTTAACCGAGTGTGCTTTGCCTGTTGTGTCGTAAGCGACCAATTCCTCAGGAATTACGGTTGTGGCACAACGTGTTCCTGTAAAACCAGCTGTTTTAGAAAAACTACGAAATTCGATGGCTACTTTTTTAGCGCCTTCAATTTCGTAAATCGAGCGAGGAATTCCATCTTCGGTAATATATGCTTCGTAGGCTGCATCGTATAAAATAATGGCATTTTTTTCAATTGCATAATCCACCCACTTTTTCAATTCTTCTTTCGAAGCCACTGTTCCGGTTGGATTATTTGGGTAACACAAGAAAATCAGGTCGGGAGTTTCGGTGGGCAACTCCGGAATAAAACCATTTTCTTTTGTACATGGCATATAAATAATTCCGTCGTAGTAGCCGTTAGATTGGCAGGTACCTGTTTTGCCACTCATTACGGTTGTGTCGGCATAAACCGGGTAAACCGGGTCGCAAATGGCAATTTTGTTATCGCTTCCAAAAATTTCCTGAATGTTTCCGGTGTCACATTTCGAACCATCTGAAACAAAAATCTCGTTGGCCGAAATATCAATTCCATTATCCTGGTATGAGTTTTTAGCAATGGCTTCGCGTAAAAAAGCATAACCTTGTTCAGGGCCATAACCTTTAAAAGTTTCACCTTTGGCCATTTCTTCAACACCTTCGTGAAAGGCTTTAACAACACTTGGTACCAAAGGTTGGGTAACGTCGCCAATACCCATTTTAATTACTTTTTTATCCGGATTCGCTTCAATAAATTCGCTAACTCTTCGCCCAATTTCAGGGAAAAGATATCCTGCCTGTAGTTTTAGGTAATTTTCATTAATTAATGCCATATCTGTCTATTTTTATGAATTTCAAAAATTGTTGCGTAAAGATAAAAAATTAAAATTGCCTTGCTTTTTGAACACCAACAGCTTAAACCTTATTTAGATTTATTTAATGCAATATGGCGATTTGAGTTTGCTAATTCTGTATTACTTTTGGGGAAATAAACCACTGTACATTGAAAATACATAGGTTTTAAAATTTCGAATGAAATTCGATAACAAAATACTTGTTGGTTTGAAGTCGGAAGTCAGCAGACCGAAGTAAAGTCACATACATTCATTTACAAAACTTCTGACTTCGGGCTCCCGTCTTCGAGCTTTATG
>JBFFMM010000027.1:0-21740 GCA_041554075.1 Draconibacterium sp. | reverse complement strand
TTCAATTCAAAACAGATTGAAAAAAGAAAAATATTGCAACTATGCGAATTGAAACAATCCGTTATATAATTAATTATTCTGCAAGTATTTGAAGTTTTTAAAAACAAAAAAAAGGTTGCCAAATTGACGACCTTTTTTTAGTTGCTCCCCAGGTAGGACTTGAACCTACGACCTACGGATTAACAGTCCGCCGCTCTAACCAACTGAGCTACTAGGGAATTTATTTGTTGTTCACTGAACGTTTGCTTTTCAAAAGCGATGCAAAAGTAATAGCTTTTATGAAAACTCAAAACTTTTTTTTGAAAAAATCAATGAAAAATTAATAGAAAAAGAAAGCTTTTCCAAAAACCAAAACACTCCTATCTTGTTATACAGTCAGTTATTCATTCAAAAACATTTAAAATTAAAAACATAGTGTAATGAAAAAAATTACTCAACTTCTATCGGCAGTGTTCATCGTAGCTGCTTTAACAGTTTCAAGTTTTCAGGCAAAAGCGCACTGCGAAATTCCATGTGGCATTTATGGCGACTCGGTTCGTGTGGCACTACTTTACGAACACATTGAAACAATCGAAAAATCAATGAACCAAATCAACGAACTTTCAAAAGCTGAAAATCCGGATTACAATCAACTGGTTCGTTGGGTGATGAACAAAGAAGAACATGCAAAAAAAATACAGGAAATTGTAAGTCAGTATTTTCTTCATCAACGTGTAAAACCCACCTCATCGGATGATGATGCTGCCTATCGCAAATACATCAAACAACTGGAATTACTCCACCACATTTCGGTTTTTGCCATGAAAAGCAAACAAAGTACTGATTTAAGTATAATTGATACGCTGCGTGAAAAAGTACATTTATTCGAACACGCGTATTTTGACGAGCACAAACATTAAAAACAGATGCTGAATACTAGAGGGGACACAAGTTTTGTGTTCCCTTTTTTTATGTTCACTCATAAAATTCGGTATCTTTATAAGCCTAAAACGAATAATTTTGAAAACATATATTTCCTTTATTGTATTGAGTATTTTTTCTTTCCAGACATTTGCTCAATCGTATTCAATAAACTTTGAGGTAAAGAACCAACCCAAACAGAAAGTTATTCTAGGAAAAATTAAAGGTGACGATTTTATGGCCATTGACAGTTCAAATGCCAATTCTGATTTCATTAATTTCAAACTACCAGATAACAGCGAAATTGGTGTTTATCGAATTATTTTGGGACCAACACAATACGCCAAAATAATGAAAGAAGCCCCTCAGCAACTCGATTTTATTTTCAACCGCGAAAACATAAGCATTAAAACCAACTTTAAATCACCTTTCGACAGTGCACAGATTCTGCAGTCGGATGAAAATAAACTTTGGTTTTCGTTTTTAAAATATGAACAGAATTATAGGAAACAATTTGCTATTTTTGAAAAAGAGGTAGACTATTTATGGGCCAAAAAGGATACTGCAAACGCACTCGAAAAAACCAACGAATTTAACAGGCTACAAATGGCCCGGGATTTATTTATTGGGCAAAATACTCAACTAAACAGCCAGCTGTTTGCGGCTCAATTGATCGCTCTTTTTCGTGAACCAATTATGGATGGTTATCTGTCGAAAACAGAACGAAAAGACATTTTTCAAAAAGAATATTTTAATACTGTTGATTTTACAAATGAACAGCTGATCAACTCGGCTGGGTACACCGATAAAATTTTTCAATATCTGGTAACCTACAATCAATCGGATTTTACGAATACAGAGAGAGAAGCAGCCTACAAAAATGCAGTTGATATCATTCTTGCCAACTCCAATAAAAATGAAAAAGTGTATCGGTTTATTGTGGAGTATTTAAATCACGGTTTTGAAGTACTGCAAATGCAAAATCTGATTGATTACATCAACACAAAGTAAAAGACTGCAATTTATTTGTTCACCTACCCTTTTCACATTTCAACAATTAACAACTCTGTGTCAACTGTTTAATTCGATTGTATTGTACAACAAGTTTTTAAATCCTTATTTTAGCGTAAAATTTATAGCTATGATTCCAAAAATTTCAAAAGATAGTAAAGAAACTATTTCAACAGCGTGCCTGTTTGACGAACTTTCGCAACTTACACAGTTGAAATTAAATGAAGCAGAAACAGTTTACTTGCAAAAACATTTCGAAAAAGAAACAGAATGTACAATTCACCACTACCCAAACCTTCTTTTCTTTGGAAAAATTAAGGCTGCCAAACAAGCCTATATGGAAGTTGAAGTCGCGCGAAAAGCAGGCTCAAAATTATACGATGCTTTAAAAGCCAACGACGTAAAATCGATACAGCTTTTTAATTACAGCAAACCCGAATTAATGCCGGCATTTCTCGAAGGCCTTTTGCTTTCAACTTACACTTTCGATAAATACAAAAAAGAAAAGGAGAAATTTTTTATTGAGGAAATATTTATTTCGGATGCCAGCACTTCTGCGGAACAAATTACAGAAATTACCAACCTAAGCAAAGCTGTTTTTGCAGCCCGCGATTTGGTAAACGAACCGCTATCGTTTTTAACGGCAACACAGTTTTCAAAAGAGTTTGAGAAACTTAGTGTGGAGTCGGGATTTACCTTAGAAGTTTTTAACAAACAAAAAATTGAGGCTTTAAAAATGGGGGGCATCCTTGCTGTTAACAAGGGAAGTATCGATCCGCCTACATTTAACATTCTGGAATGGAACCCGGAAAATGCCACGAATAAAGAACCCGTTGTTTTGGTAGGCAAAGGTATTGTTTTCGATACCGGTGGCTTAAGTCTGAAGCCCACCCCCAATTCAATGGATTACATGAAATGCGATATGGCCGGTGGAGCAGTTGTGGCAACTACTGTTTACGCTGCAGCGTTAAATAAACTTCCACTGCATATTATTGCACTGGTTCCTGCAACCGACAACCGTCCCGATGGGAATGCCTATGTTCCGGGTGACGTAATTACCATGTTTGACGGAACCACTGTTGAAATTAAAAACACCGATGCTGAAGGTCGTCTGGTTTTAGCCGATGCCTTAAGTTATGCAAAAAAATACAAGCCAAAATTAGTAATCGACTATGCAACATTAACCGGAGCAGCCGTCATGGTTGCCGGAGCACAGGCTGCAGTGGCCATGGGAAATACCAATGAAAATCTTCAAATACTAAAGGAAACCGGATTTGAAACCTACGAACGAATTATTGAAGTACCATTATGGGAAGAGTATGCCAAAGCCTTGCAGTCACCCATTGCCGATTTAAACAATCTGGGAGTTCGGGAGGCTCAATCAACTATCGCAGGCAAATTTTTGGAACATTTCACCGATTACGACTGGATTCATATTGATTCGGCAGACACTCCGTTTTTTAAAGAAAAAAATAACTATTTGCCGGTTGGAGGTACCGGTTATGGAACGCGATTACTTTTTAACTTTTTGAAAAAATTGGTTGCTTCAAATTAAATCTTCAGGGTACGGCATTTCCAAAATAGATTTAATCAGCTCAAAACAAAATAAAGTTCGTTGCACAAAGTTTATTGAAAAGGGTAAGGAATATTAGTTACAATACACTTTTCAATTAAAAAAATTAACTTTGCACGGCCCATACAAATGGCAATTTATTCGATAAAAAATATAGAATGGCAAAACAAGATACAATACGAATAGGAATCACACACGGAGATATTAATGGGATCGGATACGAGGTAATAATGAAAACCTTAAATGATCCACGCATTCTGGAAATGTGTACCCCTATTATTTATGGTTCGCCCAAAGTGGCAGCCTATCACCGCAAGGCACTAAACATTAACGACTTAAGTTTTAATCACATTCGTAATGCAAATGAAGCTTTCCGCAGAAAAGCGAACATTATTAATTGTATCGACGAAAATGTTCGTGTTGAACTGGGTAAATCAACAGAAGAAGCAGGACTGTCGTCATTTAATGCTTTAGACCGGGCAACTTCAGATTTAAAAATGGGGCATATTGATGCACTTATAACTGCACCAATAAACAAAGACAATATTCAAAGCGAAGATTTCAAATTTCCGGGACACACCGAATTTTTGGCAGAAACTTTTGAAGCTGAAAACTATGCCATGCTAATGGTTAGCGAAACCATGAAAGTAGGTGTGGTTACCACTCATATACCAATTTCGGAAGTGGCACAAAGTCTGAGCATGGAATCAATTCTATCAAAAATCAGAATTATTTCTAAATCCTTACAGCAAGACTTTGCCATAACCAAACCTCGCATTGCCGTTTTTGGATTAAATCCGCACGCCGGCGACAATGGTTTATTGGGAAATGAAGAAAGAGACATTATTATTCCGGCAATTAATAAGGCAAAAGAAGAAGGTATTATTGCGCTGGGGCCTTATCCCGCCGATGGTTTTTTTGGTTCGGAAGATTACCGCAAATTTGATGCAATATTGGCAATGTACCACGATCAAGGCCTGATTCCCTTTAAATTGGCATCGTTTGACCGAGGCGTAAATTACACTGCCGGTCTTCCTATTATCAGAACTTCGCCTGCGCATGGAACAGCATATTCGCTTGCCGGCGAAGACAAAGCTTCTCCTGAGTCATTCAGACAAGCCTTGTATCTGGCCATCGACATCTACAAAAACCGGGAAATTTACGACGAGATTTCAAAAAATCCACTTCGCAAATACGAAGTCAATCCAAATCAGGTTGACGAGAGTGTTGATATCGAAGCAAGCGAGGAAGAAGACAACTTATAAATTCAATAGTGCATGTACGAATACATTCGCGGCAATATTGCTGATATCAGTCCGGCAAACATTATTATCGAAACCGGAGGTATTGGTTATTTCGTAAATATCTCATTAAATTCATATAGCCAGCTTAGTGGAAAAAAAGACGCCAAGCTTTTTTTACACCAAATTGTGCGCGAGGATGCACATACTTTATATGGTTTTTCGAACTCCACCGAACGAGAATTGTTCCGAAATCTGATATCAGTAAATGGAGTTGGTGCAAGTACGGCAATTATGATGCTTTCGTCGTTAAGCCCCGATGAATTAAGAATTGCTGTAACTACTGAAAATGTTGCCGTTTTGAAGGCCGTAAAAGGAATTGGAGCCAAAACGGCACAACGTATTATTATTGATTTAAAAGATAAACTCGTAAAATTACCTGAATCAGGTCAAATTTTGCTTTCTCCAGACAATACTATACGAAATGAATCGTTATCAGCATTAGTCATGCTTGGATTTGTTAAACGAGATGCGGAGAAGATAGTAAACAAGCTACTTCAGGAACAACCTGAAGCCACTGTGGAGAGCGTGATAAAACAAGCATTAAAAAGGTTGTAAAAAGAACGGAAAGCATGGATTTTATAGGATTTAAAACCAAATCAATTCTTTAAAATCAAGCTATAACTACGGCAAGGAATTACACCTTTTGACCTAAGTAATTTGAATGAAATGACACTGAACCGAAGTTTACGAAAAATATACTTCTTATTTATCGCATTAATTGTTCTGGCTGTTCCGTTTAATGGCCGGGCACAAGAAGCGGCTGATATAGATACCACGGGCACACTACCCTACCCTTTCAAAGATCAACCTGCTTTTGGTTACTCCAAGCAGGATTCTGGAAAAATTTACCTCAACAAACCAAGTAATATTAAATACGAAATTGAGTACGATCCTGTACTCGGGCAATATGTCTTTTACGAAAAGGTAGGAAATCTCAATTACCGTTTGCCACAAAGTATGTCGCTTGATGATTATATTGATTACGATTTTGACAAATCGATAAAAGACTATTGGCGCACCCGGTCGCAATTGGAATCCATGGATCAGCGAGGTGGCCTACTTCCTAAACTTACCATTGGCAGTGAAGCCTTTAATCGCATTTTTGGAGGTAATACCATTAATATTCAACCACAAGGTTATGTGGAAGTTAGCTTTGGCTACCAAATGAATAAAACCGACAATCCTTCCATTCCGGAGCGTTTGCGGAAAGTACCAACATTCGATTTTGATGAAAAAATCCAAATGAATGTGACCGGCCAAATAGGTACAAAAATGAATATGAGGGTGAACTACAACACCGAAGCCACCTTCGATTACGAGAATAAAATGAACCTGGAATACACCGGCGACGAAGATGAAATTCTAAAAAGAATAGAAGCCGGTAATGTTTCACTGCCCTTGAATGGATCATTAATAACAGGTGCCTCAAATTTATTTGGGGTAAAAGCCGAAATGCAATTCGGAAAATTAAACGTAACCACCATTTTCTCGCAACATAAAGGCGAATCACGAACGGTTGAAACAGAAGGAGGAGCACAGGTGGCCACCTTTGAAATTTCAGCAGCCAATTATGATGCTAACCGCCACTTTTTCCTGGCGCAATATTTCCGCGACAATTACGACGAGTGGCTAAAAAATACGGCCGTCCCCCGGTCGCCAATCACAATTAATAAGGTTGAAATTTGGGTAACCAACAAATCAAGCGATTTTAAAGAATCCAGAAATATTCTGGCCTTTCAGGATTTAGCTGAACACGACCCAAATATCTACAACAATATTCCTCAATTTCAGCAAACACCGGGATTGCCTTACCCACAAAACAGTTACCCAAACAACGTGGCCAATGGTTTGTACGGCGAAATGAATACCACCTATTCCGATGTGCGTCAGGTAGAAAACATTACCGCTACAATGGCACAGTTCGGACAAGAATTTGTGGGAGGTACCGACTTCGAAAAAATTGAACAGGCTCGAAAATTGAATGAATCGGAATATACCATTAATAAAACTTTGGGATATGTGTCGTTAAATACATCGCTAAACGCTGATGAAGTATTGGCTGTAGCATTTAACTATACGTCAAACGGGCAAACTTATCAGGTGGGTGAATTCTCAACCGATGGTATTGATGCTCCAAAAACCCTGTTCCTGAAATTGATAAAAGGCACCAACCTTTCACCGGGAAAACCAACATGGGATCTGATGATGAAAAACGTTTACAACTTAAACGCTTATCAGCTTTCTAATGAAGACTTTGAGTTAAACGTTGTTTATCAAAACGACTCAACCGGTACTTATATTAATTATTTGCCGGGCAGTCGTATAACCGGGCATATCCTGCTGGAAGTGATGCGTTTGGATATGTTGAACAAACAATTGGATCCGACCAAAGATGGTATATTCGATTATGTTGAAGGAATAACAGTAAATTCCAATACAGGTAGAATCATCTTTCCTGTAATTGAACCATTCGGACGACATTTGGCTGATTCGCTTCAGGACCCTTCAGATATTGAGAAATATACTTTTCAGGCTTTGTACGATTCAACCCGCGTTAAAGCAGAACAAGATGCTGAGCACAATAAGTTCAGGTTGATGGGTAGTTACAAAGGTTCATCGAGTTCCGATATTAGCCTGGGAACTTTGAATCTTGCACAAGGATCGGTAAAAGTGACAGCCGGTGGGCAGATTTTGGTTGAAAACGCAGATTATACTGTGGACTATACACTGGGGCGTGTTAAAATAATCAACCCGGCTTTGCTCGAAGCAGGTACTCCAATTTCTGTTTCTACTGAAAGCGAGGACTTGTTCACCATGCAACGTAAAACCTTGATGGGAACCCATCTTAACTACGCTTTCTCCGACAACTTTAACATTGGAGCAACCGCCTTGTATATGAACGAGCGACCACTTACACAGAAAGTTGATTATGGTGACGACCCCATTTCGAACCTGATGTATGGAATGGATATGCGTTACTCAACAGAATCGATGTTGATTACCAAAGCGTTGGATAAACTTCCATTTTACAGCACTAACGCTGCTTCTGCTATTGATTTTGAAGCTGAGATTGCTAAACTGGTTCCGAGTAGTTCCAAATCGATTGGAGGAGCGGCATACATCGATGATTTTGAAGCAACAAAAACAGCCATCGATTTGCGTTCGCGACAATCATGGATGCTGGCAAGTACTCCGCAATACCAAAACAATCTGTTCCCAGAAGCAAACCTGAACAACTCAACTGATTATGGTATCAACCGTGCACGACTTGCATACTATACCATCGATCCTCTTTTTCTAAGAAATAACTCTTTAACACCCGACCATATCAAAAACAACAGGGACATGCAATCGAACCACTTCGTTCGTGAGGTTTTCGAAGGAGAGCTTTTCCCTGAAAAAGAATTCAGTACAGGTGAACCAACCAATATTGCAGTGCTCGATTTGGCATTTTACCCCGAAGAACGTGGTCCATATAACTTCGATGCAGGAACATCGAACTACGCTGCAGGTGTTAACTCCGACGGTACCTTAAAAGATCCGGAATCACGCTGGGGAGGTATTATGCGCGAAATTAATACCAGCGACTTTGAAACGGCCAATATTGAATACCTCGAATTCTGGATGATGGATCCATTTGTGTACGATACTTCGGAAAATCTTAGTGGTGGTGATTTGTATTTTAACCTTGGAGATATTTCGGAAGATGTGTTAAAAGACTCGCGGAAAGCATTCGAAAACGGACTACCAACTACTGCAGAAGTCACCAATGTGGACACAACCGTTTGGGGACGTGTTTCATCTTTACAATCATTGGTTAATGCATTCGACAACACTGACGTTTCGCGCCAGTACCAGGATATTGGTTTTGACGGATTGAATGATGAAGATGAACAATCGCAATTTGAGACTTACCTTGAAGAATTAAAACTAAAAGTAAACAACGATGTATACGAAGAGGCTTTAAAAGATCCTTCAACCGACAACTTCCAATATTATAGAGGTACAGAATATGATGATGCAGAAGCTGACATCCTTACTCGATACAAAAGATACAATGGTCCGCAAGGAAACTCGCCAACCTCAAATATGTCGAACGAAAGTTACCCGACATCGGCTACTACACTGCCCGATGTGGAAGACATTAATCGCGATAATACTTTAAACGAATACGAACGCTACTTCCAATACAAGGTTAGTATTCGAAAAAAGGATATGGTATTGGGACAAAACAATATCACCGATATTAAACACAGCCGGGTTGAACTTAAAAACGGAACTATCGGAGAAGTTGACTGGTATCAGTTTAAAATTCCAATTAACTCGCCCGACGCTGCCATTGGAAATATTAACGACTTCAAATCAATTCGTTTTTTGCGGATGTTTATGAAAGGATTTCAGGATCCTACCGTTATGCGATTTGCAACCCTTGATCTTGTGCGAGCCGACTGGCGCCGTTACACCGGCGACATTAGCGATGAAGATGCCACGCCTTCGGTTGATTCTGAATTTGAAATTGCTGCGGTTAGTATTGAAGAAAATGGTAGTCGCGAGCCGGTAAACTACATTTTGCCTCCCGGTATCGACCGTGTTATTGATCCATCTAATCCTCAGTTAAAGCAATTAAACGAGCAGTCGATGGTGTTAAAAGCAATCAACCTTGATCAAGGCGATGCAAAAGCTGCATACAAATCGTTATACATGGACTTTAGAAGGTACAAAACCTTAAAAATGGATGTCCATGCCGAGGAGATTGAAGGCTACTCTCTGGATGATGAAGAAATGTATTTCTTTATTCGATTGGGATCTGACTATAATTACAACTACTACGAATACGAGATTCCGCTGAAACTCACTCCTCCATATTCAGGCAAACCTTATAATAACGATAGCGAAGCCGACCGCTACATTGTTTGGCCCGATGAAAACCGATTGAATATTCCACTTGAAATATTTACCAATTTAAAACTCGACCGAAACGATGCCATGCGTGCAGGGGGTTCAAATGTTTCTATTCAGGATATTTTTGAAACAAATCACGAAGGTTGGAACAACGGAAAAAACAGAGTAAAAATAAAAGGTAGTCCGAATCTTGGAAATGTACAGGTATTTATGATGGGGGTGCGCAACAAACGCGGTCAGGTAAACACAGGACCAAAATCGGTAGAGGTTTGGACCAATGAATTGCGTCTTTCCGATTTCGACGAAGATGGCGGCTGGGCTGCCAATGCGCGCGTATCGACACGCTTAGCCGATTTAGGAAGTGTAACTGTTGCCGGACGAACACGGTCTTCAGGTTTTGGTAGTATCGATCAAAATGTAAACAGTCGCCAACTGGAAGACCTAAATGAAATTGACGTGGCAGCTTCAATCGATTGGGGGCGTTTCTTCCCCGAAAGAGCCGGTGTTCGTATTCCAATGTATTATGGTTATTCAAAAAGTACAATCAAACCAAAATACAATCCGCTTGAACCGGATATTGAAATGGATAAATCCTTAAGCCGACTGGATACGAAACAAGAAAAAGATTCATTAAATAACCTGGCGCAGGACGTAATTGAACGAAAAAGTATCAACTTCACCAATGTAAAAGTTGAACCTCAGAAACAAAAGGAAAAAACTCATTTGTGGGATCCTCAGAACTTTGCGGTAACGTATTCATACAACGAAATATCAAAACACAACGTAACCACCGAATACAACGTGGATAAAACACATCGTGTTATGTTCTCGTACAATTACAGCAGCCGATCGAAATTGATACAACCATTTAATAAGGTAAAGTTGCTTCAAAAAGGGCCTCTTAAACTGATTGGCGATTTTAATTTTTATCCGCTACCCACTCAAATCTCCTACCGCACTGATTTGTATAGAAAATACAGCGAAAGACAATCTCGAAATATTACCAATCCCAACTTAATCCTGCCGGCTACATTCGAAAAAGATTTCCTTTGGAACAGGTACCTCGACATTCGTTACGATCTTACCCGATCGCTAAAGTTTGATTTCTCGTCACGAGGAACTTCACGAATTGATGAACCTGAAGGCAGAATGAATAAAAACGATGATGATTACGAATGGAAAAGAGATTCTATTTTAACCAACTTATGGGATTTAGGTAGGCCAACCTTATACAACCACAGTTTCAATATTTCGTATCAGGTGCCTATCAGAAGTATTAAAATGCTGAGTTTTCTTTCATCAACAGTGCGTTATGCAGGAACTTACCAATGGATTGCAGGGCCACTAACCGAAGAAACCATTAACCTTGGAAATACAATTTCGAATACCCGAAACTTAACAATTACAGGAAATGCAAACATGCAAACCTTGTTTAATAAAGTCCCTTATTTTAAAGAAGTCGATCAGAAATTCAGACGAACAGGAAGGGGACGTGGTAGTTTGGCCAACAGATCGACGGGTAGCAGAGGCAGAGCTGCAAATCAGCAACCTCTGCAGAAAAAGCAAGATGAAACGTTTACTCAAAGTCTAAAATTAACGGCTAATAATGCGCAGAAAGTTACACACAAGCTGAATACAAAAAAAGTGAAGGTTCTGGTTACCGATGTTGATGGCAAAGTGGTTCCGGGAAAAGTTACAATTATTGATGTTAACAATATTGAATTTACGCCGAACGCAAGTGCCAACCAGGTAATGCTTTCGGTAACCGGGAAAAGCGGCGACCAGCCATTTATAAAAGATGTACTCGATCTTACAACACGTATGTTAATTGGAGTACGAACTATTTCAGTTAACTACTCCAAAAACGGAGGAAGTGTGTTGCCAGGCTACTTGCCCGAACCAACCTTATTTGGTGCCGGAAAATTCGCTGGTGATCCTGAATGGGGAGGAATTCCAAACATGGAATCGAACTTAGCTCCTGGACTACCTTTCTTGTTTGGTTGGCAAGATCGCGATTTTGCAAATAAAGCCGCCGACAATGGTTGGTTGAGTATTGACTCAACCTTGAATCAACCTTTTATGATTCGGGAAAATGAAAAAATTAGTTTTAGAGCAATGTTTGAACCACTGCCCGATCTGCGAATTGATTTAACGGCTAACCGTTCATTCTCGAAAAACATTACGGAGTTTTACGATTACGATTACAACTCGCAACAATTTGTTGCCAACAGTACCAGCGAATCGGGTAATTTTAGTATGTCGACACTAACATGGGGAACTGCATTTTTTGCCATCGGGAAAGAAGATGTAAGCAGTTCGGATGCTTTTGAAAACTTAAAAGAATACCGCCTTGACATTGCCAACCGTTTAGCTACACAAAGAGAACAACAAGACCCAACGTATAACAGAGGAAATGAGAAATACCCCGATGGTTACGGACCAAATTCTGTTGAAGTATTGGTTCCGGCCTTCCTTGCGGCATACCAAGATAAAGATCCGAACAAAGTTTCTCTTGGCTTGTTCCCATCCATAAAATATATCCGACCAAACTGGAGTATTCGTTACGAAGGAATGGTTTCTCGAATTCCGGGATTAAACAAAGTAATGCGTTCGTTAAATTTCCAACATACTTATCGCTCGAGTTACAATGTTGGATCGTATGCCACCAACCTTAACTTCGATGCTGCGGCAGATGGCTTAAGTTACATCCGCGATTTGGCCGACAATTTTGTACCGGGTTACGACTTTAATTCGGTGAATATTGTGGAAGCTTTTAGTCCGCTAATTAACATGGATATTATGTGGCAAAGTGATTTAACTACACGTGCCGAAATTAAACGAAACAGAAACCTGAATCTTTCTTTTGCCAACAACCAGCTCACCGAAATTATTGGAAGCGAATACATTGTGGGAGTTGGGTATCGATTTACCCACATGGATTTAATTATTAAAACCAAAAATTCGCAACAGGCGTATTCAAACGACTTAAATATTCGTGCTGATGTTTCCTACCGAAAAAGTAAAACAATATTGCGCCAGTTAGACGACGACGACAACCAAATTACTTCGGGACAAGGAAACTTTACCATTAAAACTTATGCCGATTACCGCTTAAGTGATAAATTCGAAATGCGGGTATTCTACGATCGTATTATCAACGATCCGTTTACTTCTTTGTCATATCGAACCGTAAATGCAAATTTTGGGGTGAGTTTCAGGTTTACATTATCAAATTAGTGTTAAACGAATCTTATTTTGAAAAACAGATTTTGAAGCTTCTGCCAACTTTATTTTGATTTATCAAAAAAATGGTTTTTCTTGCAGAAGAATTTAGAAAAATGAAAAAAACAAATACAATATGGCTTCCGTGGTGGGGTCTTCTTACGTAAGTTAGGAGTTAAAGAGCCATATTGGTATTTTAAAAATATTCAAAAGGCCTGCTCCTAAAAGGAGCAGGTTTTTTATTTTAAAATTAATGACAATGAAGATTACAAATAATATTTGGTGGTGGCGTAGCAACTTTTTACAAAATTCGTGAAGAGAGGTAACGCTATTGCATATACTGAAGCGGCTCATCGAAATCACGATGAGCCGCTTTTTTTTTTAGGAAAAGAAGTAAATTATTTCCCTTCCGATTTCCCCCTCAGGGGATGAAGGGACTGAGAAAAAAACAAATTAAAAAATATAAAAATGGAAAAATTAACTTTTAAACCTGTCGTTCGTAAGCTACTTGCCGACACTGTTACTCCGGTAAGTATTTACCTGCGACTCCGTACTCTCTATCCGAAATCGATACTACTCGAAAGTTCGGATTACCATGGCAATGAAAATGCATACTCTTTTATTGCCTTTCAGCCCATTGCCTGTTTTAAAGTAAACAATGGCGAGGTTGTAAAAACACTGCCCGGAAAAG
The DNA here is from genome assembly GCA_041554075.1 of Draconibacterium sp. Taxonomy (GTDB): domain Bacteria; phylum Bacteroidota; class Bacteroidia; order Bacteroidales; family Prolixibacteraceae; genus Draconibacterium. The sequence continues at coordinate 8,137 of JBFFMM010000027.1, read as the reverse complement.
AAAAGGAAGAATTTACGCTATCAAAAGAACGAATTTTACACGATGAGCTGGACACCTTTTTTAAGACTTTCGATGTAGATTCTGATGAAATAGAATTACCGGCAAATGGTTTGTTTGGGTATGTAAATTTTGATGCCATACAGCATTTCGAAAACATAAAATTCAGTTCCGAGAAAAAAGAAGAATACCAAATTCCGGAGGTGAAATACTGCTTTTATAAATATGTTGTTGCCATCGACCACCACAAAAACCAAATATTAATGGTGGAAAACCTTTTGGAAGGTGAGAATTCACAAATGGACTACATTCATCATTTATTGGTGAACCTGAATTATACAACGGCCAAATTTGCATTGTCGGGAGCAGAAACTTCCAATATTACCGATGATGAATACAAACATATGGTAACCAAAGGCAAGGAACATTGTTACCGCGGCGATGTTTTTCAAATCGTTTTAAGCCGTCAGTTTGCACAAGAGTTTAATGGCGACGATTTTAACGTGTATCGTTCTCTTCGATCCATTAACCCATCACCCTATTTGTTTTATTTCGACTACGGTGATTATAAAATATTTGGATCGAGTCCGGAAGCGGAAATCAGAATCAAAGAAAACAAAGCCTACATTCACCCCATTGCCGGAACGTTTAAACGTACCGGAAACGATGAGCAGGATCGCGAACTGGCCGCACAATTAAGCAAAGATCCAAAAGAAAATGCAGAACATGTGATGTTGGTTGATTTAGCCAGAAACGACTTAAGTAGAAATGCAGATAATGTGGTGGTTGAAACCTATCGTGAAGTGCAGTTTTTCTCGCATGTTATTCACCTGGTTTCTCAGGTTTCAGGGCAAATTACCGACGATACAAACCTCATCAAAGTGTTGGGTGAAACCTTCCCGGCGGGAACACTTTCGGGTGCACCAAAATACAAAGCCATGGAGCTGATTGATAAATACGAAAATCAAAACCGTGGATATTACGGTGGCTGCATTGGTTATTTAGGATTTGACAGAACTGTAAATCATGCGATAATGATTCGCTCTTTCTTAAGCAAAGGCAATAAATTGTTTTACCAGGCCGGAGCAGGAATTGTTGCCGACTCGCAAGAAGAGAGTGAATTACAAGAAGTAAATAATAAATTAGCGGCATTAAAAAAGGCCATAGAAATGGCACAAGAGATAAACTAGAGCCTCTCCACAGCCCTCTCCACAGGAGAGAGGAAGAAAAAAACACGATATAAAAATTACAAAATGATAAAAGAAGAAAATAATACAAAAAAGCACATGGCCCAATCTCCCCTACCTCGGAGGGGCAAGGGGGAGGCTTCAATACTAGTAATAGATAACTACGATTCGTTTACCTACAATCTGGTACACGCCATAAAAAAAATCTCCGGTCTTCCGGTTGATGTATTTCGTAACGACGAAATTTCATTGGAAGAAATTGACAAATACGATAAAATTGTTCTTTCGCCCGGCCCTGGAATTCCGGAAGAAGCCGGTTTGCTTTTAGACATTATAAAAGCATATGCTCCCACCAAAAGTGTTTTGGGCGTATGTTTGGGACATCAGGCAATTGGCGAAGCTTTTGGAGGAAAATTACGTAACATGAACCGTGTTTTACATGGAATTGCCACGCCCGTTATGCTCACAAAAAACAAATCGATTTTATTTGAAGGTTTGCCTGAAACTTTTGAGGTAGGACGTTACCACTCGTGGATTGTACGTTCGGAACAATTACCCAAATGTTTTGAAGTAACAAGCTACGATAAGGACGGTTTAATCATGTCGATGAAACACAAAAAGTACGATGTAGAAGGAGTCCAGTTTCATCCAGAATCAGTATTAACACCGCTGGGAGAAAAAATGATTGAAAACTGGCTGAATAAATAGTTGGCAGTCGCAGTCTTCAGTAAAAAAACGAACTAGATTATTTTAACACAGGAAGAAAGTCTTCAGACTTCAAACTTATTTGAAATGAAAGAAACATTACAATACTTATTCGCAGGAAATAAACTTACGCGCAAGCAGGCAAAAATCTCCCTCTTGGAAGTGGGAAAGGGAGAACACTCCGATGCGGAATTTGCATCCTTTCTTACCGTTTTTAAAATGCGACCATTAGAATCGGAAGAACTTGCCGGTTTTCGGGAGGCAATGGCAGAGTTAAGTGCAAAAGTAGATTTAACGGAATACAACGGAATGGATATTGTTGGAACAGGTGGCGATGGTAAAAACACCTTTAATATTTCAACACTATCGTGTTTTATTGTTGCCGGAGCCGGAGTAAACATTACCAAACATGGTAATTATGCAGCTACTTCAAACAGTGGCTCGTCGAATGTTTTGGAGTTTTTAGGCTACCAATTCAGTAACGACATTGAGAAGCTAAAAAGCGACCTGGACAAAGGTGGTTTTTGTTTTTTACATGCGCCTCTTTTTCACCCGGCCATGAAACACATTGCACCGGTTCGCAGAGCGTTAAAGGTGCCAACGTTTTTTAATATTCTTGGCCCAATGATCAATCCGTCTTCGCCAAAATACCAGTTACTGGGAGTAAACAACATCGAAAATTTTAATCATTATAAAAATGTATATCAAACACTGGATGTAGATTTTGCCATTGTAAATAGTTTGGATGGTTACGATGAAATTTCATTAACCGACGAAACTCATATTGCATCGAAAACCAAGGAGATAAATCTTTCTCCATCCGATTTTGGGATGAAAAAGATAATCCCCGAAAAATTGTTTGGAGGAAATTCGGTAAAAGATGCTGCTAAAATTTTTATCGATATTTTAAAAGGGAATGGCACACCCGAACAAAACAATGTAGTTCTCGCTAATTCAGCTCTGGCATTACATGTGGTTTATCCCGAAAAAGAATTATTGGAATGTGTTGATATGGCAAAGGAATCGCTGCAAAGCGGAAAAGCATTAAATAAGTTAAAAGCAATAACAATATAACATCGTCCTTTAGTACGGTGCAAAAAGAACAAAATGAACATTCTTGATAAAATAATAGAAACAAAAAAAGTTGAAGTAGCTAACCAAAAAAAAGTGGTTAGCAGTGCACAACTTGAAAAATATCCCGCGTTTTTCAGGAAATGCAACTCGTTAAAAGAAAATCTGTTAAAAGACGGAGCCTCGGGAATTATTGCTGAATTTAAACAAAAATCGCCATCGAAAGGTGAGATTAATTTTGCAGTAAAAGTCGAAGACGTAACCAAAAGCTATGTTGAAGCCGGAGCATCGTGCCTTTCGGTACTAACCGATTACGAGTACTTTGGTGGAAATCTGGCAAATCTGGCTAAAGCCCGCGAAACCAATCCTGACATTCCTATTCTCCGTAAAGATTTTATGATCGACACCTATCAAATTATAGAAGCAAAAGCATACGGTGCCGACGTAATTTTATTGATTGCTGCTTGTCTTGAAAAAGGGCAGGCTTTGGAACTGGCAAAAAAAGCAAAAGAACTTGGATTGGATGTTCTAATGGAAATTCACAATGCTGAAGAACTGGAAATTGTGAATGATTATGTCGATATTGTTGGAGTAAACAATCGCAACCTGAAAACATTTGAGGTGAGTGTAGAAACATCGGTGGAACTTTCGAAACTTATTCCAGAAAAATTTGTAAAAATATCGGAGAGTGGTTTAAGTGGAGCCAAAGAAATTAAATACCTAAGAGAAACCGGTTTTAAAGGATTTCTGATTGGTGAAACGTTTATGAAAAATGACAATCCTGGTGAGGCTTGTAAACAATTTATTTCAGAATTATAAGAATTGAAACACACCCCGTAATCCCCTCAAGGGGAAACTTTACCCCCGAGAAGGGGCAAGGAGTAAAAAATTAAACGAATAGAAATGACAAATAGAGTATTAAAAATTAAAGTTTGCGGAATGAAGTACACTGAAAACCGTGAGCAAATTGAAAAATTGGGAGTGAATTTTCTGGGCTACATTTTTTACGAGCCATCTAAAAGATTCGTCGGCGAAACCCCGGAAACCGGACTATTTAACTCCGATAAACCTAAAGTTGGAGTTTTTGTGGATGAGAATGCCTTTGAAATTTTAGGTTTGGCAAAAAACATGGGATTTGAATATGTACAGTTGCACGGAAAGGAAAACCCAAAAACTTGTGGGATTCTGAAAAGCCAGGGTTTAAAAATCATTAAGGCGTTTAGTGTAGACGGAAAGTTTAAATTCTCCAATACAAAAGCTTGGGAAAAAGTAGCTGATTATTTTTTGTTCGATACTAAAACAAGTCAGCCGGGTGGATCGGGCGAAAAATTCGACTGGAAAATCTTAAACAAATATCAGGGGCACACTCCATTTTTCCTCAGTGGAGGAATAGGACCTGATGACGCAAAAAGTATAAAAGAAATCGATCATCCAAAACTAACCGGAGTTGATTTAAACAGTGGTTTTGAAGATGCCCCCGGATTAAAAAACATTGAAAAGTTAAAACAGTTTATAACTGATTTAAAGGCATGAATGAGGTTCCTATCTCTCGGGAATGACACTAATAATTAAAAACATCGGACTTCGGGCTTCCGACTTCCGACTTCAATCTTCTTAAAATGAAATACCAAGTTGACGAAAAAGGATATTATGGCGAATTTGGCGGTGCATGGATTCCCGAAATGATGTACACCAACATCGATGAATTAAAACAACGCTACCTGGAAATTATTGAATCTGAAGAATTCAAAAGTGAGTTCGACCAACTCTTAAAAGATTATGTTGGCCGTCCTTCTCCACTTTATTTTGCGAGCCGCTTAAGCGAACACTACGGTTCAAAGATCTTCTTGAAACGCGAAGATTTGAACCATACGGGATCGCATAAACTAAACAACACAATTGGGCAAATTCTGCTGGCACAGAAACTGGGAAAAACCCGGATTATTGCCGAAACAGGAGCAGGTCAGCACGGCGTGGCAACAGCAACGGTATGTGCATTAAAAGGTATAAAATGTATCGTTTACATGGGAGCTTTGGATGTATCACGTCAGGCACCCAACGTAAAAAAAATGAAAATGCTTGGAGCCGAAGTCATCCCGGTTCACAGTGGAAATAAAACGCTAAAAGATGCCACCAACGAAGCGATGCGCGACTGGATTGCCAACCCGGTGGATACGCATTACATTATTGGTTCGGTGGTTGGGCCACATCCCTACCCCGATATGGTAGCCCGCTTTCAGTCGGTTATTAGTGCCGAAATGAAAAAGCAACTATTGGAACAAACCGGATCGGAACTGCCAACCCGTGTTTTAGCTTGTGTGGGTGGAGGGAGTAATGCTGCCGGTGCTTTTTATCATTTCCTTGACGACGAACAAGTGGAACTTATTGGTGTTGAAGCTGCCGGAAAAGGAATTGACACAGAAGAAACAGCCGCAACCTTAACAGTTGGTACGCCGGGTGTTCTGCATTCAAGTAAAACCATGTTAATGCAAAACAAAGACGGACAAATTACTGAACCATACTCCATTTCAGCCGGTTTAGATTATCCCGGAATTGGGCCAATGCACGCCAACCTGCACAAAACAGGTCGTGCAAAATTCCTTGCTGCTACTGACGAAGAAGTGCTACAATCGGTACTTTTACTTACCCAATTGGAAGGAATTATTCCGGCATTGGAATCGGCACACGCACTGGCAGCACTCGATAAAATAAAAATGAAACCTGAAGATGTGAATGTAATTAACTTATCGGGGAGCGGTAACAAGGACATGGAAACCTACTTGAATTATTTTGGATATTAAATAAACACCCCCCATTTCGGAAGTGTTCCGGTCGAGCCGTGCCACTATCCTCAATTGTCCCCCGAATAGGGGGACAGTTGAAGCTGCTGACTCGATTTATCGAGCAAAGCGAAAACAGGGGGTAAATACACAATACTTAATAACACTAATAATGAACAACAGAATCAATCAACTTTTCGAAAAGAAAAACAAAAACATACTCTCGGTATATTTTACAGCCGGGTTCCCGAATTTAAACGATACTGTAGAAATTATTCAGCAACTGGAAAAAAATGGTGTTGACCTCATCGAAATTGGAATGCCATTTTCCGATCCTACTGCCGATGGGCCAACCATACAGAGAAGTAGTGAAGTGGCACTAAAAAACGGGATGAGCGTAAACCTGCTTTTTGAACAATTAAAAACCATTCGCGAATCGGTTTCTATTCCGTTGGTTTTAATGGGCTATTTTAACCCGGTGTTCCAGTTTGGAGTTGAAAGATTTTGCCAAAAATGTAAAGAAATTGGAATTGATGGAACCATACTTCCCGATCTTCCTCTGGATGAATTTGAGACCCAATACAAAACAATATTCGAAGAAAACAACCTCCACAATATTTTACTAATCACACCTCAAACTTCGGAAGCCAGAATCAATCAAATCGATGAAGCCAGTTCGGGTTTTATTTACATGGTTTCTTCTTCGGCAACAACCGGAGCAGGTAAAAAAGTTGAAGATTTTCAGAAGGATTATTTTGAAAAGGTTCAGAACATGAATTTAAAAAATCCTACTGTAATTGGTTTTGGGATTTCGGACAACGCAACTTTCTCAAATGCCTGTAAATACGCGAATGGAGCAATAATTGGGAGTGCATTCGTAAGTTCGTTTCAAGCAGAGTTAAAATTGGAAGATTCCATTTCTAAGTTTGTTAAAAAGATGCTTACATCTGATTAATTTGTATTGGTATTACAGAGCAAAATGTTCATTCAAAAGGAATGTTTTCTAACATAAACAAGACGATTCATCTTAACTCACATGCTTTCAGAGCAATAGAAAAGTATGAATTAATCAGCTAGTTAATTAGTGTTAAAGGATATTTTACAGCATACTTTTATTGATTAATCGTGGTTATATTCATAACAACAATTTAAACAAAAGAACCATGCTCGAATATGCAAAAGTAATTCTACCTAAGGTAAGTTTTAGCAGAGAGTTGTTCAGAAAAGAATTGAATAAATGCATTAGCTGGGTAGAAACAAATCAGGTTCAGGAATTACGTGCCTGGTGCTACAAACAATTTCAAAAAATGTATCCCGATGTTTTGGCAGAAGCCTTTGCCGACATTGCGGCTTAAAGTATTAACCTGGCGGGAAATTTTTCCCGCCTTTTTATTTTCAGCCTCCAAAATAATCGACAAAATAACAGATTTTGTCTGCCAACAACTTTTTCATGCCCCACAAACACCATATACAGTTTATATTTACACTTACCCCTTTAAACCCGTCGTTGGTTGATTAAAAATCAGAGTTATTTCCCTAATTCTTATGTTTGAATAAAACAGCCAAATATTCGGAATACAGCTAACAACATATTCCAATATATGAATGACAATTTAACAGGGGAGTTCGGGGAAAATCATATTAAAAGAAGCACTCCAATTTTTTACATAGAAATAGAATTAAACAGCGTTAAAAATGTAAAAAGTGCATGTATCTGGCCGGCTGGCAGATATTTAGACTCCCGTTTCCCCGGCGGGAGTTTTCTTTTGGAAAAAATTAAAGCGAAGGGTTATAAAGCTTTAGTGTTAATATAAATTTTTATCTATGAAAAAACTACTACTATTAATTGTTGCATTGGCAATTGGAGTGAGTACCATGTTCGCCCAAACCAAGCAAATTAAGGGAACGGTTACATCGTCAGACGATGGCTCACCAATTCCCGGCGTTTCGGTTTCCATAAAAGGAACAACAACCGGAACAGTTACTAATTTTGATGGGGAATACAATCTTATTGTACCCAATTCTGCTGAAATTCTGTTATTCTCATTCGTTGGTATGAAATCACAGGAAATTCAAATAACAGGGACAGAACTGAATGTGGCTATGCAACCTGATATTATTGGTGTTGATGAAGTACTGGTTGTAGCGTACGGAACTTCCAAACGTTCTTCTTTTACAGGATCAGCACAAACAGTTAAGTCCGACGAACTGGTTGGGACTTCAACCTCCGAATCGATTGATAAAATGCTATCGGGTAAAGTTTCCGGTGTACGGGTAAGTTCTACCACAGGAGCTCCGGGCGCTGCAGGAGAGGTTCAAATACGAGGAATTGGATCGATAAACGCATCAACAACTCCATTGTATGTAATTGATGGAATACCATTAGAAACCGGCACA
>JBFFMM010000026.1:0-21975 GCA_041554075.1 Draconibacterium sp. | reverse complement strand
GAATTGCTTTCAGACTTAGCCTTGGAGTGCTGATTATCTTTTTAGCCATGTTAACGGGTTTTCTTTTAAAAGGAGATGCGGATAGTGAACAAGCCCGCCAGATTTTGCAAACTTTGGCCGAACGCGTTCCATTAATTGGGAAGGCACTGGCTTATTCCTTAATCGGACCGGCCAACAGTTACCAACTTATTTACGTACACCACATTGCTACTTTTACGGTTTTTATTGGCATTATAATAGTGGAACACAGCAAAATAATTTGGCCACGTTACACCGATTTTATTCTTTCGTTTGTAGCTATTTTAGCAATAAGTTACCTACTCAGTGCCCCCTTGCACGACAACCTGAATCCAACAGTAAAAGGTCCGTGGTACTTTGTTGGTTTTCAGGAAATACTGCACTGGCTGAAACATCCCGAGTGGTCACTTTTTCTGTTTCTCATTTTATTACTCCTCATTTTTCTGGTTAATTCGGGCAAAAAGAAAATTTCCTATTTCACCAAACGCGGGTTACTTGTTTTTACCGGCTTTTATTTAATCCTAACTGTTATCGGGCTTTTTTTTAGAGGAGAACGTTGGGAATGGACGTATCCTGGACACACAAATTACACCTACAGCGTTTTGCACAATTTTAAATCTTCCCGGGTAAATTTTACTCCTGAATTTGAACTAAATGAGGTTATAAATGCCGCTGTAATTCAAGGCCGAAAAGAAAGCTGTCTGGCCTGCCACACCGAAACCACCGGGTTTAGTGTTTCGCATTCGCCCGAAGCCATTGGATGCGCTTCCTGCCACGGAGGAAATCCATTTGCAACTGCAAAACAGCAGTCGCATCAAAATATGATATTAATTCCGGGAAATCTGGCAACAGCACCTCAGAGTTGTGGAACTACGCAGTGTCATCCTGAAATTGTTGAACGCGTACCTACAGGATTAATGGCGACTTTAAGCGGAATGATTAGCGTGGATCGATTTGTTTTTAATGAACAAGACAACCCTGATATTTTAACAGATGTACATCAATTGGGAAATTCTGCCGCCGACGAGCATCTTCGGAATTTATGCGTGCGCTGCCACCTTGGAAATCCGAAAACAGAATACGGGCCGATTAACGATTCGAGCCGTGGTGGTGGCTGTCTGGCTTGCCACCTGAATTATAGCCAGGAAGCTGAAAAAGCATTGCCATTCAGTAAAAATAAAATTGTTAAGGCACATCCGTCCGTAAATCTGCAAATTTCAAACGATCATTGTTTTGGATGCCACAGCAGGTCTGGTCGAATTTCGACCAATTACGAAGGCTGGCACGAAACCACATTGAAAAAAGAAGAAATGCCCGATAGCAACAACTTCCGCCTGATTGAAGATTCCAGGGTATTCACAAAAAAACAGGAAGATGTGCACCACAAACTTGGGCTTGAATGTGTTGATTGTCATCACTCCTATGAAGTAATGGGTGATGGAAATCTTTATGCACATCAGGAAAACCAACAGGATGTTGCCTGTGCCGACTGCCACTTTCAAGGTAAACCCAATACCATAAAAGCAGAAAACCTGGATAATGAATCGGCTTTAATTGCAGCACTTCGATTTGGTACAATTGCAGAAAAAGAATTTCTGGTGACTAAAAAACACAAGCATGCACTTATAAATACTTTTGTTGAAAACGACTCTGTATTTTTTCTAAAAAAGAACAGTGGTGAAAAAATGGTTTTAAAAGCTCCGGCGAGTGTTTGTGTTCGCAATAATGCACACAGCAATCTTTCGTGTTCGAGCTGTCACAGTGCCTGGGCTCCCACTTGTATTGGCTGCCATAATCTGTACGATTCGGAAGAACCCAGTTACAACATGATTAAAAATGAGGAGCAAAAAGGGGGATGGGTGGAATTGATTGGTGAATATTTGGCCAAACAACCAACACTTGGGTTGCGCAAATCGGCAGAAGGAGACGAAATTATACCGGTTGTTCCGGGAATGATTTTAACGATTGATAAAACAGCGTACACCGGAAACGAAAACGATCCAATCATTTTTCACCGTTTGTATGCACCAAGTGCACCACATACTACTTCGGCAAAAGGACGAACCTGCAAAAGTTGCCACAACAATCCGCTTGCCATAGGATTTGGAGAAGGTAAACTTACCTACACCATTGATGGCAATAAAGGGAAGTGGGCGTTTGAAGCCTTTTATGCAAACGATAAGCATGACAATTTACCAGCCGATGCCTGGACCGGATTTCTGCAAAGCCGGACAGGAAATGTATCCACCCGCAGTGATGTATTCCCGTTTACTGTTGAACAACAAAAAAAGATTCTTACAGCCGGGAGCTGTTTAACCTGTCATGCCGAAGACTCTGAAATAATGGAAGCCAGCCTCGATAATTTTGAAAAACTGCTTCAAAACCGAAGTAAAAAATGTGTTCTGCCGGTGTGGGAATAAAACACTTTATTCAACAAATAAGCCATTTAAGAAAAAAGCGCCACTCTTAATCCTTCGATTAAAAATGACGCTTCTTTTCGAATCAACTAAGTTCTAGGTAAAAATAATTTGAGTACCGTCGCCACCCGACATGGCGTATAAATCGCCAACAGTAATAATTGCTTTTACATGTTCACTTAAATCGTCCATGGTAAGTTTAAACATATCGGCGGCCATTTTGCAGGCATAAATTTCGCCGCCTCCTGCAGTAATCATATCTAAAAACTCGTCCACCGGTGGAACGTCAAGCTCATCCATTTGTTTTTTCATCATTGCCGACACACCTGCCTCCACACCGGGTATTACACCAAGCAAGGTAGGGAAAGGTAGTCCTCCCGGCATCCGCATCCCCGGATTTCCAACTACTCCGGTATGAAGTTTATTCATTTGTTTTTTTGTAATCGCATCGAGTCCAAAAAAAGTAAAAAACAGTTTTGCTTCAATGCCTTCCATTACGGCGCCATTTGCCATAATTAAACCCGCATACACATCTTCGATGCTGGCCTTTGCCACAATTATCATTACCTTTTTTAAAGGTGTTTCTTTTACCTCAGTCATAATTTTAGGTTTTAATTCATTAAACACAACTTGCTGGTTTTGCAATTCCGGCATATTTTGAAGACAACTTTAAAGGTCCACCCGGGAAAAGCTGGTACAAACCTTTAATATCTGTAATTCCCGATTTCCCGACTTTACGAATGGTCAGCGACTCGCCGGCAGCACTTTTTTCGCGAAGGTAATTCAGCACCTCATAGTGTTTGTCGGTTAATTCGATTCCATCTTCTTTTGCCATTTCAGCTGCCAGATCTTTATCCCAGTCATCTTTATTTAACAAGTATCCTTCTTCGTTTACTTCTACTGTCTTTCCTGCAAATGTTTTTTCAGCCATAATTTTAATCTTAAATTGTTTTATTGATTTGAATTTGTTTCAGTTGCCATGTTCTTCATAAAGGTTACAAAGAATCCCAAGGCCCGTTTCATTTCCGGTTTATTCATTTCGCGCATTACTTTAAATATGGAGTACTCGGGTATATTCTCAATTTCCATACTACTATATACTTTCATGCCGTTGTGAATTGCAGCCATCATTTCGGGCTGTGTAGCCGAACGAACGGTCTCCAGTATCATAACCACATTATCCGCCAGTTCTCGAACATCGGATGGCTTATAGTGAGAAACGATGTTATCAAATATCTTACCTGCTTCAGCAAAAAATTCTAAGTAGCCTTTCTCGTCAAACTCCTGCAATTTTTTACTGAAATCAATAACTACCTCGTTAAAAATGGGCGATGCATCTTTTACAAAGTCGTTCATACTTTCAAAGAGTTCAAGAAACTTATTCATGTTGTCAACATTTCGTAAAACACGAAGCATCAGTCCTTTTACATCTTCCAAATCGAGGTGAACCATGCGGTTATCCAGTTCTTCCACAGCCGTGTCATACATGTCTTTTCCAACAATGGACACATCGGCGAATAAATCTTCCAGTTCGTTGGTTTTTAACCTTTGCTGGTTCACATATTCCAGCAATAAATCAACTTTATGATTTAGTTCTGCAATTTGCGTTTGTAAAGTTTTTTCTTCCATTTTTGGCCTGTTTAATTAGTTCACCTTCTTTTTTCCTGCCATGGTCATCAACGGTTCAACAGGTAACTCTTTTCCTTTTAAAAGAATATGCCAGTAAATCCACCTGAACATTACTTTGCCGTAGTGATTTATTTTGGTGTTTTTAAGTAAGCCAAAAGGCCCAATTCCAGGCAATGGAAAAGTTCCGGGAAGTGGCTCGGTATCGTAGTTAAAATCGATAAGTGCTCCTTTGCCATAACCCGTTTCGATGTAACAATTCGCATGTCCGTCGAATTTGGCGTGCAAGGGCCTTCCTTCAATGGCACTCATTAAATTCTCGAAAAGTATTTCGGCAGCAAAGTGAGCAACCGAACCCGCTTTTGAAGTAGGAATATTTGAAGCATCGCCCAATACAAAAATGTTCTCGTATTTTTGCGATTGTAAAGTGTGTTTATCGGTTGGAACAAAGTTCATATCATCGCCTAAGCCACTGCGTTCAATCATTTCGTCGCCCATATTCACAGGAACCACGGTAAGCACATCAAAATCAATTTCAAGCTCGTCGTACGAAACCAATTTTTTAGTCTCGTTATCAACACGCTCAATATAAAAATCGGGAATGACTTTGATATTTTTTTCGGCCAGTAACTCCGATAACATTTTAGTAGCCACAGGTTTTGTAAAAGCACCCGGCATTGGGGTAACGTATGTAATGTCTACCTTATCGCGCATGCCCAACTGTGTAAAATAGGCGTCGGCCAGAAAAACAAATTCGAGTGGAGCCACCGGACATTTGTAGGGGAGTTCGGTAATGGCCATCACCAATTTCCCGCCTTCCCAGCCTTTAATGAACTTTTGCAATGCCACAGCTCCCTCAACAGTGTAAAAATCGAAAATTTCTTTGTGCCACAGTTTATCTTGTAATCCGGGAGTTTCGCCAGGAAATGTTTTTGTTCCAGTTGCAATAATCAGGTAGTCGTAATGTAAAACTTGTCCGCCATCCAGATACACTTTATTCGATTCTCCTTCGATTCGGTCAATGGCTGAATAAATCATGTTCACTCCCGATGGAATAAAATCTGATTTCGGCTTAATTACATCTTCCTTATTATAAATTCCAAAAGGGATAAAAAGAAATCCGGGCTGGTAATAATGTGTTTTAAACTGATCAACAATTGTTATACTCCACTCTTCCTTATCCAATGAGCCTCTGAGTTTATTGGCCATCATTGTTCCGGCAGTACCGGCGCCTAATATCACAAGTTGCTTCATCGTTCTTAGTTCTTTTGATTTAATTCCTTTAAATGTAGCAAACCCGAACCTAAATGATTTTGAGGCTGTTATGATAATTAGCATCGTATAATAAATATCATAAAAATTGGTACATTGCAGAATCGAGTATTTCAGGAAGTATTGATATGAAGAAAACAAGTTGTAGTTGTGAGAAATGCCAGTTAAAAAGTTTGTTCTTTTCGCACGTTAATGCGATTGAATTGAATAGTATTTGTGATATAAAGGTTGAGGTATTCTATTCGAAAGGAGATATTATTACAAATGAGGGTGATCCAATAAAGGAATTTCTGTACATGAAAGAAGGGCTTGTAAAACTCTCAAAATCTGCCATCGACGGGAAAGATCAAATCATTAGTTTTTCCAAACCATTTGATTTTGTAAGTCTTCTTTCTGTGTTTTCATCCGAACAATACAAATATTCGGTTACGGCCATTGAAGATACTACGGTATGTATTCTGGATTTGGATGTTGTGAAAAAATATGCCATGAATAATGCCATGTTTGCGATGGATTTAATCTTGAATATTAGCAAAGTTACCGATAAAATTATACTCGATAATTTAGCGATAAAACGTAAACACTTGAAAGGAAGAATTGCACATGTTTTGCTCTATTTCTCGGAATATATCTATGAAAGCGACGAATTTGAACTTCCTATTTCGAGGCGCGAAATTGCAGAGTATATAGGTATGACCACCGAAAATGTTATTCGCACATTATCTGAATTCAGAAAGGACAAAATCATTAAAATATTTGGAAAAGATATTTTAATTGAGGACAAAAAACGCTTACAAAATATTTCTGATTTTGGATAAAGATGACATGTGCATCAACGCATAAAGAAACTTAAACTATCTCTTTTCTTGAAAATACGAATTAATATTTTCCTGAATGCGTTCTGTATAAGCCTTTTTTAACACATAAATATAAACGTCTATTTCGTAACCCTGATTACCACTAGTAATGGTTTTTACAATTGGCAACTGCGATGAAGCCACCCAGGGAGAGAGAAGCAGGGCTACTTTCAATCGCTCAGCAACTTCGCTTGGTTTCTCCTTCGATGAAATAGTAAAGTGTAAAAGTTCTCTTTCCAAATTCGTATTGTCACCACTTCGTGAAATAACTTTTGATCTGATTTTGGAATAAGGGATCGTATCAATACTTCCGCTTTTTGATTTTATATCGAAGTTAAAATAACCCAGTTTCACAATTTCTCCCGAAATATTATCCACCTCAAATCGAACATTTAATTCCACCTTTCGCTGAATTCTCAAAAGTATTCCAACTAAAAAATCACCGATAATAAACCAGCCCGGAATAATAAATACTAAAAGTAAAACACTTAAGCCAATTAGTGTTACGTAGGCTTCGGCCTCGTACATTTTTCGAATAGCCCACAAGCCAAAGCCTAACCACGACGCCAATTCTACAAGTATAAATACAATACTTAAATTATTTTTCGTCGACTTTGAAATGGGCGCAACAGAATTTAAGAACGATAACATTCTGTAAGATGCAAACAGCCCAATTCCTGCAATTAATATTTTTATGTACATAATTAAATAATTCCTTTTTCTGAACAGATTTTCACAACAAATGGCTCCAGATAACGTGTTAAAGTATAGATATCTTTCCCATTTGATTCAATTATTCCAGCATTGGAAAGGCTATAAATCTTTCGCTCAACCTTCTCCTCGTTCATGGCCAAAATCCTTGCTAATTTCGAAAGACTTATTTGTTTATGCTGAATAAATAATGCAATAATTATCAACCAATCATCATTCAGATGTTCCAGTGGTTCCATATTTGGCAAAGCAGGTTTTTGTATGTATATATTTTGGCCTTGTACTTTTACAATATTTGCCAACCAGCTATTAATTGCGACTCCCGGATTCCCACCGGAAACCGAAAAATACGAATTAAACAAGGCAGCAGTTTGTATTTTCGACACCGATTCTTCCGCTTTATTTTTAAAAAAATAATTTAGTCCACTGGTTTTGTGTCGGTTCTGAATTAGTTCCTGCAATTTCCTCGCTTCAAATGGATTACAATTGACGACTGACAATAAATCGTCTTCGATTGGAAATACTTTATTTATAATGTTATACGCATATTGATTGCAATTCAGAATAAAAAATATTTTTTGTCCAAATGTTTGAATCAATTGTGCAATCTCCTTTATTACCTCACTCCCATCTTTTGTTCTTTCCCACCACAATTCCAAATCGTTTATAATCACCACACTTTCATTGGGTAAATTCCTAAAAATCTCAAATGAATTACCCGATATTCCAATTGATTTTTGCAGACTTGCAATCCAATCGTCACTCTTAACCGAACCACCATCTGGAGGAGTTATGCTATAAATTCGGTCGCTTTTAAATAAGTGTTTGGCGCAATAACGGGTCAATGCTGTTTTACCGCAACCATGATTTCCGGTTATGGCAATTGCCCCACCATATCCGTTTTTATGCCGCACTACTGCATCTTTTACACTTGCAATTTCTTTTTCCATGGGCACCCAGAAATCATCGTTTATAAGCGATTTACTACTGAAAAGTGTACGGTAAAAAACCGGAACCTGTGGGAGTACCTTACTATTTGGGCTAACTTTATCTACAATATCAAGAATTTGAGCGATACTGGTATTCGTATCGTATTTCTTTTTCAATATTTGTTTCGCATGAAGAATACTATCGGTAGAACCATAAAGAAGACTCACAATTGCATTATTGAAAGTTTTATGAGTTGACTCCAGCTTTTTAGCATAACCTACAGTAAATTTTTTTCCCTTTTCATCTCTTATAAGTGTCGATATTTTTTTACCCGATTCAATGATGGAATGCGAGAACAATGGCGACATCGCATTTTTTACCAATTGATCTGATTTAAACCGGATGCGATCGATGGCTATTTGAATTTTTTCCTGCTCGCTTTTAACCTGCACCTTTAGTGATTTCAAAAATTGAGTCAGGTCTTTCTCTATCCAGACATTCTCATTCTCTTGTGGCAACAAATTATCGGCTCTGAATTTCAGCAAACTATTGGCTTCCCTGCATTCAACCATACTCTTTTTTACCTGATTATCCAGTTGTTCCAACTCTCTGAAAAACGGCTCATACAATTCCGTATCGAAATAATAACGTGCTATTTTGTAAGGTTCTACCTCTACTGCTTTAAATTCTTCCCGTGTGTTCCCAAGTTCTGTTCCACTTTCCAGTATATCTGCAATTTCAATTTTGTGGGGAAGTCGCTCCAATAACTCCGATGTTTTCAAATAGGTCTCCTGAAAAACAAATTTAAGTTCAACGGTATCATCAAACGCAACATTTTTAATCACTTCCAAATGATCTTCAGCCCAAGCGTTAATATTTGATTGAACCAAAGAAATGGGTGACAATACTTTTTCTGAAATAACATCAGAAACTTTATCGACAAAATTCTGATTTATACTCTTAATAATTTTCTGTTCCGTTAAAATCCGACAATCGAGATAAAGTGAATTATTTAGAAGAACAAATTTCGACTCCCATTCTTCGGGAAAAATCTCGAAGGTTTCAAATGGCGCGAAATGTTTTTCCTTCAACTTTTTATTGATTTGTTCCCGTGGATTAGTTTGTATTAGATTGTTGGCAATTTCAATAGACTGATTTCGTACAGTATGCAGTAAACCCGATTTACAAGACTCCATCTGCTGTTGAAGTAGCAAATTAAGCTGCGTAAAATTCTGTAAAATTTCTTCTCTGCGTTTAAGCAAACCCATTTCTGCAGTTAACTCGCCCTTTAGTCGTTGCTCGTAACTATCATTTATTTGAATAATTACGTTTTTCAGAATAGAATACAACCTGCCACTTTGGTTCTCAAAGGCCTGAAAAGATTTTAGTACTTCCGATAGTAATTCAACATTAATTGCATGTGCCAGAAGTTTGCGGTATGGTAGTGTGACATTCTTTTCTTTATTTGATTTTGTGAGTGTTGTTACAACAATCGTTTCGGGTGTTTCGTGTAAATAATTTCCTGATTTAATATGCAGGGTAGAAATACCGGAGCTTAATATCTGTGCTATTTCTGAAATTGCTTTTCTGCCTTGTTTCTCTATATAATTTGTACTAAACACCAAAAAAGATTGATGCAACTTGCTAATGGTTTTTTCGAGCTGAATACCTTTCTGAGTTTCAAATGTTTTTTCGATGTTCTTATTATTTACCTCAAAATAATCTTTTAGTTGATTTACAAATGAGAGTTGATGTAAAAAAGCTTCTTGTAAGGTTCTATCATAAAAACTGTTGGTAAATTGCATTACATCGTCGTCAAACTTTTGGATTCGGGTAGTAATTAATTTGTTATCCAATACCGGTATTGGAGCCAATTCTGTAACCAGGGTATCAGCCTGATCGATTTTGAGTCGTTGAAGCGGAGCACCTAAAATATTAATTTCTTCAAATTCGCTTGAAGGACTTAAAACAAGAATACTTGATGGCAGGTCCGATATCTCGCTGATTGTTTTAATATATTTTTCGGTATAAGAAGTGGTTTTTTGAGAAATACCTAAAATAATAAGATCCGCATTCACCGACTCATTATTGATTATTGTTTCCTTACTTCTAGTTCCAAAATCGTCGCTAATAATTTTTACTTCAGCATCAATTCGCTTTTCTTCGAGCAGAATAACTGTATTCTTATATAATTTGTCGGTTAGTTTATTATCGTTGTTAATTACAAGAATACGCAGATTAGCATCTCTCCATTCAGCATCGGCAAGTACAAAACGCATTAAATTAAGTGCATAACTCAAAAGCCGGCCTTCTCCATTCCACCAAATATCAATATTCTCTTTTTTCCCAAACCCATTTAGTTTGTCGTAATCTAAAAATACGGCATTCATGTTTTTCTTATTTACATGTGTAAGAATATTGGCTAAAAATCCGGCCGAATTTGTTTCGCGGCTCCAACCCATCATAATAGTATTGGGTTCGAAACCACTAAAGCCATATACGTTTGTTACGGTTTTTATGCCGTTTTCAATTGTGTCGCAGACAAACTGCCGTTTAAAAAAATTCTTTTTATCTCCCTCTAGTTTATTTTTAGGAAATGGTTTGGGCTTATAATATTGATTTGCATTGGGCACCAACTCGAAATCGGTTAATGCGCCGAGTTTCCCCGACATGGCAAGTCCGAGTTCCACCAGATGTGGTCGGGCTAGTTGTCCTCCACTAAACAGGATAATATTAGGTCGCCAGTTTCGGGTGTTGGTTTTTTCAGATGATAATTTCAATAGTGCGCGTTTGGCCAGGTTTGTCCAAAAGCTACTCCATGCATCTCCTGTTTCCAAAACCAATTCTTTTCGGCTGAGATAAAAGAACAATAATCCCAAAACAACTACCGCTCCTGCAAGTGCAATAAAATCGAGCAATATCATTACAATAAATGCCGATACAGCACCAAGAATACTTACGAATTTTGGAATCTTAAATGCCGGTCTAAAATCGGAACTCGACCAACTCTCAATGGCAGAAGCAAGATTCAGAAATGCATAGGTTGTAATAAAAAACATGGAAACAATTCGGGCTATCACATCCAGTTCTCCAATGAGAATACCAGCTTCGGCAATTACAAAAGCCAGCAACAATGCATTTCTTGGCTCGTTGGTTTTTCCGGTGCCTTTGGCAAATACTTTTGGTGCAATTTTATCCATTGCAATGGCTTGCAGAATACGCGGTGCCCCCAAGATACTACCGAGCGCCGACGACAATGTAGCCCCCCATATACCAATAATAACCAGCGCCGGCACCAGCGATATTTTGAACAATATCTGACTGTCGTTCCGAAGTGCCTCTGCATCCACAGTATAAGCATAAAACAATGCCAAACCAATATAAACCACAAAGCCAACTCCTACTGCTGCCATGGCACCAATGGGTAACGATTTTTTAGGATTCTCTAAATCACCCGACATAGAAACCCCCGCCTCAAAACCCGTAACTGCTGGGAAGAAAATACCAAATAATATCATAAAAGGAGCTGCATCCGCCAAAGGTTTTAAATGAATTTCCGTGGGTACAAACTCATGTTTCCCTAAAAATATAGACAAAAGAGAAAGTACAATGGCTGCCATAATAAAGTACTGGGATTTTATAGCTAGCGAAGTACTAATAAAAGTTACAGTAGTTACAAAAATTAAAATAATCGTTCCTGTAATTCGCACTGAATTAATGGAGGTGTCCAGATTCCAGTAACTTAAAAAACTTTCGGCAAAACCAATCAAATATAAACTCACACTAAACGATAAGCCCACAAAAAGAGCCAGCCCCAAAGTTCCACCAATGGGTAAACCCAAACTTCGCGATATCATAAAATAAGTGCCGCCGGTTTTAACCGTTTTATCGGTTGACAACGACGCTACACTTAAACTGGTAGTTATGGAAATTATATGTGCAATAACAATGATGCCTATTGTATTTATTAATCCTGCCTGACCAATTATGGTAGGAAAACGTAAATACATTATTACACCCAGGATGGTTAAAATGGAAGGTGTAAAAACACCACTAAAAGTTCCAAATTTTTTGATCTTTGCCATTTTTCTTGTTAATTTAAAATAGAGGGTTATCTAATTTCAGTATCCGCATTACATCAATATCAAGCAATTAATACCTTAAGTTGTTTTTCTAATCACTATAAAAGACACAATCCTACTAATTCTGAAAAGATAAAACTTAGGGAAGTTCAATAAATTTAGTTTCTCTTGCAATAGTTCTTGCTTTTATTTTGACTTCCGAAGAAAACTATAGACAAACAGCATTGTAAATAACTGAATAGCGACTATTTAAAATAACTGTTTGCGTTCAATAAATCAAAATCTTCAGCCCGGTTAATATTCGCGAAAAGTTGCGGATATTTATTTAACCACGATTGTGAATCAATAAATCGGGTATTTAAGGTTTGAAGCAAATCGTACATTTTATAATTCCCGGCCCGAATTCGTTTTTCAATTTCGGGTAAGGCCCTTTTATGATAAAGAGCAACCAAAGGTTCTTTACCCCCTGAGTGAATTGGAACGATGGCATCAAAATCTTTAATTTCAGCAATTAGAAATTGCACAAATTCGACATTCACCATTGGCGAATCAACACTAATTACAAAATTCCACTCCGTATCCGATTTTTTAAGACACGAATAAATCCCACCAATAGGTCCACAGTTTTTAATTTCATCAGCAACCAGCGGATAAGCAAATTTGCTGTGTTCCTTTTTATTCGAGCTGATTAGAATTTTGTCGCTAACCGTTTTACAGAGTGCAACCGACTTTTCAAGCAAGGAGATTCCATTCAATTCCAACAAAGCTTTATCGGTACCCATACGTTTGCTTTTGCCTCCCGCTAAAATAATCGCTGTTGTTTGCATAAGGTAAAAATAAGAAAAGCAGACAATATCTCGCGTTTAATTTTCTGACGATAAATAGTTTTTATTCCGCCATGAAATACTCCCAAAAAAATAAAATCACAATAATTTCAATATTTTTTCATCACTAATATAGTCGTAAAACAAGCTCCCATTTCAGGTTTTTTACAAAAAAAGATAAATTACCCTAAAAATTGACCAAAAAAGAAAACACACCCATATTGCTGATTTACTTATACTTATATGCATTTTATGAAAATATTTTAAAAAATACTTCTAATATGTATTGCATGGTACCATTTTTTATACATATATTTGTTTAGCATTTTACTATCTAAAATATAGTAGCAGTTTAAAAAAAGTTCTATATAAAGTGTAACGATTAAAAAAAACTAGCGTCTTAATAGTGAAAAGCAAAACAAAACAGGTTACAAAACAAAAAACAAAGCAGGAGGATAAGTCATGAAACGAGCAACTACAAAAAACAATGTTCAGCAAACAATTTTAAAATCAATGGCAGTAGTATTTAGTGTAGCTTTAATAAGTTTAACAGTGAATGCTCAGGATTTTTGGAAATCGATTTATGAAAACAACGGGTTCAAAGACATTGCAATGGCAATGCTTGAGGTAAACACAGAAACAACACTTGAATCAACCGATGCAGATCTATCTTCGTATTATGTCGAAGAAAATGAAGAGAGTTTAGAAATAGAGAACTGGATGATAAATGAAAACAACTTTGGAACATTCATTTCTTTTGAGGTTGAAAGTGAAAGCACACTTGAATTGGAAGACTGGATGACTAATGACAGTTATTTTGATAATGCATCAGAAATGTTTATTGAAGAAACTGAAAGTGAACTGGAGATTGAAGACTGGATGCTAGATGAGAATTTATTTAACGCAGCCGGGGAAGTTGAGGAATCCTTACAAATGGAAAGCTGGATGTTATCGGAAGATATCTGGAACATATAGAAGCCAATTTTAGAAGGATTGAAAAGAGGAGGATTTGAAACAATTTAAAATCAGTTGACATGAAAGTAGAAAACGCAAAAGCGCAAATGAGGAAAGGAGTTTTGGAATATTGTATCCTAATCGTTTTAAACGAAAAGCCACTCTACGCAATCAATATAATTGAAGGTTTAAAAAAAGCCAAAATGATTGTGGTTGAAGGCACTCTTTATCCACTGCTTACCCGCTTAAAAAATGCAGGATTACTTGCCTATCGGTGGGAAGAATCGAACCAGGGTCCGCCACGAAAATATTATGAGCTGACCGATGAGGGTAGAAAGTTTTTAAAGGAGCTTGAAAGTTCATGGAGTGATTTGGTCGTTTCAGTCGAGCAAGTAAAATCAAACAGAGCTTAAAATATTAATCAGAAATTGCATTTGAAATTATAAAGAACAATCAAAATGAAAAAGACATTCACCATAAACATTAGCGGCACCGTATTTCATATCGAAGAAGATGCTTACGAAGTTCTTCAGAAATACATGACCAATTTAAAACACCATTTTGGAAACAGTGAAGAAGGCAAAGAAATTACTGCTGATATTGAAGCAAGAATTGCTGAGCTGTTTGTAGAAAAATCCAGTGATCAGAAAAACGTGGTAACAGTGGATTGGGTAAACGAAGTGATGGAAACAATGGGCACTTTCGATGATTATGCAGACGAGGATAGCGACACAGAATCGATGCAAGGACAAACAAAACGGAAAAGGAGACTTTACCGCGATCCGGAGCAGAGTGTTTTAGGTGGCGTTTGCAGCGGATTGGCAGCTTATTTTAACATGGACATTGCCATAGTACGAATTATAGTGGTTCTGTTGTTTCTTATTACTTCAGGAGGAGCATTACTTGTCTACCTGATTCTGTGGATCGCTGTTCCAAAAGCAGTTAACACATCGCAACGCCTGGAAATGAGGGGAGAAGAAGTTACCGTAAAAAATATCGAGAAATTTATTAAAGACGAAGTAAACTCGGTGAAAGAGAGTTATAACAATTTTCGTAAATCTGGATTTTTTTCGAAAAAACAAAAGAATCAATCCTAATAAAATACTTGTAATAATTTAATTGCAAACGGAGAGGCCTTCAATTAGAGTGAGGTTTCGAGAACGTAAATCAAGCGTGTTTTTTATCCGGAAATATTGAAATTACATTTCAAAATAGTTACTAATCTTTTCCATTAAAAGAACTTTTGAAACGGGTTTGGAAACGTAATCGTTAAAACCGTTTTCCTTCGCCTTGCGCTGTTCTGTATCGATCGAAAAGGCAGAAAGTGCAATAATCTTAACATCGGTGTTTATTTGCCTGATTTGGGCGGTTGCTTCATATCCATCCATTCCCGGCATTTTAAGGTCCATCAGAATTAAATCAATGTCAGCATTATTTTTAAATATTTCAATGGCTTCCATGCCATCAGCTGCCATCAGCAACTCGCTTGAAATATCTTTTAAAATGTATGAAAAGAGTTTTCGATTTATTTGATCGTCTTCAGCAACAAGAATTTTAATTTTATTCATCTTTTCAGAACCGGTTTTGTAGTTTTCGTATAAAGGTTTTCGAAGGCTCAAGATAAGAAATTTCAATCGAATACAGATTGTCTTTTTGAAATTCTGACATCTGCCATTCTTTTCCTTCAAATAACTTAACAATGAATTTTGTTGGAGTTCGTTTTTAAACCGTATCTAAAGTGTAATGGGATTTGATTATTTTTGGGATAAATACTAAAACAAGGAAAATGAAAGTGGTAATACTTGATGGATATACTTTAAATCCGGGCGATTTAACATGGAATGAAATAAAAAACAATAGCGAATGTACTGTTTACGACCGCACTCCACCGGAACTTACCTTACACCGAACTAAAGATGCTGAAGCCATTTTTACCAACAAAGTACTTCTCGATAAACAAACGATAGAGCAGTTGCCAAAACTTAGGTTTATTGGAGTACTGGCTACCGGTTTTAATGTGGTTGATATTGAAGCTGCGAAAAAGGCGGGAATTGTAGTTTGCAATATTCCGGCATACAGCACTCAATCAGTAGCGCAAATGGTATTTTCACACATCTTGCATTTTGTACAAAACATTTCAGTTCATGCACAGTCGGTAGCCGGAGGCGAATGGGCAAAAAGTACCGATTTTGCTTATTGGCTAACACCTCAGACTGAACTTGCAGGCAAAACACTTGGTATTATCGGATTTGGACAAATTGGCCAGGCAGTTGCAAAAATAGGACTGGCATTTGGGATGAAAGTAATCTTCAACAATCGAAGTAAAAAAGCAACAGATTTAAATGCAGTACAAGTTGACCTGGAAACACTTTTAGCCGAAAGTGATTTTGTAAGCATAAATTGCCCACTAACTGATGAAAACAAAGGCTTCATCAATAAAGCAACTATTCATAAAATGAAGCCAACAGCTTTTCTAATTAATACGGGTCGTGGCCCATTAATTAACGAACAAGATTTAGCCGATGCCTTAAACACAGAACGTATTGCCGGTGCAGGGCTTGATGTATTATCGATTGAGCCGGCATCAAAAGATAATCCTTTGCCACAGGCAAAAAACTGTTACATTACACCGCATATTGCCTGGGCCACTTTTGAAGCCCGCCAACGATTAATGCATATTGCCAGCAACAACCTAAAAGCATTTATTGACGGCAAGCCAATTAACGTGGTGAACTAAGTCCAAATACTTCCGCTCTTTTGCCAGAACAAAAATGATGCATAAGTTAAAATTTGCGCGCAAATTGTGTGAAACAAACTAAAAGCGTTAAGAAAGCATAAAGGCGTTTTATACTTGCAACAAAGCACACCACTTATTCGTTGTAAGAGAAGTTTAGAGGAGGATAAAGTGTGGTTGTTAAAATAGCACATATTGTTTTACTGGCATCGATAAAGTACATTGTTACTTTGCCTTATGCAATGATAATTGGGTTGGAATACAAATATGCCATTCTTGCCGTTTTAGCGGGAGGAATTGGTGGTTTTCTATTTTTTTTCTACCTCAGCAAACAATTAAATCGTAAGCTAGAATGTGTTTGGCCGATACTGTGTAAGGCTATTCCTTTAAAAGTTAAAACCCAAATCAGATCCTTTTTAGGAGAGAGAAAAAAACCTCAATTAAAAAAAATATTTACAAAAAGAAATCGTTCATTTGTTCGTTTTAAAAAATCTTACGGACTCTGGGGAATTGTAATTGCAACTCCTGTTGTATTAACCATTCCATTCGGCGCATTTTTGGCCAGCAAATATTACTCACACCAAAAGCACATTGTTGTGTATATGATTTTATCAATAATTGGCTGGGGAATTGTTTTGTCAGGATTAGTCCACTTATTCCCCAGAATATTTTTTTAGCCGCTTTTGATTTTCATTTAATAAAATCAGTCTTTTATCTGCTTCCGGGAAATCAACCTTTTCTAACTCTCCTATTTCAATCCATTCAATGTTAATGTGGTTATTGAGTTTTAATACTCCACTTTCAATGCTACAAACAAATGGAATTAAACTGATTTGTTTTATTCCATAATCATGCTCCACTCCACTCAGCTTTTCAACCACATAAATATCAAGTTCCAATTCTTCTTTTATTTCCCGACAAATGCATTGCTCTTCAGTTTCTCCGGGCTTAAGTTTACCACCCGGAAATTCCCATTGCAAGGGATGATCCGAATCAGTTGTATTTTGGGCAATCAATACTTTCCCTTTTGAAATAATTAATGCACAGGCAACTTGTATCATTTGCTAAAAATAAAAAAGATCCAGTTCAATTTATCGAATGTTTTATCTTTGTTGTAAACAAACAGAAATGACCGAACAAGAATTGTATGAACTTTTGGATTCGTGGGAAAATATTGAGATTGTTTCCCTCCAACTCAGTCATAATCCAAAAGATTTTGATGTTTTAATGGCCATTGCTTTGTTTCACCCCAAACAACGAAGTTGGCGTGCAGCTTATCTTGCCGATAAAATCCATGATGATTTCCCGAAACTTCTTCAGCCCTATATTCCTGCCATTATAAACCAACTAAAAACAGAAACCAACAGCAGTAAAAAGCGTCATTGGTTAAAATTAATAAGCATGAACCAAATCGACGAACAGTATTTTTCCTTTCTTTTTGATTACTGTTTAGAAACGTTTACTTCGGGAAAAGAAGCAATTGCGGTTCGAGTACATGCCATGCAAATTCTTTATAACATTTCGGAAAACGAACCTGATTTTAAACCCGAAGTTCTGGAAATTATTGACAACGAAATGGAACTGCGTCCTACTGCAGGAATTCGTTCGCGAGGCAAAAAACTTGCAAAAAAGCTACAACAACAAATCCGGGAAATGAATATTCGTTAAGAATCTATTTTAGCCGATAGATTATTTATTAGCGTTTGCAATTTCTCATCCAACTCCTTATTCAATTCCTCTTGTTTAAAATTATTGGTAATAATTACCATGTTTCGCACATGAGATATTTGTCTGTTTTTTTCATTTTTTATCATTTCGGCAAACTGGTCGGGCAAGGAAGTATAATAATCCAATAAGGCAAAGCTGTTTTTAGACATTATTCGAACAATGTCGTTTGCCTTTTCAATTGCACCAGCACGGTAGTACTGTTCTACCGCTTGAAACGAGTCGTAGCTTAGAGGTATTTTGTCGTCGGGAAACAGTTCGAACATTTTATCAAGCACTTCAATTGCTTTTTGTTTTTTGCTCTCATCATTCTCGCTTATACTTTCGTTAATTAATGTCATTGCCAAACGCGAAAACATTAAACGTGCCTGCATAATGTTTATTTGTTTACGGTTGTATTCATCCATATGAATATCAGGATCGTTTACATTCCCCCACACATATTTATTCATCACATTATCATACAAAATGTCCGAGTCTACCCGACCTTGTAACATGCCCCTTTTGGGTGTTTTAATGGGCACAAAACGATAGGCAAGTCCTTCAAACTGCAGGTAATCGAGAAAATGAATATTCCCAGTGTAAAGCAAACTGTGGTCGATATAAATTGGACGTTCCCAGTTGTTGGCAGCCATTAAATTTAATACGGCCATTTCGCTTTTTGTAATCATACTTTTTGTGATTTTGAACGAAATTTCATCCACTATTAAATCGGCATCTTTTGGTTTTACGGTACCACTTTCAATGGCCTTTTGTTTATCAACGGTAATATGAAATTCGCGTGTTGGAAGGAAATCCAACATTGCACCACTACTTACCTTAACTTTTGTACGTACATCGTCGCTTCCCAAAAACTCCATGGCCTGGCTCAACTCTGCCGAACCTTTTATACGATCCTGGAAAAGGACAGCATCCATACGTCCCATGTAGTATTTATCGTTTGAGAAAGTAAATGGTATTGGATCAGCCTCGTAGGTTTTGAATTTTTGCTGCGTAATGTACCAATCCATTCCCAGGTAACTAATATTTACAATTTTTATATCGGGTCGAACGCCTTCTACTTCCTGAACATACCAAAGTGGAAACGTATCGTTATCGCCGTACGTAAACAATATGGCATTGGGTGCACACGACTCCAGATAGTCTTTAGCATAATCGCGGGTCATGTATTTTCCCGATCTGTCGTGGTCGTCCCAGTTTTCGGATGCCAAAATACCGGGCACCAAAGCTATGGATAACACAGTAACCAGAATTGCTCCGGGAGCTCCTTTTATCGCTTTTCGAACTACCGAATAGAAGGCAGGCACGGCCAGACCAATCCAAATGGCAAAAGCATAAAACGAACCGGTATACGCATAATCCCGCTCACGCGGTTGATAAGGATACTGATTTAAATAAACTACAATTGCAATCCCTGTCAGTACAAAAAGCATCATGGTAACGGCAAAGGTTTCTTTTCCTTTTTTCCCTTGGTTGTATTGATAGAACATTCCGATTAAGCCAAACAACAAGGGTAAAAAATAATACACATTCCTGCTCGGATCATTTTTCATAAAATCGGGCATATTTTCTCGCGGACCAACTTTGCCTTTGTCTATAAAATCTATTCCACTCACCCAGTTGCCGTTTTCAAAACTTCCGTGTCCTTGTAAATCGTTTTGTCGTCCAACAAAGTTCCACATAAAATAACGCATATACATGTGCCCCAGCTGGTAGCTCACGAAAAATCTCAGGTTTTCACCAAAGGTAGGCTTCATAAGCGTTTTTACTTCTCCGCGCTCACGTATTCGCACAGGGGTTCCTGTTACATTTCCCCAGTCTTTGTAGGCTTGTATATGATTGTCTTTATCGCTGTACATGCGTGGAAAAATAGTTTCCATTTTGGGCTCGTAAATTGATCCACCCGGCATTTCACCTGTCATAACATATTTTCCATCCACTTTATTGTATTGCTCTTTGGGCGGTTTACTCTGAATGCGTGGAGCATTGTAATAAGGGCCTTTAAACAAAGGGCGATCACCATATTGTTCACGATTTAAGTAACGCACTAAAGCAAATGCATTATCAGGATTATTCTGATTCATTGGAGGATTTGCCGATGCACGAATAATAATCAAAGCGAACGACGAATATCCGATTAAAATTACAATTACCATGGTAACTGCAATGTTCCATACCACCAGATTTTTCTGTCTTGTATAACGCACGGCCCAAACTGCACCTCCAATTAGCAGAATTCCCATAAACAGGATTCCAGAGTTAAAAGGCAGCCCAAAACTGTTTACAAAAACGCGGTCGAAAACAAAGGCTATCTTGGGCACCCAGGGAATAATTCCATACTGAATTCCCAATAAAATTCCCATTGAGGCAGCCAGTGCATAAATTACCCCTTTCCACGAAAACTCGTATTTTTTAAAATAATATACCAAACCAATTGCAGGAATAGCCAATAGGTTTAGCAAGTGAACTCCAATCGACAAACCCACCAAATAAGCAATCAGCACCAACCAGCGACCCGAATGTTTTTCGTCGGCTACGTCTTCCCACTTCAAAATAGCCCAAAATACAATAGCTGTAAAAAACGACGACAAGGCATAAACCTCACCTTCAACGGCTGAAAACCAAAACGAATCGGTAAAGGTAAATGCCAAAGCACCAACCAAACCACTACCCCACACCGCAATCTGTTCGCCAGTTGTTAACTTTTCTGAAGGGAAAAGTTTTTTGGCCAAATGAACGATACTCCAGTACAAAATCATAATTGTACCAGCACTGGCCAAAGCCGATAAAGAATTTACCATAACAGCAGCCTTTGTTTCGTCGGGTGCGAATAGTGTGAAGATTCTCCCCAAAATCATAAAAGTAGGAGCACCGGGCGGGTGACCTACTTCCAGTTTAAATGCACTGGTAATAAATTCGCCACAATCCCACCAACTAACCGTTGGTTCCAAGGTTAAAAAGTAAGTCAATGCTGCAATAACAAAGACAGTCCAGCCCAGAATATTATTAATTAATTTGGTGTGTTGCATGATTTTTTATTTTGAACAGTGGCAAATATAAGGTTTTAGTCAGGAAAGACGAATATTGAAATAGTTAAATACAAAATTGAATTGTATAAATAACCGAAAAAAGATTATTGGAGTATTTGCAGAATAAAAAAAATTTATACTTTTGCACCGTCTTTAGCAAAAAGGCATATAAGGTACTGACCCGTGGTGTAATTGGCAACACGTCTGGTTTTGGTCCAGAAGAGTCCAGGTTCGAGCCCTGGCGGGTCAACTTAAAGAGTTACCAAAACTCGCTTAGAAGCTTGAAATCAATGATTTCAGGCTTTTTTGTTTTATGGAATTACCTAAAATTCTCCTTCTAAAGGAGACCTATTCGAGACCTAATAAAATGGGTCTCTTTACTGCAAGGTATCTCCTGTAAATCAATCACTTTCACGGTTTTTATTTGCATTCTTTTGCACTCAATTGCACCTTAACCGGTGACCTATTTGAAGTATTTTTGTAAAAAACTAAAAATGAAAGAGTTATGAATAATTTAAACATTTTGTTTTACGTAAAGAAAACCAAGAAAAACAGAGCCGGAGAAGCTCCAATTTATTTAAGAATTACAGTGAATGGTCAACGAACAGAAATGTCAGTTGGCAGAGGTGTGCGCCCCTGCGATTGGGATAGCAGATTCCAAAGAATAAAAGGGAAAAGCGAAAAAAATAGACTTATCAATAATTATATTTTATATTAAATGAAATTTTGATAAAACATCTGCTCAATAACATGAACGAATTCAATTTTACATCTTATCACAATAATGTGCATATTT
>JBFFMM010000025.1:0-22496 GCA_041554075.1 Draconibacterium sp. | reverse complement strand
GAATGTTGATGTGGTGCGAGGGTACTATATTTTATATGGTAGAAAATTAAATATTACCGACAGTCAAATCATTTTTCAGGGAGGGGAAGAACTAAATCCTACCTTGGATGTTGAGACTGAATATGTGTATCGCGGAACTGATAAGGAAAAACGATACCTGAATTTGCGTATAACCGGAGAACTTTCGGAACCCAAAATAACTTTTATATTGGATGGCGCTGAAATTACCGAAACCGATGGAGTTTCAATTTTGATATTTGGTGCTACCAGCGATGAAATTGGTTACGGAGCACAGAACGGACTGGTAGGTTCGGTAGGTTCAAGTGCAATTACAAATTTGCTTACTTCTCAACTTAGCCGAACCATTGGCACACAGTTCAATCTTGATATGATTGAAGTAACGGCTACCGAAAACTGGCAAAGTGCTGCCTTTGTGGTGGGAAAATACATTACCAACGATTTGTTTGTAATTTACCAGCGTGGATTTGGTGAGGTGAATGACGATGAAATTACACCCGAAACCATTATTCTCGAGTATGAATTAAACGATAAACTATTTTTGCGTTTGCAAAGTGGGAGTTCAAAAAATTCAGGGTTAGACGTAATTTTAAAATTTGAACAAGAGCTGGAACGGTCAATTCAGGGCATCAAAAAGGAATAAAGTGAAACCACTCTATTCTTTATCATTTTTATTCGCAGGTACAACTTTCAAGACAATCAACAATTTTGCTGAGAATCTCGTATTTCAAAAAATAGTAGGTATTTTTTCCATCTCGTTTTGAACACAAAACTCCCTTATCGCGCAAAATCCCCAGATGATGCGACGTGGTTGATTGTTCAATTTGAAGCAATTCGTGTATTTCAGTAACTGTCAACCGTTTGCCTCCTTCAAGATGTTTCATAATTGCAATACGCATTGGGTGTGCGATCGCTTTCAGCATACTTGCTGCAATCTCCAATCTTTCTACATTTAACTCCTTGATATCTACCATCACTCATTCTTTAAGAAATGCAAATATATAAATATTTAAGAATAGATATATCAATTTTAAAATTGAGGGCAAAAACATTTCAAACAAAAGTGCTTTTACAACTTTTTTTTCGCGAAAATACTCCGATTTTTGGTGAATTTGTTCTATGTTCGTTTCTCAAATTAAAATAGGGTTACTCGATAATGACAACGATAAACAAGATAAAATCGCCAATCCAGCAGGAACTAATTGAATTTGAACCCTATTTCAAAAAATCGTTGCAAAGCGATATCCCTTTACTTGCCACTATTTTAAACTACTTGTATCGCACCAAAGGAAAACAATTACGTCCTATTTTTGTATTTCTTTCGGCAAAATTACATGGAGGAACCAACGAGTTTTCGAAACTTGCAGCCTGTTCTGTTGAGTTGTTGCACACCGCTACTTTAGTTCACGACGACGTTGTGGATGAATCGTACGAACGCCGCGGATCGTTTTCGGTTAAAGCACTCTGGAAAAACAAACTGGCCGTTTTAGTTGGCGATTATATTATTGCCCGTGGACTTTTACTTCAGCTTGAACATAAAAAATACAACTTCCTGCATTTAATCTCGCGTGCAGTACAGGATATGGCCGAAGGCGAAATTCTGCAAATGAAAAAAAGCAGAAAATTGGATATCGACGATGAAACCTATTTTGAAATCATTCGCAAAAAAACAGCCTCGTTAATTGCAACCAGTATGGCAATTGGTGCAGCATCGGCCACCGACGATGAAGATATTGTAGAAAAAATGTACAAAATTGGTCAGGATGCCGGAATTGCTTTTCAAATTAAAGATGATATTTTCGATTACCAGGCCAAAGGAATTTTGGGCAAACCCACCGGAAACGACATAAAAGAAAAGAAAATTACACTGCCTCTTTTGTATGTATTAAACAACGCCAAAAGCGCAGAACGTAAACGTGTTCTCCGGCTGATTAAACGCAAAAATAAAAACTCGGAAGTGGTTGAAGAACTCATTCAAATGGTAATTGAAAAAGGCGGTTTGGAATACGCCGAAACAAAAATGAACGAGTTTAAAGAAAAAGCCATTAATGGCCTAAAAGAATACCCTGACTGCGAAGCACGTGAATCGTTAATTGAATTAATGAATTACATTTCTACTCGTAAAAAATAGCCGTTGTGTTTGCGGATATTCAGCACCCGATCCTGATCCAACAGAAGATACTGGCCTTTAATGCCGAGTAAAGTTCCTGAAATTTCAGGCAATTTATCAAAACTTACACTTTTTATTTTTGTAGGAAATTGATTCACCGGATATTGAATGCTTGTTACTTCATTTTCAGCATCAACATACTTTTGCAGTTCAGCAGGTAGCAAATCAATTACTTTTTGTTTCTCCTGCAATAAATCAACATTTTGCGCCACTTCGTTTTTTAACATGGCGCGCCAGTTGGTTTTATCGGTATAATGATTTTTCAAAAATACCTCGATTACCCCGGCAATATGACGATTTGGTGTTTGTGCCAATTTAATGGCATAGCTGGCTCCCTGGTCAATCCAGCGTGTTGGAATTTGGTGCATTCGGGTTACACCAACTTTTACTTCGCTCGAAACAGCCAAATAAACAAAATGATTTATTAGATCGTGTTTTTCGGCCCATTCCAAATCGCGAGCAATTCCAAACTGCGACTTCGAAAGCTCGGGACGAATTACCGATTCACTCGCTTCGGGAGCAGTTTGCAAACAGTTGTAACAGAAACCCTGACTAAATGAAGTTTTGGTACGTTTCCCACACGAAATACAATTGATTTGCCCCGAAAAAGTCAGTTTAATTTCTGTGCCAATCAGCTCATTCATGTTAATATGAGTATCGCCAATGGGTAAAGTATATTTGACCGGCTCAGCCAGTTCTGTTCGCATTTTAAAAATATTGCCTTCGAATTGCATAACTATTTTTTAAGATAACTGTGATTTTGAAGTTTGGTTCAACTATAAACTTTTATCGTTTGCCACTCCCAAAACGCCAAGATACAAAAGCTTTGCAGCATCTTCCATTATTTCGGGTGTCAACACATTAACTTTATCCATTGGGTGATGATAATAAACCGGATAAACACTTTCGCGTGTCCACAAACCGAACGTTTTTATACCGGTAGCCTCAAAAATCGATGCGTCGGAACGTGGTCGTCCATAATTTTCTCGACTTGCCGAAGCTTCCAGTTTACGATGAATAAAATTGGTGTTTGCCGTTTCAAAGTGTTTAAACAGCTTGGTATGCGATTTTCCTCCTTCAACAAAAAAGCTTGTGCCGTTTCCAACCATATCTAGGTTCATCATCATTTGGGTTTTTTCGATTGGAAATAATGGATGTTTGCAGTAGTATTTCGAGCCATACAAACCGCACTCTTCGCCACCTAAAAGAACAAAAATTACAGAACGTTTTGGTTTTACTTCAGATGATGCCAATGCTTTTGCAGCTCCCAAAATATCGGAAATGCCAGAAGCATTGTCCAAAGCACTGGGAAAAATTACATCTCCCATTTGTCCTTGTCCATCCAAATGACCACCAATAATAATCACTTCGTTTTTCAATACCGGATCGGATCCTTCAATCATCCCAACCACGTTACACGCCTGCGCTTCCGGGAAATATTCGGTTTCAGCTTTTATAAATACTTTTTGTTTTTCGGGCAACACAAACGAAGGAATTTCCTTATTTTTCAGTTGGGTTAGTACCTCTTTGTAATCTTTCCCTGCATCTGCAAAAATCTGATTCACAACCTTGGCATCCACGTGTGCATAAATAAAACCTTCGAGATTAACCGTGTTTGGGTTGGCAATTTTACTGGCATAAATCATTCCGGCGGCACCATGATTTACTGCGTTTCTGAATTTATAACGATGGTAAGCATAAGGCGTCCATTTTGCCATTGTAGTGTCATTCTTCCCGTAAGGTATTCCCGGCTCAAGAATAATTATTTTGCCTTTCACATCAACATTTGTGTAATCATCGTAATCCAATTCGGGAGCAGTAATTCCGTAACCTACATAAACCAAACCTGCCTCCACTTTTCCATTCGCCGAATTCGAACCGGGTAAATAGTCTTCAGGAAATTCCAGATACGTTTTTTCCGTTCCATTAAAATAGACCACTGCACCCAAAGATTTTACTTCCGAAAATTCATTTTTAAAATATTGAAAATAGCTCCCTTTGTTGGCGGGTTTAATTCCCCATTCTTCAAACTTCCCGGCACACCATTTTGCAACATCTAAAAATTCAGGCGAGCCCGAAAGGCGTCCTTTGTATTTTGCCGAACTAAGTTCCGTTGCATACTCCAGAATTTCGTTACTCGAAATGGTATGCAACGTTTGTATTTTTGGATCGGTTTTTTTTGAATTCTGGGCATAGCCGCTCCATGCAGTTATTACAAAAAGAAGCAGTGTTAAATACGTTTTTGAATACATTTTGTACAGTTTTTTTAGGAAAACATAAAAGTAGTATTTTTTAACAGGCCCGATTTTGAAAACTGTAAAAATAAAAAAGTAGAACTTATAGTTCGAAAATTGATCAACTTTAGCTATAAACTACTGAAAAACTACACCTTAACATTAAAACACATCCATTAAGCTCCCTTTTTTGAATAAATTGTCACAACTAATTTTAAATAAACGGAATATGAAAATTTTAAGGGGAACTGTTTTTGGAGGCATTACATTTTTCTTCCTGGGTTTTTTAGTCTGGGGAATTTTGTTGATGGATTTTTCCATGACGAACTACAACCAGGATATTTACAGACCAGATGCTGAAATGATATGGTGGGCCATGATTGTTTCGAACCTTTTACTCGCACTGCTATTGACAGTTGGATTGAAATGGGCAGGCGCCAAAAGTATTGTCGATGGATTAAAAATTGGTGCTCTGTTTGGTCTTGTTTATGCCCTGAGTATTGATTTAGGGATGTATTCAATGACCAACGTAATTCTAACGTTAACAGCGGTGGTGGTTGATGCACTTGCTTATGCCGTGGTTACTGCTGCAGTTGGTCTGGTTGTAATACTAACATGGGGCAAAGAAAAAGTTGCCTGACTTTTTCAGTTGCAAAATAAGAAGGATAGAGATTACGATTAATTGCTATCCTTCTTATTTTAAAGTTGATGAATTGAGTACTTAATCAAACCAAAAGATACAAATCACAAAGAATTCACCCTAGCCGCCAATTTCAGCTTCCAGTCCAAACGCTTCAAAAATTTGAAGTGCCCTGTTTTGCTCTTTTTCAGTTGGCTCTGCCATGTTAAACTCGTTGTATTCCGACCCCAGTTTATTGTATTTATTTACTGCAATATTGTGATAAGGTAAAATATTAACCACCGGTTTTTTCCCGGGAAGTTCGGAAACAAACTTTGCCATTTCCTGCAAGCTTGTTTTATCAGCATTTACGTTTTTAATGAGCGGAACACGAATGTTTATATTCGCCCCGGTTTCAGCTAAAATTTTAAGATTTTCAAGAATCAATTTATTGCTGACACCTGTCCACCTTTTATGTTTAGCAGCATCCATAACTTTCAAATCGAACAAAAATAACTCGGTTCTTTTTGCTACTTCCAGCAAAGTTTCGGTATCGGCGAAACCACAAGTGTCAACCGTTCGGTGAATATTGTGCTCGCCACAGGCTTTAAGCATTTCCAGTAAAAATTCGGGATGCATTAATGGTTCTCCCCCCGAAAAAGTAACTCCACCATTCGACTGATCGATATGAATCCGCTCCTTTTCAATAATTTCAAGCAATTCGCTAGCATCGTACAATCTGCCCGACATTTCAATAGCTTTTGTAGGGCAAACATCGGCACAAATCCCACAAAGGGTGCAGGCACTGTAATCGGTGACAATTCCCTTTGGCGTTAAAGTAAGCGCATCTTCGGGGCAAACTTTAATACACTCGCGGGCACCAATACATCGCGTTGCAGTATATAATTTTTGCGCTGCCGGCGACTGGCTTTCCGGGTTGTGGCACCATTTGCACGATAAGGGACATCCTTTCAGAAAAATGGTTATACGAATACCAGGACCATCGTTTATGGCGTAACGTTTTATATCAAAAATAAGCGGTTGTTTCATGAAAAGTGTTTATAAAATACTGTTTGCTGTGTACCCCCTGTTTCGGCCTTGCCCCGTAAACGGAGCTTGCGGCCTCCACTGTCCCCCTGAATTCAGGGGGACAGTTGGAGCCAGTGGCTTCGAAGAAGGCCTGGCGGAAACAGGGGGTACAACAAATTAATTTATCACAAACTCTCATTTTGTGTGCGGTCAATCACTTCCTGTTGCAAATCCGCATTCATATCGTTAAAATAATCACTGTAACCTGCCATTCGAACCAACAGGTCGCGGTAATCTTCGGGGCAGGCTTGTGCAGCCAGCAACGTTGCTGTATCAACCACATTAAACTGAATGTGATGACCACCCAATGAAAAATAACTACGGATAAGATGACCAAGTTTTTCAATGTCTTTTTCGCGTTTTAACAAGCTGGGAACAAAGCGCAAATTCAACAAAGTACCGCCTGATTTTGTATGATCGAGCTTACCCAGCGAGCGAATTACATTTGTTGGTCCATGTGTATCGCAACCATGCGAAGGTGAAGTTCCATCGGAAATCGATTTCCCAGAAAACCGTCCGTTTGGTGTTGCCCCCAAAACCAAACCAAAATAAACATGGCAAGTGGTTGAAAGCATATTTAAATGAAAAGTTTCCCCTTTTGTATTGGGTTTTCCTTCAATAGCAGCCAATAAATCGTCATATACCTGCAGAGCAATAGAATCGGCATATTCATCGTCGTTTCCAAAAAATGGTGTCCGATTTAAAATGCGCTGACGAAGCACTTCCTCGCCTTCAAAGTTTTTAGAAACCGCATCCAGCAAAACATCCATCCCAAAATTCTTCTCCTCAAACACATGCTTTTTCATTACCGAAAGACTGTCGGTAACTGTTCCCAAACCAGTGCATTGAATGTAATCAGTACTATAGCGCGGCCCGCCATTGTAGTAATCTTTTCCTTTTGAGATACAATCTTCGATTACCACCGAAAGAAATGGTGCCGGAGCATATTTAGCAAACATCTGGTCGATGTAATTGCTAACTCTAATTTTCTGATCAACCACAAAATTCAGCTGTTTCAGAAATGCTTCGTACAATTCTTCGAAGCTTTTAAAGTTGAGTGGATCTCCGGTTTCAATACCTGCAACTTTTCCTGTTAAAGGATCAATTCCGTTATTCAAAGTAATTTCCAATACTTTGGGCACGTTTAAGTAACCGGTTAGCAAATACGCTTCTTTTCCGAAAGCTCCCACTTCAATACACCCACTGCATCCACCTTCACGGGCATCTTGCAAGGTTTTTCCCTGGTTCATCAATTCCTGCACATAGGTATCAGGATTAAAAACCGAAGGATAACCGTGTCCCTGACGAATCAGTTTCCCGGCAGCATGTAAAAATTTATCGGGTGTAACTTTTGCAATATGAACTGAGTTTCCGGGCTGAAGCACATGCAACTCTTCAATTATTTCGAGCATCATGTATGAAACCTCACTAACACCATCACTTCCGTCGGGTTTTATTCCGCCAATGTTGATGTTGGTAAAATCGTTAAACGTTCCACTCTCCCGAGCAGTAATTCCAACTTTTGGTGGTGCCGGGTGGTTGTTTACTTTAATCCAGAAACAGCTGATTAATTCTTTTGCCTCATCGCGGGTAATAGTTCCGTCTGCCAGTTCTTTTTCGTAAAAAGGAGCCAAATGCTGATCGAAATGTCCCGGATTCATGGCATCCCAACCATTTAACTCAGTAATTGTTCCCAGATGTACAAACCAATACATTTGAATGGCTTCCCACATATTTCGGGGAGCATTGGCCGGCACCCAGCGACAAACTTCTGCAATTTGTTTTAATTCCTTAACACGTTTCGGATTGGTTTCGGTAGCCGCCATTTCATCCGCCAAATCAGCATGACGTTCGGCAAAAACAATTACTGCATCACACGAAATATCCATCGCTTTAAGCTCTTCCAACTTTCCGGTTGCTTCCGGGTCATTCAAAAAGTCGAGACGATAAATATGATCGTTAATGTCCTTTTTAAAGTCGAGCATTCCTTTTTGGTAGATTTTACCATCGAGTGCAGTGTGTCCCGGTGCACGTTGTTCCATAAACTCGGTAAACACACCTGCTTCGTAGGCTCTTTTCCATTCCTGCGGAACATGACCAAAAATACGCTCGCGCATGGTGCGCCCACTCCAATATGGAATTACTTCACGCTCGTAAGTATCAATATCTTCTTGCGGAATTAGGTAACGCTGCTGATCGCGTGTATTCAGTACATGAAAATCTTCCACACTGTGGCAAGTTAATTCGGGAAATGTTGGAACCGATTTTGGAATCGGACCACGCTCCGCAACTATTAACTCATCATCGCCAATGTAAATGGTTTTCTGTTTACAAATTTCCAGAAAATTGAGAGCACGCATTACCGGCTCCGAATATTTCCCGTAATTTTCTTTGTAAAACCGAGTCGATATTAAAGCCCGTTCAATGGAAAGTGATTCCGGAGTTTCAACGCTAAGTTTTCGTAAACGTTGAATCCGCTCGTTCATTCCGGGACCAATTTTTGTATTGTTTGGTGCATAAAAATTACCTTCTGCGCCAGCCGGACGTTCGGGTGTTATTGAAGATTTTACTTCAGCAAAACTCATTGTACCAAAAGTTTAATTTAACAATAAAAAGAATTAGAAACAATCGTGTTAAGAGGGGGAAATCTACGCATACAAGATCCAGCACTCGAAAAGACATCGGTACGATGCAAGAAGATTAGATATGTGCTGCTTTAATGTCATTCGACTTGTACAATTTAGTGATGTAAATTTAGTGATAATTTCTAATTATTCGCAACTATTAAAATTTCAGGCACATTTTTAAATTAAAATTTCGAAGCTGTTACAGCAATCAAAACAATCTTCAGGAAATTAATGGATATAAAAATGGAAAATAAGAAATCTACCTTATTCGGTAATATAAAAACGGTGCTGTAAATAAACGGAGTTTACAATGCAAATAGTTTTGATTCCGGCCCAGAGTTTTGCATTAGGTATAAAAGGGAAGATTCCTTTGGTTGTCGAACTATTTATGTGCTCATTAAACACAACTCAGATAAAATTATATTGCACAATAGGGCTTTTCGTAATTTATTTTAGACGTATATAAACGAAGAAAGGGCAGTTCAACAACTGCCCTTTTACTAATGTTAACCCCCAAACACACATCGTGCTGAACGCACGATGTACAAATGAACAAAATTCTTGCGAGTTTACAAAAGTTTTTAGGTAAATATTTGAGAAAAAATAGCTTATATCCATTTTTACAATTGAATTGTATCGTAATATTAACATAATGTATCACAGCCAACTAAATCCGGAAAAAGATATTTGACCAAAAAACAAAGTGGATGATCAGTGATGAAATAAATAAAATTCTGATAGTCTTTAAATGCTGTAGACTCCATACTCCCAATTATTGAAAAAAAGCCACCGCAAAAGAATTATTGCAGCAGCTTTTGTAGCCCCAACGGGAATCGAACCCATATCTACAGTTTAGGAAACTGCTATTCTATCCGTTGAACTATGGGGCCATAGTTTATATAAAGGACTGCAAAAGTAGGTAAAAAACCTTATTCTGCACAAATCAAAAAGAATTAATACTATTAAAAGCTTTTTACTCTTTCTAAAAGTGGTGTTCAAATATGCTCATTCGTTTAATTGGAATCATTATCTTTGCACCTCATTAAAAAAAGCGGATAATGTTAGACAAAATCAAAGCATTACAAGAAGAGATTGATAAAATAGTAGCTTCGAGCAAAGAAGAAGTTGAAGAGTTACGTATAAAATATATAAGTAAAAAAGGAAGTATCAGCCAGCTGTTTAACGACTTTAAAACTGTTCCTCCAGAACAAAAAAAGGAAGTAGGTCAAGCAATTAACACGCTGAAGAACTTTGCGTTAGACAAAATAAATTCATTAAAAGACGGCTTTGAGAGCAATGGCAGTGAAGGTTCTGGTTTGGATTTAACGATGCCCGGCGAACCCATGAAATTGGGAACACGTCATCCGCTTTCGTTGGTGAAAAACGAGATTATTAACATTTTTGCCCGCCTTGGTTTTACGGTTGCTGAAGGACCTGAGATTGAGGACGACTGGCACGTTTTTTCTGCGTTAAATTTCCCTCCAGAGCATCCGGCACGCGATATGCAGGATACTTTCTTTATTGAAAAAGACCCTGATGTTCTGTTGCGTACTCACACATCGAGTGTGCAAATTCGGGTAATGGAGCGCACAGAGCCACCTATTCGCGCTATTTTCCCTGGTCGTGTTTTTCGAAACGAAGCAATTTCTGCTCGTTCGCATTGTATTTTCCATCAAATTGAAGGATTGTATGTTGATGAAAACGTATCGTTTGCCGATTTAAAACAAACGCTGTTGCACTTTGCAAAAGAACTTTTTGGTGCCGATACAAAAATCAGACTTCGCCCTTCGTATTTTCCATTTACCGAGCCAAGTGCCGAAATGGATGTGAGTTGTTCAATCTGTGGAGGAAAAGGCTGTAACGTTTGTAAATACACAGGATGGTTAGAAATTTTGGGTTGCGGCATGGTTGATCCGAATGTACTGGAACAGTGCAATATTGATAGCCGAAAATACACAGGTTTTGCCTTTGGAATGGGTATTGAACGCATAACCATGTTACGCTACGGAATAAAAGACATTCGCCATTTCTTCGAAAATGATGTGCGCTTTCTGAAACAATTTGAATCAGCTATTTAATCAAACTATATATACATTTTAAGGAGAGGGATTGGCTTCAATTCCTCTTTTTTTATGCTCGCTTTCAGGAATATTAAAATCAAAAATTGTATAATTTTTCGATCCTCATTTCGTTTAAATCTGTAACGCACACGTTAACACCAATTTAACAAACAAAGATGTTGTAGAGCATGTTTCGTATAATTAGCATATCTTTGCAAAATACTTTTTAGTCTCTTATTTGATTAAAAAATAAATGCCCGGTTTGTATAAACATGAAAACAGAAAAAAAGACAACCCAGGTTTTAACAAAAATAGAAATGATGGAAACAAAAATGAATCAGAATCAGGTGGTCATTAAAATGAACACGGAGAATGAGAAAAAGATGTTGCCAATGAATTTAATTTTAACATTAGCAGCAGGAACAATTGCCGGAATGGCAGTAATTTTTACTCTCTTTTGGGGTGTAGAAAAATTACTTGGAATGTAAATATGAAACGATAGAAATTTAAAAGGCTCGCAGTTGCGAGCCTTTTTTTATACACTTATTGCCATTTCGAGGGAGAAACGACCGAGAAATCTGTTGCAAGTAACCGAAGATTTCTCCTCACTCATACGTCGAAATGACAAGAATGAAACCATCTTATTTCAGAACATTTTCAATAGCAACCAATTCCTCATCCGAGAAAGATACGTTTTTTAGCATTTCAACATTATCATCCAATTGTTTTACCGAACTGGCACCAATTAAAACCGATGTTATCCGATTGTCGCGAAGAATCCAGGCCAAAGCCATTTGCGCCAACGTTTGCCCTCGCAGCTGAGCAATATCGTTTAAAGCAACAATTTTATCGTGGGCTGTTTCAACATGCTCTTTTTTGAGAAAAACTTCGCGGGTAGCACGCGACCCTTCCGGAATACCTTTTAAATATTTATTGGTTAAAAGTCCTTGCGCCAATGGCGAAAATGGAATACACCCTATTCCTTCTTCCTCCAAAACATCAAGTAGACCGTCCTCTACCCAACGTTCAAACATCGAATATCGGGGTTGATGAATTAAACACGGCGTGCCCAGTTCTTTTAAAATGCGTGCAGCTTCCTTCGCCATATCAGCAGGATAATTTGAAATTCCCACATACAAAGCTTTACCCGCCCGAACAGCCTGATCGAGTGCCATCATCGTTTCTTCCAGCGGTGTATCCGGATCGGGACGATGCGAGTAAAAAATATCGACATACTCCAGTCCCATTCGTTTTAAACTCTGATCGAGACTGGCCAGCATGTATTTTCTGCTTCCCCACTCTCCATATGGACCCGGCCACATTAAATAACCGGCTTTCGACGAAATAATCATTTCATCGCGGTATGCTGCAAAATCTTGTTTAAATATTTTTCCGAAATTCTCTTCTGCCGATCCCGGAGGCGGACCATAGTTATTCGCTAAATCAAAATGGGTGATTCCCAAATCGAAGGCACGGTGCAACATTGCACGGCCATTTTCAAAAACATCAACACCACCAAAGTTATGCCACAAACCCAATGAAACTGCAGGAAGTTTAAGGCCCCACTTTCCACATCGTTTGTATTGCATTGTATCGTAACGCGATTCTGTTGGTAAATAGGTCATAATAAAAATGTAATTTGTTTATAATTAAAGATAGGTAAATTTATGCATTAATATTGTAAGCCAGCAAAACACTTCCATGCCGGATGAACAACAAGCCATTATAGATTGAAGGATGTGCCCAATGAGGACCTTCTCCTTCATTTATACAAAAGGTGCTGACTATTTTTAGCTCACTGGTTTCGGGTTTTACCAAGGCCACGTTTCCTGCTTTTTCTTCGTAGAAATATAACATTCCATCAGCCGAAATAACAGATCCTTTGGTAAACCATTTTTGCTCCCAATTTGTTTTGCCGGTTTCCCAATCAATCGATGCCCAGTTCCCTCGCGTATTATCAATCATATTTGAGCCATAAATAGCACCATCAATCAAAACCAATCCTCCATGATGTGTATCGAGAATCGGATTTTGCCATTTCAGACTAATCGATTTT
Source organism: Draconibacterium sp. (assembly GCA_041554075.1). Classification (GTDB taxonomy): domain Bacteria; phylum Bacteroidota; class Bacteroidia; order Bacteroidales; family Prolixibacteraceae; genus Draconibacterium. The sequence continues at coordinate 9,623 of JBFFMM010000025.1, read as the reverse complement.
CCATCGGCGGCAATATTAAAAAGCATCCCTGGCTGATCATTTCCATAGGTAATAAAAACATCTCCATTATAAAATATGGGTGTATTTGCAGCTTCTCCTTTCCCTTTTTGGGTATGATATTGAATGGTATCATATCTCCAAAGTATTTCCCCATTTTCGGCATTAAAGCCGACCAAATGTTTATCTGTTTGAACCAATGCAATTTTTAAACCTCCCCACTCCACCAAAGACGACGAAGCATAAGATTTTGCATCTCCCAAACTTTCGCTTTTCCAAAGTAATTTGCCCGTTCTTTTATGATAAGCCACCAGAGTTGTTTTTTCGCCTCCAGTCACATACAGTGCTGCTTTATCGGTTAACAACACCGATTCAACATTTCCCCAATGCATAATTTTTCCATCAAACTCCTTTAGCGGTTTTTGTTCCCAATGTACTTTCCCTCCATTTGTGCTTAAACAAATAAGATTTCCTTCCCCTCCAATCAAATAAATTCGATTCTTTTCAATCGTTGGAGTTCCTCTCGACTCGGGATAACTACGTGGCCAGGCAATGCTATAAACTTTATCCCACAACAAATTACCTTGCATATCGTAGGCTGAAACCACATCTAAAGTATCTGACTTAAGTCCGGTTACATAAATTACGTCGTTATATACCACCGGCTGTGAAAATCCTTTGCCAATATTTTCTATTTTTAAACTTAGTGCCGGTCCTTCTTTTGGCCATTCTCTCAATAAATTGGTTTCCGAATAAATTCCATCGCGCAAAGGTCCTCTCCATTGCGAAATTTCATTGCACGAATTAAAAAATAGAAAAATGAAAATGCTTAGGTAAGCCAGATTTAATTTCATAGCTGCGATTCAGTTGGTTTTATTGTAAAGAAAATAAATAAGTAAAGACGAAAAAAGTTGATGTGGAAAAATTTGTGCATTTTATTGTTGATAAAAATACATCAATTATTTTGAAATAATTATTGACCAAATTTTTTCAGTTTTCTAATCCATTTCAATTTTTCATTCTCATTTAAGAAGCTGGCTTTAAACGAGTTCTCTGCTAAAGTTAAAATGTCATTTTTAGTCAAATTGAAAGCTTCAGCAACTGCTTTGTAGTTTTCGTTTAAATAACCTCCGAAATAGGCCGGATCGTCGGAATTGACCGTGATAAGTATTGCGTTATCCAGTAATGTTTTTACAGGCAAATCTTTCAATTGTTTTACCACTTTTAGTTTTAGATTTGAAAGCGGACAAACCGTAAGTGGCACTTGTTTTTGAGCCAGTTCTTTTAGCAAAAGCTCATCTTCAACCGAACGAACTCCATGATCAATTCGGGCAACATCCAAAAGATTTATTGCATCCCAAATATTCTGTGCAGGTCCTTCTTCTCCGGCATGAGCAACTGTTAAAAAGCCTTCGTCGCGAACCATTTTAAATACCCGTTCAAATTTATGTGGCGGATGTCCATTTTCCGAAGAATCTAAACCAAAACCAATGAATAACTCACGAAATTCAAGTGCCTCTTTAAAGGTTTTTATTGCCTCATCTTCGCTCAAATGACGCAGAAAATTTGGAATCAAATGTGTAGTTATTCCCCACTCTTTATTTGCTTTATTCAAGGCTTTTTGAATTCCAGTGACAACCGTTTCAAAACGAACTCCACGCTGAGTATGTGTTTGCGGATCGAAAAATATTTCAGCATGCACCACATTGTCCTCGTGGCATTTTAGCAAGTAGGCGTAAGTCAGGTCGAAAAAATCCTGCTCATTTAAAAGTACATTGGCACCTTCGTAATAAATATCTAAAAACTCCTGCAAATTATTAAAATCGTAGGCATTTCGAAGTTCTTCAACCGAATGCTGTTTTAACAAGACAGAATTACGTTCTGCAATCTCAAAAAGTAATTCTGGTTCGAAAGAACCTTCAATGTGAATATGAAGTTCGGCCTTTGGAATTCTATCAATAAGATTATTTAGCGCTTCTGTAATCATCAGAAAATTGTTTTTATAAAAAAAAGTTTGGGCAAATATCGGATTTTACTTTGTTAGAATACCCAAAATATTCGGTAAGATATTTATTGATTCGCTTGCAAAACGTTTTTTACTGCCACCACAAAACAAATAAAAGACAGACCCGATTGAGCCTGTCTTTGAGTATTTTAAATTTGGTTATCGATCAGCTTTCTTGCTAGATTTAGACCAACCAATATAAATTAGTTAAATTTTTGGCAACTCCCACGGTGAGCGGTACTTTGGAACCAAATATCCGTTTGCAACATCGTCGTCAATAAATTTACTGTTTTCATTATCCCAGTATAAACGGTGTCCGCTTCGCTGTGCAATATTTCCCAAGTGAGCTACACGAGCCGTATTGGCCGCCACGCCAATATTTGCATTCAGGTTTGGATTTCTATCTTTTACTCCTTGAATAAAGTCTTTCATGTGGTAATCAAGTCCTTTTCCCGAGCCTTTTATTAAATCCACGCGTTCCATCAGGTCTTTGCCCTTTTTCTGCTCCGGAATAACTTCCCAGCCACCACGATCAACGACTAAAGTTCCGTTATTTCCGACAAAACCAACACCGTGGTTACGGCCAAAATAACCGCCATCGATACCTGTTCCATGATCCCACAACATAGTATGTCCATCAAATTCATACAAAGCCTGCAAGGTATCAGGTGTTTCGGAAGCATCTTCCGGATAGGCAAATTTACCTCCCATCGCCATTATCGATTTTGGAGTAGGATCACCCATTCCAAATAAACCGTAGTCGATAATATGCACACCCCAGTCGGTCATTAATCCACCAGCATAGTCGTAATACCATCTAAAATTAAAATGAAAACGATTCGGGTTAAATGGACGTTTTTTAGCGGGTCCCAACCACATGTCATAATCTACATATTCAGGAGCTTCGCTATCTGGCATTACCGGAACAGGTTCCATCCAACCCTGATACGCCCAGGTTCGAACGGTACGGATTTTACCTAGTTTCCCTGATTTTACAAAATCAACCGCATCGCGCCAGTGTGGATCGCTTCGTTGCCACATTCCAACCTGTACAATTGTATTGTATTTTTGGGCAGCGCGCTCCATAATGTTAATCTCTTCAATGGAATTTCCCAATGGTTTTTCGCAATATACGTCTTTACCTGCCTGGCATGCCTCCACCATTGGTAAACAATGCCAGTGGTCGGGTGTGCCAATTATAATTATATCAATACCAGGCTCATCCAGTAATTTGCGGTAATCTTTAAATCCTTTGGGCTTTTTACCCTGAATTTTTTCAGTATCAGCCAAACGACGATTCAAAACTTTTTCATCCACATCGCAGATGGCGGCACATTCTGTATTTTTCTGATCCAAAAAGGCTTTTAAATCTGCAAATCCCATACCATTGGCACCAATTAAACCACAAACCAGTTTATCGTTAGCACCCTTGCACGAATTCATTGCCATTGGCATTCCGCCAACAAGCCCAACACCTGCAGTTGCCATTGCCGATGTTTTAATAAAATTTCTTCTGTTTGTCATTATTTTTATTTTTAGTTGATATTAGGTTTTATTCAAAATCTAATGTTTCTAGTTTCCTGTAAACCATTCCTTTAAAATGAGCAATAAGTTCCTCATTTTCGTTTTTTATTTCAACAAGGTAAGTTGCCAATTTATTGTTTATCGAAATCTCCTTTGCTTCGGCTGTTAATGTTCCAAAGGTCAAAGCTTTAAAGAAGGATATTTCTGCATTTATTCCCAAAGCAACTCTTCCATTTGTATTCGATGCAACCGCAAAAGCAAAGTCAGCAAGTGTAAACATGGCTCCACCGTGCACAATACCTACGGAGTTATGGTGGGTTTCGCAAATCTCCATACTTGCTTTTGCATAACCCGGAGAAGCTTCAACAAGCTTAATTCCGGAAGCTTTGGCGTAATTGTCTTTCTCGAATTGTTTATGATAGTTTATCATATCAATTTAGCTTTGGAAGCATAAAGCAAGAAACCATTTCTTCAAACTTCGGTTTTCCAACTTTTTTACTCTTTTTGCATGGCATCATCAAATGCCACATTCGAAGGAGCAAAATCAATATTTTTTACAAATGCACAGGCTTCAGTCGCTCCTGCTTCACGGTCCATGCCACTGTCTTCCCATTCTACCGAAAGAGGTCCGTTGTAGTTGATGTCATTCAAAGCACGAATAATATTTTCGAAATTAACTTTCCCGCGTCCTAAACTACGGAAGTTCCAATAACGACGATTGTCTCCAAATTCCATGTGCCCACCAAAAACACCAACTCCCATCGGAACATCACTCCAGTAAGCATCCTTCATGTGAACATGAAAAATACGATCGGCAAATTCATAGATAAAACGAACATAATCAACATGCTGGTAACCAAAATGACTTGGATCGAAATTAAAGCCAAATGCCGGATGATTATCCAAGGCTTTTAAAGCCAAATGAGCTGTGTGAATATCAAAAGCAATTTCGGTTGGATGTGCCTCCAAAGCAAATTTAATTCCCAAACTCTGGTATTCATCTAAAATAGGTTTCCAGCGTTTGGCAAAGTCTGCATAACCCTCTTCAATCATTTCGCCGGATACAGGTGGAAAAGAATAAAGCAGGTGCCAAATTGGGCTTCCTGTAAATCCATTTACAACACCGATTCCTAATTTTTTTGCCACCTCAGCCGTTTTTACCATTTCCTCAGCTGCACGCTGGCGTACACCTTCCGGATCTCCATCTCCCCAAACATGGGGGCTGGCAATACTTTTATGACGTTGATCAATGGGATCGCAAACACATTGTCCATCGAGATGAGTTGAAATGGAAAATAACTGAAGATCATATTTATCTAAAAGAGCTTTTCTGTCGTCGCAGTAAGCCTGATCGGCTTTAGCCACTTCCATGTGGTCGCCCCAGGTACAAAGTTCCAAACCGTCGTAACCAAAGCTTTTCGCTTTCTCACAAATGGTTTCAATGGGAAGATCGGCCCATTGTCCGGTAAAAAGTGTTACTGGTCTTGCCATAACTAATATAGTTTAGAATTTAAAGTTCAGAGTTCAATGTAAAAACCCAGGTTTCCCCTTGAATCTCTGTTTTCAATTAATCTATCATTTCACCAAATTTCACCCATTTTACCTCGTCGTTGTAGCCTGCACTAACAACTGTGTCGATAAACTGCATTCCACGAATACCGTCTTCAACACCCGGGAAATCAAGCATTTCAGCACTTGGCTTTTCACCATTTGCTTTCGCTCTTACGGTAAGACTGAAGTTTCGGTAAATGTTAGCAAAAGCTTCTAAGTATCCTTCAGGATGACCTCCCGGAGTACGTGTATTATGAGTAGCAATATCGCTATTCATACTTGTACCAACGCGTAATATTTGTGTGGGTTCGCCTAATTTTTTAAGGATTAAAGTATTGGGTTCCATTTGTTCCCAATCCAAACCTCCTTTGTCGCCGTAAATACGAATGCGAATGGCATTCTCTTCTCCGGCAGCAATTTGTGTGGCCATTAAAACGCCTTTTGCACCATTATTAAAACGAAGTAAAGCAGCTCCGTCATCATCTAACAAACGATTTGGAACAAATACATTTAATTCGGCACACAGCTCAGTAACCTTTAAGCCCGTCATATATTCCGCTAAATGATGTACGTGCGTACCAATGTCGCCCATACAACCGGCTTTCCCCGAACGTTTTGGATCGGTACGCCAACTTGCCTGTGCATTTCCAGTATCTTCTAATTTCGACGATAACCAACCTTGTGGATACTCAACAAATACTTTTCTGATTTTACCTAACTGACCTTCAGCAATCATATGTTTGCCGTGTTTTACTGCAGGATATCCCGAGTAGGTATGCGTTAAAGCAAACGTTAATCCGGTTTCTTCAATTTTCTCCTTTAGTTTCAAGGCTTCGTCTAAAGTAAAAGTGATTGGTTTATCTAACACCACGTTGAAACCATTGTCAAGTGCCATCATTGCAGGAGCAAAATGCACAAAGTTGGGTGTTACAATCGATACAAAATCCATACGTTCGCCTTCAGGAAGCTGAGCTTCCTTTTCAAACATTTCCTGGTAAGTTGCATACACCCGGTCCTCAGGAAGATAGTATTGTTTACCTGATTCTTTTGAGATTTCAGGATTTACACTAAAACATCCACAAACTAATTCAATTTGATTGTCCATCAAGGCAGCCAGACGGTGAATTGCCCCAATAAATGCGTCGGTGCCTCCACCAACCATTCCCATTCGAAGTTTTCGATTCATCATTTTTTTACGTTTAAGTTGATTCAAGTTGCTAAAATTAACAACTCTTTTTAAACGAAGCAATAATGAAAGGGAATATGAGCGACTGATTAACCTGGAATTTTAAACTTTCTAACTAAAAAGAATTGGAATTAAAAAAATGTGCCCTAATGATCTTTACAGAATTGGCGCTTCGCTCAAACCCGACTTCATTTTTTGCCTTCCTGCCCGACTGATGAATCATCGGTCAGACGGGGAAGCAAAAAACGGAAGAAAAAAAAGTCAAGGCTGCACCCGCTTCTCTCAAAAAAGCTCAAACAGAAATCAATTTTTAATCGTCAAATCAACCTTGTTATTGGCTCACCGGCTGAGGCCATGGCAGACCAATGCTTACATTCACTTTCTATAATTATATTTAGGATGTAATTGGAATTAAAACTGCACAATAATTCCAATAGTTGGCAAAACAGTTCCCGAGGTACTTTCGATTTCATTTAAAACATACCGCGTACCATTTTCTGTCAAAAGAAAATTTCCATTGGCATCTTCAGCTCTAACAATTATATCATTTTGCTGCGCCTGAAAATTGTAAAAGTTTTGAATATCGATGTAAAACTTAGCCGTCAGTTTTTCCCAATAATACGATTTATCAATGCGCAAATCGAGCTGGTGAAAAGGATCGAAACGTTGCGAGTTTAGTTTTGAATAATCGAGATAAGGTCCACCTTTTAAATTCCAGGCTTCAACTAAGGATGACTTTTCTAAATCCCACGGAGTATAAGGCAAACCACCAACAAAACGCCAGCGTGCCCCAACGCGCCAATTACGTTTTAAATCTTTGGTGGTAGTTAAAGTGAGCAAGTGTTTCGAGTCCCAACTTGATGGAATATAAGCCCCGTTACCGTCGCCAAACTCGCTTCGAACAAGGGTATACGAAAGGTTCATTATAAACCCTTTTTGTGTATTAATGCGTGTTTGAAACTCCGCTCCATAGGCACGTCCGTCTGATGTTGAAGTAACTTCCTCGTCGCCAACCACACCAAAATCGGCACCTTTGTTGGCAATACTTATTTGATCATTTACCGAAAAAGGGTAGTCGAAATAAGCTTTCCAAAATGCTTCGGCTGTAAATTGAATGGCGGTTTTTGGTCTGAATTCCACACCTCCAATTACATGATTAACCGCAATATATTTCAAATTATTTTCCTTATTAATCAAAACTCCATCTTCTTTATAACCCAACGAAGTAAAGGCAGGTAATTGATAATAACGACCTGTGTTAAAATTTAAACTCCATTTATCAGTTAAACTGTACGATGCCGAAAAACGAGGCGAAATTTGTTCTAACACATTATTCATGCTGCTGGAGTAATTGTTGGCATCGGTTCGCAAACCAAGTGAAAGAGCTAATCGTTCGTCAAAAACTGTTTTACTTGCTTGCGCAAATAATCCATATTTCACCAGGTTCAAGTCGGTGGAATAAAAAATATCCACTACCTCATTCCCATAAAATGCACGTGTTTTGGTGTTGTTTGTGTAGTTTACAAAATCCAGACTTGCTCCAAAATTAAGTTTGAACCCATCCATTCTTGAAGTATTTTCAAATCGTAATTTATTTTCAATTTCCTCAGAATTGTAATCCAGAATTTTATTGTCTTCCGAGCTGTCATCGTTTTCAAGATATTTATACGCCGAATTATTTAAATGACTGCGACTAACTACAAATGTTTGGTAGCTGTTTTCGCGATAATGTTTATAAACCGCCCCAAGCGTGTAACTCCATTGTAGATTTTCCGGCAGTTGGCTTAAAATATATTTTTGGTCATCATCCGGATTTTCAATGTCTTCGTTTAATTTATTTTTATCATTAGCACCCAAACCAATTAAAGTCAATTCATTTTTTGCATTAAAACGCGTTCGGGTTTTAAACTGCATATCGGTAAAATTTGGAAGAAAAGGAAGTTCGAGTGCTCTAAACAAAAACTGCAAATACGACTCACGAATTGAAAATACGAAGTTTGTTTTTTCACCTATTGGTCCGTCTAAAGTAGCTGCAATTTCAGAAGCACCAATTGTTCCCTGAAATTTTAACTTTTCCTCGTTTCCATCAATTTGATTGAATTCCAATACTCCACTCAAAGCATTTCCACGGTTGGCCGGAAAAGCTCCGGAATAAAAATTTACTTCACGTATAAAGTCAGCATTTAATATTCCAACCGGACCACCCGAAGCCCCTTGCGTGGCAAAATGGTTAATAAACGGGACTTCAACACCATCAAGATAAAAGCGACTTTCAGAAGGGCCACCACCACGAATTATAATGTCATTTCGATAAGCCGGTGTTGACTGCACGCCTGGAAACGATTGAATTACTTTTGAAATATCGCGGTTGGCACCCGGAGCTTTTTCAATCTCACCAATTCCAATCGATCGCAATGAAACGGGGCTTTCCAACGTTTTGCGAAAAGGGGAAGCCGTAACTTTTACCTCTTCAATTTCGGACTGCGATTTTTCCATCTTAATTTCAATAAATGCCGTTTTGGCAACACTCACTTCAATTTCGCTTGAAATGGCTTTTTTATAACCCACAAACGAAGCTTCAATTCGAATAAAACCTGGTGTTAAATTATCAAATTCAAAATGTCCGTTTTCGTCGGTAGCAGCTCCAATGGAAGTACCCGAAACAACAACATTTACGAAAGGTAAAGGCTGATTATTTATGCCATCAATTACCTTTCCGCTTAATGATGCTTTTTGCGCCATCAACAAAACAGGAAAAAATAATAATGTTATAATTAATTGTAGTGTCTTCATGTTTTCAATTCTAATTTTGTTTAATATAAAACAACACAAAGCTAAACAAAACAAAGGATTAAAAGTTGAGATATACATTCGTTTTTTTATATTAGCCATAGATAATTTTGAAATCATGCGTGTAGTAGTTCAAAAAGTAAAAGAAGCTTCGGTTACTGTTGAAGGCAATAAAATATCAGAAATAAACAAAGGCCTTTTGGTTCTGGTTGGAATTGAAAACGATGATACCAAGGATGACATTGATTATTTGGTAAAAAAAATTACCCAACTTCGGATTTTTAATGATGAAGAGGGTGTAATGAATCTATCGGTGAAAGATGTTGATGGAGACATTATTATTGTGAGTCAGTTTACACTGCAGGCCTCTACAAAAAAAGGAAACCGTCCTTCCTATATTCGCGCAGCAAAACCAGAGTTCTCAATTCCAATGTATGAAAATTTTGTTGCTGAAACTGAAAAAGTTTTAGGTAAAAAAGTTGGCACTGGAAAATTCGGAGCCATGATGGAAGTTGCCTTAACAAACGACGGTCCGGTAACTATTGTGGTCGATTCGAAACAGAAAGATTT
>JBFFMM010000024.1:0-22514 GCA_041554075.1 Draconibacterium sp. | reverse complement strand
TGGAAAAACGGCTGCCGGAGCTGCTGCAGTTACAATAATCCCAAGACATGTTCTGGGTGGAAATGGATTTGTTGCGGCCAACAACAAAATCAACATTGGCTACATCGGTCATGGTAAACAAATTTACACTTTACTTGGCGGTATTGGCAAATGCAAAGAAACTGTTGCTGTTGCTGGTAGCGACGTTTTCGAAAGTAAAATGAAAACTTTTCTTCAGGCAGCAAAACAAAACAATGCAGACAAAGATATTGATGCCGATATTAAAGGGTACCATTATTATCGTGAGTTATTGGAACGAAAAGATATTGATGCTGTTGTAATAGCCACTCCTGATCATTGGCATGCTCAAATAGTTGTTGATGCTGCAAAAGCAGGCAAAGATATTTATTGCGAAAAACCATTGGCGCTAACTGTATCAGAAGGACGTGCCATGGTAAATGCAACCCGGAAATATGATCGTGTGTTCCAAACCGGCAACATGCAACGTTCGTGGCGCGATTTCCGTCATGCAGTTGAATTGGTGCGTAACGGATACATTGGCGATATTAAAGAAATTAATGTGAGTATTGGCGAACCCGTTCAGCAATGCAGCCTGCCAGTTCAGAAAACTCCAGAAGGCTTGGATTGGAACGAATGGATTGGACCATCATTGTACCGTGGTTATCACGAAGATTTATGCCCGGTTGATGCAAAGAAAGATCCTTGGGCCTGGTGGCGTGGTTACCGCGATTTTGGTGGTGGTTTAATTACTGACTGGGGTGCGCACATGTTTGATATTGCTCAGTGGGCAATGGATATGGACGGTTCTGCACCGGTGAATTTCCTTCCACCTAACCAACCCGGACAAAGTCATGGATTAACCATGGTATATGAAAATGGTACGCGCATTAACCACAAACTTTGGGGTGGGAAAGGCGATGGAAACGCCGTACAGTTTATTGGAACCGAAGGTAAAATTGAAGTAAGCCGCAATTACTTGCGTACTTTTCCAAATGAGAAATTGGCAAAACAAGACATTAAAGAAACTGATAAACGTGTATATTTTAGCGACAATCATTACCAAGATTGGGTAGATGCAATGAAAAACCGCACCCGGCCAATTTCTGATGTCGAAATTGGGCACAGTACATCGGCACTTTGTAATATTGCTAATATTGCCTACGAATTGCAACGCCCACTACTCTGGGATGCTGAGAAAGAACAATTTACAGGAGACAATTGGGCAAATATGTTGTTGGATCGTGCCTACCGCGGAAAATGGAATTATAAAAATTTCTAATAGTAGGAACTCGAAAGCTTTGAGCAACTTAAAAAATAAAAAGGATTTCATCCGTCGATTGAAGGATGAAATTCTTTTTTTTGAACTTTGAAATTGTATCTGTCACTTTCGTTCGGGAAGACATAACAGATGAACATTGAAACTGCTGCAAAATCACACCAAACTTCTGCTTCGTCATTCCGTCTGTCAATGACGGATTCCGAAACTATTGTTAGAATGAATTCATCAGGTAAACACAAGCTGAAAAGGGTGATACAGCAACGGTTTGTTCTCGATCAGTTATAAAGTATCATATCTTTGCCGAATCAAAATATTTTTGAAACAAAGCAAACCTTTGCGATTTACTTTGAGCTCTCTTTTCCCTGATAAATTGGAAATGAAGAGGTGAATTTTTCTCCAATTCAGCCAGATAATTTTTCTCGAACCAAGTATGGTTTAAACCAACCGATTCAATAAGCATGGTTTCAATACTGCGATTCATTAAATCCAGAAAATCATCGTTTTGCAATCCAGGAAAACATCGCATTTCTTCTAAAGCAGCTCGTCCAAAATGAATGGTTTTATTTACTGATTCACACAAATCGTTTTCGGGCAAGCACGAAAACATAGTTTTGGTAAAGGCCAGCGAATCTTCTTTTACATCCTGAATATCGTCGAGTAACTGCAAATATACGCCGTATCCAAATAAGGCTCGTTCTTGCTGACGCGTTAATTTCCCCGTCACCAAATACCCATCGGCCAAAACAGAAGCTCCGCCTTTTTCAAAACAAATGCATTGAATTTCATGATCAGACAAACCATTTTCTTTTATCATTTTTAAACTATCGGTTTGCCCTTTCTGAATCGCGAATAAACTCTCGTACACATCAGGATAATCATTGCGTGGAAATTCCTCTTCAAACATCTCCACTAATTTATAGAGTTGTTGTTCGGTGAAATTCTGAGGACTGACCGGTTCTGCATGTAATCGCCGGTTAAATCGCTCAGAGAAGCTTTGCTTTTCTTCATTCGAAATTTCAGGATCATCCAAATAGTTATCGCTATAAGGATAAATCATTGAGTAAGCAAACACCGAAGGGGTAATTTTAACCGACACATTTGCCATTAGCTGAACACCATTCATAATCCACACGTTTCGCATTCCCTGGTAAATATTATCAGGTTTTAATTCAGGACCAAAAGCACGGGCTTTGTAAAAAAAGTCTTTCGAAACGTCCTTAAATTCATCAGAAAGAATCAAACTCAAATGATCTTTTTCAAAATCAAATACGGTTTCCAGAAAAGCTTTAAACATGGGGAAAAAAGACTGCCCGGGATCATTGCGAACCTGCTGGACTGTTTTACGCTTTTGTAGCTCTTTTATTTTTTTTTGAAAATGCTCGTAGTTCTTTTCGCGTTCTATTTGTTCCTTTTCAGAATAAACATTTTGAAAAGTGGGAAGATGACTGGGGCTTTGTTCCCAGATTTTAATAAAATGATGAATGTATTCTTGAACAGCTAGCATAGATTTTGTTTTTTCCGAAAATAGGAGAAAACAACAAAACAAAGGGAATAAATTAGATAACCAACAGGATTTTGTGGATTAATGAAGTAATTACACCTATAAAAGAATTGTCATTTCGAAAGAAGCATGACTGAGAAATTTGATTTTGATAGTCATCGATTTCTTCCTTCCTTCGAAATGACAATAATTTAGTAGTTAAGCGATATTTGTATAAACCGCCTGAACATCCTCGTCTTCTTCCATTTTGTCTAACATCTTTTCGATGTCATCCATTTGTTCTTCAGTAAATTCAACAGGAGTAGTAGGAATACGTTGCAACTCGGCCTTACTTACGTTAATGTTTAGTTTTTCAAACTCGTGCGCCATATCGCTAAAGCTGGTATATTCGCCATAGGCATAGTAAGTACCTTCATTCTCTTCAATTTCCTCCAGTCCGGCATCAATCAATTCCAGCTCAATATCGTCCACATCCATACCTTCCGGCATTTCAAATTCGAAAACAGCCTTCCGTGCAAACATAAACTCCAGCGATCCGTTTGGAACCTGGCCACCACCTGCTTTATTAAAATAGCTTTTTACATTGGCAACTGTGCGTGTTGTGTTGTCGGTGGCTGCTTCAACAAAAACCAACACTCCATGCGGTCCTTTACCTTCGTATGTAGTTTCAATAAAATTAGCTGCATCTTTTCCCGATGCGCGTTTAATAGCAGCATCGATGTTGGCTTTTGGCATGTTCTGTGCCTTGGCATTCAAAATGGCAGTTCGCAATGCCGGATTTAAATCAGCTTCCTGTCCTCCTTCTTTTGCTGCAATAGTTATCTTTTTCGAGAGTTTTGGAAATATTCTCGACATTTTATCCCAGCGTTTTTCTTTCGCTGCCCTGCGGTATTCAAATGCTCTTCCCATTATTTTTATTGTTTTTTTTGAAATCAGCTGCGAAAATAAATACAGAAAACTTAATTACCAAAACACAAAAGCCAAATCATAAACAAATTCTGATTTTCTGTGATAATTTAATTAATTGTCCTGATTTTTAGGTTCATGAGTGATGTTTAGTCCCCTTTAAAAACAAATTATAACTTCACTTTTTTAGGTTTACAAACTTTGTCTTCCTTTTTTACTTTCGCACCGCACTTTTTACATTCATATTTTGCGTCTTCTTTCTCTTCAAAGTCTTTCTTTTTACATGCTTTTTTACTCATCACCAGTTTTCTTGTTCCCGATGAATAAGAACAACATTTACCGGATAATTGTTTTGTAAAAAATCGCTAATCTTTTCGGCCGAATAAACCGATCGGTGTTGACCACCAGTACATCCAAAGTTTATTGACAAATGAGTAAAACCTCGTTCAAGATATACTTTTACAGATTGTTCAACCAATACTTTCACCGAGTCGAGAAACAAGCGGATTTCCGATTTCTGTTCTAAAAATTCCTGTACTGCCAGATCTTTGCCACTTAGCTTTTTGTATTCTTCGTAACGCCCCGGATTATTAATAGCGCGACAATCGAAAACATGCCCCCCGCCGTTACCTGACGGATCTTCAGGAATACCTTTTTTATACGAAAAACTACTTATACGAACGGTCAAATTTGATTTTACCCGACCAATTTCTTTTAGTACCTCGGAGTGACTCAATTGCTTTAAAACTTTAAGTAATTCGGGCATTTTTACCGGTAAATTCAAATCAGCCAACAACACCTCCAGATTCTTTAACGCGTAGGGAATACTTTTTAGAAAATGTTCCTTTTTTTCGTAAAAACCACGAAAACCATAAGCGCCCATTGCCTGCATAATCCGAATCAATACAAATCCTTTAAAATAGGCATCGAATCGTTCTTCATCAACCTTCATTAATTTTTTAAGCTCTTCAATATAATAATCATAAAGCTGTTTCCGCACACTTTCAGGAATATCAGCTTTACCATCGTACAACAACGAAGCTAAATCGTATTGCAATGCGCCCGAACGCCCTCCCTGGTAGTCGATAAAATATACTTCATCGTTCTTCAGCATAACATTGCGCGACTGGAAATCGCGGTACAGAAAGTATTTTGAACTGGCACTTAACAAATAATTGCTAAACAACTGAAAATCATCTTCAAGCGCCTGCTCATCAAAATGGATTTTTGCCAACTTCAGAAAATAGTATTTGAAGTAATTCAAATCCCACATCATCGATTGTTTGTCGAAAGCCTCGCGTGGATAACATACCGAGTAATCAATTTCTCTTCCGGCAATAATCTGAATGGTTGGTAGCGCTTTTAGTACCTTTTTATATTTTGAGATTATGTTTTCAGAAAAACCTTCACTTTCGCGGGTTTTACTTAAATACTCGAAAAGTGTTGTACTGCCGAGGTCTTCAAGTAAATATTTCTTTAAATCGGAACTTACTGCATAAACCTCCGGAACACGGATTCCTTTATGAAAAAAGTGATTGGAAAATGACAGAAAGGCCGTATTTTCTTTTACATCGTTATTTAAAGCGCCTATAACGCTTCTGTTTTCACTAATTAACCGACTATACTGACGGTACGAACCAGAAGGAGGAAGCAACTCAAAAGACTGAACCTTTTCGTTAAAATGATTCTCGAAAAGCTGGATAATTTCGTTTTTTTCTGAAGTATTCAAATGACAAAAATTTAATTATTAACTGTACATTTATCGTCACAATGTGTAACTATGGCTAAAACCAAAATCAAAAGTATTTATTTTTTGAGATTACTACGAAATTTATTGGTATTGATTGGATTCTTTTTTCTGATCTGTGTAATTTTTGCTTTAACATCGGCTCCATTTTGGGGATATCATTGGTTGGGAACAAGCAAATCGGAATTAAAATGGGAACCCGAAACGATTGTACTTTTGGGAGGAGGAGGAATGCCCAGCCAGAGTAATCTGATGCGAAGCTGGTACACAGAAAAAGCGGCTAAATCGTTTCCAAAAGCAAATGTTATTATTGCCATGCCCGGGCAAGTTACCGATAGTTTGAGCACTCCCCAATTAATGAAAAAGGAGCTGATTTTGCGAGGCATTTCACCTGAACAGATCACTTTTGAAGCAGAAGCAACTAACACCCGTGCACAGGCATTAAATTGCCAAGGCTTAATAAAAATGCAAACGCCTATTTTGCTGGTTACATCACCCGAACACATGCGCCGATCGGTGCTATGTTTTAAAAAAGCAGGTTTTGAAAAAGTAAATGCCCTGCCCGCTTTTGAAAATGCTGCAGAGGCAGATTTATCGTTTAATGATGATGAACTGGGAGGAAATACGGTATTAATTCCCGATGTTGGGCAAAGTATTAATATGCGTTATCAACTTTGGAATCATTTAAAATACGAAATTCTGATTGCCCGGGAAATGATAGCAATGACCTATTATAAAATTCGGGGATGGATTTAATTTGACAAACTTAATCCAATTCATTGCAATATTTTACAGCCCAACTATCCCCTCTAAGTAAATTGTGCTCTTCTAAAAAATGTTCAGTTTCGATTAAAGTATTTTTGAAATTTTTTGGACTTCTACTGTAGTTGAAAAATCCGTGTTTTTGGTTTTTATAGCCTTTAAGTTTGCAATCGTTTCCTTCCTGTTTCATTAAACTTGCGAAGCGAACTACATTTTCGTAAGGGACTGTGGTGTCACCTTTTCCATGCATAATTAAAGTTGGAACGACTCCTTTAACAATATGATGAACTGGCGAAATTTCAAACTCACGACCAGCCACTTTAGCGCTACCATACCCTCTTTTTCCAGTATCGACTACAGGGTTAAAAAGTACCAACGCAAATGGTTTTGCAGAAACAGATAAATCATCGCTTTCTTCAATACATTCATCAATAATTGCTGTACAAGCAGCCAAATGCCCGCCTGCCGAACCTCCTGCACCAACAATTTTGTTTGAATCGACACCAAGTTTGGCTGAATTAGAACGCAAATAACGCATTGCTGACTTGGCATCTTTTACACTTTCAAAAGGACTTGTTCCTTGTCTGCTTTTCACTCGGTAATCCGGGCAAAAAGTAATTACTCCTCGCGAAGCAAAATATTCGGCTTGTAATTTAAATTGATTGGGAGTACCTCCTACCCATCCGCCACCAAAAAAGAACACAATAGCCGGCAAATTTATGGGCGATGACAAAACGGGTTTGTACATTGTCATTTCCAATGTATCTCCATCCACCACTTTATAAGCAAAGGTTTTGGTGGTAAACTGATAGCTTTGTCCAACGCCCTGAAGTACAAACAGTAAAAATAATAGTGGTAAAAATAGTTTCTTCATCATTTATAGCTGAATAATAAGAACAGTAGGTTTTTCATCACGGAGTACATCCACCGTGATTGTTTCTCCTGCTTCCAAGGTTTTTAAACGACTCATGTACTCGTAAATATTACCCACCTTCTTTCCATCAATTGCAGTAATAATATCACCTTTTAACATGCCTCCCTTGTAGGCAGGTTTTCCTTTTGTTACGCCATCAATTCGCATTCCTCGTTTTTCGAGGCCTGCAAAATCGGGCATCACACCTAAAGTAACTTTAAATCGCCCGCCACGGCTGCGTTGAAATTTTGCACCGGCTTCCTGAAATGTTAATGCAGTATCGCGATTGGCTACATTTTCGACTAAAGCAAATGCATAATCAGTTACCTTTTTCGCCCCCTCGAAATTGATTAATTCGGCATCGTCCTGAGGTGTATGATAATCAGAATGAGCACCCGTTGAAATAAAAAATACCGGTATGTTTTGTAAATAAAATGAAGCATGATCTGATGGACCAACACCTTCGCCCGAGAAAGCCAATTGAAATCCCGGGTTTAAGTCGTTCAGCAATTGTTCTGTTTCTTTTGCGGTTTGTGTTCCTCCAATACTTAATGCTTCGGTTGCCGAATCTAAACGGCCTACCATGTCGAAATTAAACATTGCAATCATTTTTTCACTTTGCACCGGTGGCTTAGAAGTGAATGCTTTCGACCCAACCAAACCCATTTCTTCAGCTCCAAAAGCAACGAAAATAATACTACGTTTGTTTGTTTTTGTTGACGATATTTTTTCGGCCAATTGAATTACTGCAGCAACACCCGAAGCATTGTCGTCGGCTCCGTTGTGTACTGCAACCGTATCAACAGCGCGCGACCCCGAGCCCGGACCACCCATTCCCAAATGATCATAATGTCCGCCCAGAACTACATATTCATTTTTCAATTTATCATCCGTTCCCGGAATCATGGCAACGACATTTTGTGTGGTCGTTTCTTTTAATTTTACATTAACAGAAACACTGAGTATTGATTTTGTTGGAAGATTTATTCCAGCATTGTTTTCAAATATTGCTGCTTCCAAACTTTCAATGGTTTTTCCGGATTCTGCCAGAATTTCGTTGGCTACTTTTCGGGTAACCTGAAGAACAGGAATCCCAAAACGACTGCTGTTTTTATCAAAAAACAACGATGACAATTCGTCGGATTCACTGTATTTTGGACCTGCAACCAAGATTAAACCAGCAGCATTTTTATCGGACGCAGTAAGACCTTTTGCTCGTTCTGACGAAAATTCGAGAAACGGACTTGTTGGATTATCCAAATCAGGATCACCCTGCAAAGCCATTATCCATTTTCCACCTATCTCAACACCTTCAAAATCATTCCATTTTAATGTATCGCGGTCTACTTCAATTCCATAACCTGCAAAAACTACCTCGGCCTTAACCGTTGTATTGGCGGAAAATGCATAAGGTAAAAAATCAGCTTCAGCAGCAAAGCTTTTTTGATTTACCTCTAAAGTATTTCCTTCGCCCAATTCGGCCGATGAAACCAGATTAAAGTATTGAAACCCGTTATCAAATAGAAGTTCTAATCCGGCAGCCTCAAACTTGGAACGAATATAATCTGCGGCCAAAAAATCGCCGGGCTCGCCGGGTTTACGGCCTCTTAAAGAATCGGAAGCTAAATATTCAACGTTCTCTTTTATTTCTTCGACTGTAATTTCGGGATTAAACTTTGATTCGCAAGAAGCAAGAATTGTTATAAGAATAACAAAAACAATAATCTTCATTTTAAAGCTTTTAAGTTTATAGTCGATACCAACTTTGAATTTTATTGGTTTTTACCTGATCATCTTTTTAACAATTGTACAAAACGATTGTCTAATTTTAAGCCGTAATAATACACATTAATCACCATTAAAAAAAAGAGATGTGTATATTTACGACTTCTAAAAAAATGACGATTTGATTTCATTTGGAACAAAATATTGGTTTATCCTCCTCATTGCAATTCTTGTAGCTGCACTGGGAGTTGTATTTTTACTTTATTTCAGAAATAAAGCAAACAAAGAATTATCGAAAACACAGGTTCGGATTTTGATGAGCATACGTTTTTTATCCTTTTTTCTCATTGCCTTTCTACTGCTTTCTCCTTTTTTACGAAACCTAAAAAAAATTGTACAGAACCCCATTATTATTGCTGCCTGGGATAATTCGTCATCACTTGTTTCCGTTGGTGATTCTGCTGAAGCGGCAGCATTGTTTGGTTCGATAAAGTCGGAAATAGATGAAGGATTGGGATCTGACTTTGAATTGATTGAATACACCTTTGGCGAGGAAACAAGCAATGAAACAAAGCAAAATTTTAGTGAAAAAAAATCGGACTACAGTGAACTGATTTTATCTGTAAACGACTTGCATTTCAACCAAAATATTGGAGCACTAATTGTTGCCGGCGATGGAATTTACAATCAGGGTAAAAATCCCTTGAATCTTTTAAACGAAGTAAACTTTCCGGTTTATACAATCGGTTTTGGTGACACATCCATCGTTTCCGACTCCCGAATTCAAAGCATAAGGGTAAACCGCACGGCCTTTTCAGGAAACAAATTTCCGGTTGAAGTTGATGTACAATTTTCGAAACTGAAAGGGAAAAACTTAAAACTTTCGATTTTGCAAAATGGAGTTGAACTTGAAAGCCGAATGATTACTCCACCCAACAGCAATTATTTCGACTCACAGGAATTTATTTTGGAGGCGGACGATCCCGGACTAAAACATTATTCCGTAATTATTGAAAGTGTTAACAATGAGCGCAACACCAAAAATAACAAAGCAGGATTTGTTATAAATGTTCTCGAAAACAAACAAAAAATACTGATTATTTCTGATGGATCGCACCCGGATATTGGAGCCATAAAAAACACACTGGAAGAGCAAAAAACGTATGAAGTTTCTGTTTTTACCGAAGAACCCTATCCGTCAAATCTTAACGATTTTAACCTTTTGGTTTTATACCAGCTGCCAACAGCGGGCAAATCGGCTGCAACAATTATTGAGACGGCTAAAAAGAGCCGTTTACCACTTCTTTTTGTTGTTGGAAATAAAACCTTTTTACCTCAGTTGAATACATTAAATCAAGGAGTTACAATTGAACCACTTGCCGGAAGTGGCGAAGAAGCACAACCAACGGTAAATTCAACCTACGCTACTTTCTCCCTTTCCGAAGACTTTATTGAGCTCCTACCAAAATTTCCGCCCCTACAAGTTCCGTTTGCCAACTATGAAATGGAAGCTGATTTCACCCCTTTATTCTACCAAAAATTGAAAGGTATTGAAACCGGGAAACCACTTATGGCCACCGGGAAATTGGATGGACGCAAAATTGGATACATTTTTGGCGAAGGAATTTGGCGTTGGCGCTTGTTCGATTACTATCAAAACCAGAGCCATGCACGATTTAACGAATTGATAAATCAACTGATTCAGTATTTGGCTTTGCGCGAAAACGAGGACAATTTTATCGTAGAATTTAAGCCCGTTTATACTGAAACTGATGATGTGATTTTAAATGCCGAAGTGTATAACGATGCATTTGAACGTATCGCTTCAGAAGAAGTAAACATCGAATTAAAAAATTCTAACGACGAGGATTTTAACTTCTCGTTTGATATTCAGGGACAAAACTATTATTTAAACGCAGGGCATTTACCAATGGGCGATTATACTTTTTTGGCAAATGTGACAATTGGAAACGAAACCTACACAGAAACTGGAAGTTTTACCATTGTTCCTGTAAATGTTGAAAATGTAGTTACTCAAGCCAATCACAACATGTTGTATCAGCTGGCTACCCAAAGTGGCGGAAAATTTTATCTTCCCAACGGAACGGCTGATTTAATTTCAGAATTAAAAACAGGAAATAAATTAAAAGCAAGTAGTTATTTTCAGGAAATGATAAACGAATTGCTAAACTTACGTTGGCTGTTTTTTGTTCTGCTTTTATTGTTGAGTGTGGAATGGTTTTTGAGAAAATACTGGGGCATTTATTAATTTAAGTATTGAAACACAAAATATGAAACAGCATTTTATAAAAAATAAGTTAGTATTACTGCTTGTTCTGCTTCTGGCTGCTTCATGTTCATCAACCAAATTAATTACAATCGAAATTCCGGAACCTGCACAAAAAGAACTTCCCGGCCGAATTCAGAGCTTGCTTTTGGTAAACCGTACTGTGGACGACAACTACACGGATTTAAAAGCAGATTCGTTACAAAATATTTTTTACAAAAGCCGTTTTACTCTAGACACCCTAATTTATGATTTAACCGCAGTTGATACCACTTTAAAAGCACTGGGTGAACTTTTATTTGAATCGGGAAGATATGATTTTGTTATACCGGAGAATCGTTTTTTAGCGTTTAAAAAGAATTCGTTTTTTAGTGACGAAATGTCCTGGGAAGAAGCAAAAGAACTCTGCGAAACCTATAATACCGATGCTGTTTTATCGCTCGATATGTTTAGCACTCAAGTTAAAACAAAATACGACAAGGACACTTATTTCGATCCCGTTCAGGATGAATTTTTTACAGCTTCAACTGCCGATATGGTAATTGTTTATAACGCCCTTTTCAGAATTTATGACCCAATTGAAGAAAAAGTATTGGTACGTGAATTTTTTAAAGACACCATTCAATGGAGTGATTATGGTCGTTCGGCGAACGATTTATTTGAGCATTTTACACCGGTAAAAACTGCACTTACAGAAACAGGTATTGCTTTGGCCTTAGATTTTTCGGAAAAAATAACCACAGTATGGCGCCAGGAACAACGAGCATTTTATGTTAAAGGAGATGAGAATTTAAAACATGCTGGCACATTTATTGATAACCAACAATGGATACAAGCCATGGCCCTGTGGAAAGAAACAGCTGAAAATACAAAATCAAAATCGACCAAAAGTAAAGCACTGCTAAATATTGCCATTGCTTATGAGTTACAAGGCGATATTGAAAATGCTATTTCATGGGCTTTAGATTCGTACAATACAATGTACCGCCAGTTTACTTATGCGTACCTGGAATTATTAGACAAAAGAAAAAAAGAACTTCAAAAATAAAATAAATGAACCGCCTCATTTTACTGGGTTTTATTCTTCTCATCTTCTCATCGTGCACTGTTTATAAAGAATATGCAATTGACGTATATAAACCTGGAGAAATAGCCATCCCGCCTGAAGCTCAGAATGTAGCCGTTGTTTATCGTAATTTCAAATTCCCTGGCGATACTTTACAGCACTATTATAAAGATGACAATCGACTAATAAGAACCAGAAAAGATCCACAAAATTTGGATAGTATTCTGGTTAGTAATTGTATGAAAGAACTGGCTAAAAACTTTAAGACTAAAAATACCTTCAATAACATTCATATTTTTCCTGAATTATTTGAACCTCACACTGCAAAAAGACTTCCACCATTAAATTACGATGTGATAAATACACTTACCACTTCAAGTCAAACCGATTTGTTGATTTCGCTCGAAACATTTTCATACTTCTATTCGGAATATTCGTCAACAGCTGAAATGCCAACAAAATCGAACGAAGTGATTACTGCTGCTGTTTGGGCCGTATATAATCCGTACTCGCAAAAACTTTTGGAACGTAAAACCATGATTGATACCATTTTTTGGAATGGTTACGACAACACAGGCAATTACCGCCGCAACAACAAACTACCACCGCGAATTACAGCATTAAAAATAGCCTCGCAAATGGCAGGCGAAAATTATTCGAAACGTTTTTTTGCTTCATGGCAATCGGTAAAACGGTCTTATTCTGTTCCTCCCCTTCCCGATTTTTCGGCAGCCGACAAATACGTGCAAAAAGGAGAATGGGACAATGCAATACTTCTTTGGAAACGATATGCAGCCGACGATAATGGACGAATGGCTATAAATGCTCGCTACAACCTCGCATTGGGTTACGAAATGAAGGACGACATGGATACTGCGTTAAAATGGATTGTAGCTGCTCAGCAAATAGCAACAGATTACCGCAGCAAAGAAGATTTAAAAATGATACTTCAGTATAGAAAAATATTAACGAAACGACAACTAGATATATCCCGGCTAAACCAAATGTAAATGAAACCTTGCTACCTACTCCTCGTTCTGCTTGTTGTACTTTTAGTAACCCAGGGATGCAACACATTGTATAACACAAAAGTAATTGATATTGAAATTGTTGAGCCGGGAAAAGTTAAAATGCCGGAAAATATTAAAACCGTAGCAATTCGTTATAACAATTGTAATGTTGCACCAAATCCTTATTTTCAAGAATCGTATTATATTGATAAAAAGATTCAAGTTGAAGAAAATATGGACAGCATTGCATCGAAACTGTATTTCGCTTATTTTATTGATGAACTAAAAAAACAAAACTTTTATGATTCAGTATTTGAAATTGAAGAACAAGACTTTAGTCTGATTAAAGTGACTGACACTATCCAATATAAATTTGAAGAAGACTTGGATTCAATGATCAAGAAAAGGGACATTTCGGAGCAGCTGAATGTTTTTCTACTCTCGGGTGTCATAAACGAATTTCCAAATGAGACCCAAAAATATAATTCTGAAATATTCCTTCATCCCCGTTATGGCTTATACCAACCAATTGACATACAAAATATTGCTGATAGTACCCAAGCTGATTTTTTAATTTCGCTAGATTATTTCTCATCAATCGGTGGTACTTTTTATGATAAAAAGAGCGCTTTGGCAAATGAAGTTGTTTTTGTTCAGGCTTGCTGGAACTTTTATGATTTAAAAAATCAAGAATACCGTTATATATTTGATAAAAGAGATACGATTACCTGGTATAATTATATTGATAATTACACGAATATTAAAGATGTTCTTCCCCCACCAAAAGATGCCTTATTAAATGCTGCAGATATTGCAGGGGTAAATTTTGCGAATTACTTAATACCACACTGGGTTGAAGTACAACGTATGTATTACACCTCAGGACATATTGAACTAAAAAAAACAGATCAATTAATACAGGATGGAAAATGGTTAGAGGCTACTAAAATTTGGAAAGCAAATGTAAACAACCCCAATAAATCCATCGCTGCGAAATCCAAATATAACATGGCATTGGCTTGCGAAATGCAAGGCCACCTCAATGCAGCTTTGGAGTGGGTGGTCGAATCCTTTCATGTTTTTGGTCAGAAAAATGAGGAACATTATGCCAACTGCATGGAATATATTCAAATCCTTGGTCAGCGTTTGCAGGATATTAAAATTATTGAAAACCAGATTGAAGCCACGAATTAGTTTTTAAAAAAAAGAGGGAAACCACTGTTTCCCTCCCTATTTAACCAAAAATCACAACATGAAAATATTGTAGCTTAAATTTAGAACTATTTACTGAAATATTCCAAATATTAAAGCATTTTTTAAGTATATGTTCAAATTAAGAAACCAATCTTATTCCATCAGAATCAAACGTTATCAACTTTTTTTTGTACAATCCGCCAATTGCCTTTTTAAAATTCTTTTTACTTATACCAAACATGGAATGAATCATTTCTGGCGAGGTCTTATCTGAAACAGCTATAAATCCTCTGTTTTCTTTTAGTTCATTTAAAATTTTCTCTGAAATAGCATCCACCTTTTCATATCCGGGTTTTTCCAGTAAAAGATCGATTTTCTCATCCTCTCGAACTTTATTAACGTAGCCTTTGGTTTTTAACCCCATTTCCAAATCATGAAAAACCTGGTTTTTATACAACATTCCGGAGTGCTCCAAATTTACAATTGCTTTGTAACCCAAATCGGTTTCCTCCATAATTATCAAATCCACTTCCTGCCCCTTTTCATATTCCGGTGGCGTATTATCTAAAAACTTATGGAGTTTTGCCGAAGCAGCAATTCGGTTCGAAAGTAAGTCGAGGTAAATATAAACCCAGTAACTGTTTCCTTCCATCATTTTGCTTCGTTGTTCGCGAAAAGGTACTAACAAATCTTTAGGTAGTCCCCAATCCAAAAAAGCACCAAAACTACTTGTTGCTTTTACAGTTAAACAAGCAAAGTCGCCAACCATTGCCAAAGGCGTTTCGGTAGTTGCAACCAAACGATCTTCCGAATCAGTATAAACAAATACTTCAGCTTCTCCGCTTTCCTTTACCTCATTGGTTACAAATTTTTTAGGCATTAGTATTTCGCCATGATCTCCACCATCCAGATACACACCATTATCTGTTTCGCGGTTTACTGTTAAGGTATTTATCTTTCCTATTTCTAACATAATCAATGTATTAATGGTCTGTCGCTTTTGAAATTGCGACAGAGAACTTTTTTGCAAAAGTAATTTTAATTTAACGGCTTTTCTATTGTTTCTGCAAATAGCATTCGAAACAATTCAATTTTGAACTAATTCCCGATCGGAAATCAGTTTTGTAATAATTCTTGAGCAGCCATCATTGCTGTCTCTGTAAGTTTCTCACCACCTACCATTTTGGCCAATTCTTCAATCCGTTCGTCCTTATTAAGTTGTTTAATCGATGTGTAGGTTTTCCCATTTTCTTCTAACTTATATACATGAAGGTGCACATTGCCTTTGGCAGCAATTTGCGGCAAATGAGTAATATTTATAATTTGTGTTGAAGTAGAAAACGCTTTAATAATAGTCCCCATTTTTACAGCAATCTCTCCTGATACTCCTGAATCAATTTCATCGAAAATAACAGTAGGCAGTGCATTTGAACTTCGCAGCAGGTTTTTAATGGCCAGCATCAAACGCGACATTTCACCTCCCGAAGCAATCTTCGATATTTCATCCGGAGTAGAATCAGGATTGGCACTAAATAAAAACGAAACTGCATCCTTTCCTTCAGTATGAAAATCTTCTAACGGTCGATGTTCAATTTGCAAGCGCGACTTGCTCATTCCCATTTGGTTTAAATCGGCCACCACCGATTTTTCAATAACCGGGAAAGCACTTTTTCTTAAATCAGTAAGTTTTGTGGCTACTTTTTCAAGTTCAGCTTTTCGGTGTTCTAAATCATTTTCCAAATTTTGGATTTCATTGTCGTAACCAACTGCTAGGTTGATTTTTTCATCAAAATCAGTTCGCAGTTTAATTAATTCCGAAACGCTTGCCACATTGTGCTTTTGTTGCAAACTATAAATCAGGTTTAATCGATCGTTGACTTCCTCAATGCGCGCAGGGTTAAACTCAATGCATTCGGCCAACGATTCTGCTTCGTCAATAATATCTTTTAATTCAAAAACAGTGCTTTGCAAGCGCTCGGATAAACCCGCGGCATCCGAATCGAAATCTTTAATTTTATCCAGTGCCTTTTGTGCCTCTTTTGCATTTTGAATAACCGAAAGTGTTTCGCTATCCAGCAACTGACCAACTTCGGCAAAAGCTGTTTTTATGTCTTCGGCATGGGTTAATTTCTCCAATTCGGTTTCTAAATCTCCCTGTTCGTTTGCAGCCAAATTTGCTTCTTCAAGCTGATTAAACTGAAATTGAAAATAATCCAAATCCGATTTCGCTTTTTCTGCTTTTCCTTTTAGATCAGAAAGTAATTTTTCCTGACCTTTAAAATCGGCAAACAACTTTTTGTATTGTTGTAACAGTTTATTTGACGCTGCAACCGAGTCAACCAAATTTAGTTGAAATTTCTGATTACTCAATTCGAGATTTTGATGCTGCGAATGAATATCAATCAACTTCAATCCCAGTTCTCGCATTACTTTTAAGTTTACAGGAGTATCATTAATAAAGGCTCTCGATTTTCCTGCGGGAGTAATTTCTCTTCGTAGAATTGTTTGCGGATCATAATCCAAATCGTTCTCAACAAAAAATCCCTTCAACGAATAATTGGCTACTTCAAAATATCCTTCAACAATACACTTTTCATCCTTATTTTTAAGGACGGAAAGATCGGCGCGATTTCCTAAAATCAAACCCATAGCTCCAAGTATAATCGATTTACCGGCACCTGTTTCACCTGTAACTGAATTCAGGTTTTTATGAAAATCGACCTGCAGCATTTGAATTAAAGCATAATTGGAAATAGATAATCTCGACAGCATTCTGAATTATTGTTTTTAAGAAGGTCTAAAAATACCAAAAAACTATCAACAGCAATCAAATATTTGTTGATTTACAAAAAGAAAGTAAAATCGGACTAAGATGTAATTCTCAAAGTTTGAGTCGTTCAGAATCCTTCGTTTTCAGCAATTTTTTCATACTTTCTCCCGTTCGATGGATCTACCTCGTTTAAAATTGCCATCACACGGTTACGTTCGTCAGGGTACGATTTGGAAAAGATATTAACCAACTCGTCGGATTTGGCATCGAAAAACATTGTCAAAATATATGTTGACGGACGACGACGAAATACTTTCTGAATATCTCTTAACGAATTGGCGATATTCGCCCTTCCCTCTTCCACTCGCTCCGACATCATGTCCAATCCCATACGATGATAGGTGTACATGCAAGTTCGAAACGATGCGTAAGATTTATTCATAATATTCTCGATTAACCAATACCGGTTTCTTTCACTTTCAAAAGATTTCCAACCACGTTGAACCGCATTTTGCGAGTTGTTTACAATGGATTGTGCCTTCTGAAAGAACTCGGTACCACCTTCTTCTGAAAACGTATCGTAATCGAAACCTAAAATTACATAGGCGTAAAAAGCCATAATATTCGTAAGGTTATCGCGATTTGAAGTTTCGTTAAATTCCAGGGGTTGAAACTCAACGTACTTACAATGAAAGTCGTTGTCTTTAATATTCAGTACTGTTGATGTATAGCTGGAATTAAAAATTGGACGGGTAAGCTGCACCTGAATTGAACCTTTAAACTCGTCGGCAGAAATTTGTTCATCTAAACGAATAAGAATGTTACAGCGGATTTTTTCGTCGTAACTATACACATGTTCTGTCCATTTACGATTATTCATAAATTCGTATAAATCGGACTGCATGGTACGGAATAAGTTCTGGTTTGCCCCCTGAATACCACGGGCTGAAACCGTAACATTACACCGCAACTCCTGCGCTTGCATTATACCTATACATCCAAAAACGATTAAAATAATTGTAATGAGTCTCTTCATAATTCAATAAATGGCATTGTAAAATAGCATTTCAATCTAAACTAGTTCTACTATTTTTGCAACTATATCTTTTGCTACTTCCGTCTTACTTTTTAACTCAAAAATTTGCTGATTATTGTTTTTGTCTACAATAGTTATCTTATTGGTATCAACACCAAAACCTGCCCCTTCGTCGTTCAAGGAATTTAGCACAATAAAATCGAGATTCTTTTTTGCCAGCTTTTTTTGTGCATTGGCTAACTCGTTATTTGTTTCCAGAGCGAAACCAATCAACAACTGGTTATTTGTTTTCAATCTTCCTAATTCAGCAGCAATATCTTGTGTGGGTTCCAACTCGATGTTCCAGTTTTCTTTGGCACGCTTTGTTTTTTTATTTTCCGTAGTAACGGGAGTAAAATCAGCCACGGCGGCACACATTATTGCTCCATCACAAAATTTATACGCAGCCACCGATTCTTTATACATTTCCTTTGCCGATTCAACAGCAACAACTTTTATATTTGGCTTTTTTGTAGATACCGCAACCGACCCTGAAACGAGAGTTACATCGGCTCCTTGTTCCGCTAATTCTTCGGCAATGGCATATCCCATTTTTCCCGATGAATAGTTACCAATAAAACGTACAGGATCAATTTTTTCGAATGTGGGTCCGGCAGTTACCAAAAACGATTTATTCAGAAGTTTTTTTTTTCTTGAAATTTGTTCGACAACAATTTCAAGTATTTTTTCTGGTTCCTCCATTCGGCCTTTCCCACTCAAACCACTGGCCAATTCACCTTCGCCGGGTTCAACAATACTATTTCCATATTCTTTCAATATCGAAATATTACGCTGCGTTGAAGGATGAGCAAACATATCCAAATCCATTGCAGGTGCCACTAAAACCGGGCACTTGGCTGACAAATAAGTAGTTACCAGCATATTATCGGCAATACCGTTGGCCATTTTACCCATGGTTGCTGCTGTTGCCGGGGCAATCAACATAAGATCGGCCCACAAGCCCAAATCAACATGGCTATTCCAGGTGCCATCGTTAGCACCAAAAAATTCGCTAACAACAGGTTTATTCGAAAGTGCCGACAATGTTACGGGTGTAATAAACTCTTTGCCAGCCGGTGTAATTACCACCTGAACTTCGGCTCCTTCCTTTATTAAAAGCCGAAGAAGCATTGCTGCTTTATAAGCTGCAATACTTCCCGTTATTCCAAGTATAATATGTTTTCCTTCAAGCCTCATTAGGCATGATCTTTATTTAGATGCGTTGTTTGTTTTCGCGTGCAGGGTTACGGTGATAAATTTCACCTTCTTTCAATTCTTCAAACGCAATTAAAGTTGGTTTTGGTAAACGTTCGTAAAATTTAGAGATTTCAATTTGTTCTCTGTTCTCAAAAATTTCTTCGAGGTTGTCGGTATACGATGCAAACTCTTGTAATTTCTGATTCAATTCTTCTTTCAATTCCGATGAAATCTGATTTGCTCTTTTTGCAAGTAGCATCACTGTTTCATAAATATTTCCTGTTTCCTGCGTCAATACTTCTAAATCGCGAGAAATAGTCGACGGAGCTGCTTTTGTTTTCTTGTAATCCATATTCTAATTTATATTTGTTTCAATTTCTTCCTCTTGTTCTGCCTGATAATGCAAAATCTCAGAGGCTTTTTCGTAATACTTTTCTACCTCTTTTTTGTACTTGCTATCCGGGAATTCATCGATAAACGAAAAATACTCGTCAAGCGCACTCGAATATCTGTCTTCCTGCTTTTGGGAAACACTTCGTGTAGCCAACAGATACTTCGATTTTAATAACATGTATTTTAAATCTTCACGGTATTTACTATCCGGATATTTTTCCAAACCGTTTGTTAAGGCAACTACTGCTGCTTTAAAATTTTCAAAATCGTAATACAATTTAGCACTTAAATACGATTTATACACCAACTTATCTTCCAATTCATCAATTAAACGATTAGCTTCATCCACGCGTTCGTTATAAGGATATAAATTAATGTACAATTGAAACGCGTCGATGGCTTCCTGAGTTACCTGCTGATCGAGACGCGCTTTGGGCGATAGTAAATACGAACAATACCCAATCATAAACTGAGCTTCTTCTGTATATTCACTTCGTGGAAATTCTTTTACCAAAGAACGAAAATAATGACCTGCCATAAGATAATCCTTTTGGCCAATCATACTTTTTGCATAATAGTAATATATTTTGTCGGCACGGGTAGTACCTCTATATATATTAACCAATTCCTTGAAGAGTGTTCCCGAACGAACATATTCCCCATCTTCGTAATACTCAACTGCTTTTTTGTATTTGAACTCGTAATCGGTACTTTTTACAATCTTGTTATAATCTCCACACGAGTTCAACACAAGCAAAACTATTACCAATCCGATCCCCAAAAATCTCATTTTCATAAACATGGCGCAAAAATATACTTTTTTTAGTTAACTGAAACTATATGAACATCAAAATTTAATACGTGATGCCGAATTAACATTTGCACCTATTTCACTCATTTTTAAACTCATACAACTTCTTACTTCAAATTATCGCTGGTGAATATACATTTGATTTTGAATGTTAACTAAAACACTTAGTATTATTTAACACATTTGCTGAGATTTTAAAAAAGTTTACATTTGCAGCTTATTATAAAATCATAAAATATAATCAACGTGGATATATTTGCAAAATTCAGAGAAAACAAAGGTGATATTGGAAAGTGGATGGACCAGATTCATGGTTATTTTGCATTTCCAAAGTTGGAAGGTGAAATTTCGGCACGCATGAATTTCCGTGGAAAAGAAGTATTAACCTGGAGTTTAAATAACTATTTAGGATTGGGAAACCATCCTGAGGTGAGGAAAGCAGATGCCGAAGCAGCTCAACAATACGGTATGGCGTATCCAATGGGTGCCCGCATGATGTCGGGGCAAACTGCAAAACACGAGCAATTGGAACGTGAACTGGCTGCCTTTGAAAAGAAAGAAGATGCTTTCTTATTAAATTACGGTTATCAGGGAATGGTTTCAATCATCGATGCTATTGCAAGTCGCCGCGATGTGATTGTTTACGATTCGGAAGCTCACGCTTGTATTATGGATGGTGTTTTCCTTCATAAAGCAAAAGGTGGTAAAAGTTTTGTTTACGCCCACAACGACATGGATAAATGTCGTAAAATGTTAGGTTTTGCTACTAAACGTGCTGCCGAAACAGGTGGCGGTATCCTTGTTATTACCGAAGGTGTTTTCGGAATGACCGGTCAGGTGGGTAAATTGGACGAAATTGTTGCATTGAAAAAAGATTTCGATTTCCGTTTACTGGTTGACGACGCACATGGCTTCGGAACATTTGGTCCAACTGGTGCAGGTGCTGCCGAGCATTTTGGTGTTCAAAAAGAAGTTGATTTGTACTTTGGAACCTTTGCAAAAGCAATGGCGGGAATTGGAGGTTTTGTGGCCTGCGATCGCGATATTTGCTACTACCTGCGTTACAACATGCGCTCGCAAACCTTTGCCAAGTCTTTACCAATGGCAATGACAATTGGTGCTTTAAAACGTTTAGACATGATTCGCACACAACCTGAATTACGCGAAAAATTGTGGACAATTGTTAACGCATTGCAAAAAGGATTAAAAGAAGCCGGTTTCGATCTTGGAAAAACAAATACCCAGGTAACTCCGGTTTATATGAAAGGTGGAGAACCTGAAGCAAGTCAAATGGTTTACGACCTGCGCGAAAACTATGGCATTTTCTGTTCGATGGTGGTTTATCCGGTTATTCCTAAAGGAGAAATTCTTTTGCGTTTAATTCCTACTGCGATGCACGAACTTTCTGATGTTGAATACACATTAAAAGCATTCAAAGAAGTGAAGGTAAAATTGGAAGCTGGTTTATACAAAAGTGAAACACTTGCAAAAGTTGACATTGATAAATAATCTATACACAATTATACATAAAAAAGGGAGCCTAATGGTTCCCTTTTTTATTGGGTAAGTGTTGTGTGTGTGTAATGGTAGTATACCTCATATAAGCTCCAACCTTTACGATACTCTCGAGAGAGGTATTTATTGGCATCCGCTGCATTTGTAATTTTTCGTTTTGCCGCATCGTATTTCAGATTTTTATTTGACCCAAGCGCTGCAGAATACAAATTAACGGTTTCCTTTATTGGCCAGGCTTCTCTAAAACTTCCTGTAGTTTGGTTCTAACATCTCACGAAAATCTGCATAAGCCGAACACCCCCGATAGTGCTCATTTGTCATAATATCCAATAGCTTTTTTGCGGGTCGCAAACTGCAATAATC
>JBFFMM010000023.1:0-22615 GCA_041554075.1 Draconibacterium sp. | reverse complement strand
GATTAAAACGTTTGGCGATGTTCCCCTAATTCTGAAAGCGTATTCGTCGTTAGAAAATATGTATGTCCAAAGAACCGCAACAAAACTGATTTACGATCAAATAATTGTTGATTTATTGTTTGCAATGGATCAAGGCGGACTTAATGATTTAACAATGCCCCAAAATGAGTTCCGGGTTTCGAAAGGTTCTGTTGAAATGTTGCTGGCCGATGTGTACTTAAACATGAGTGGATACCCCGTTCAAATGGACAAATACAAAGAAGCTGCACATGTTGCCCGAATGGCAATAAACAGCAAAAACTACAAGCTCATTTCTCACCACGGACATTCGCCTCAATCAAGTGCTTACAATATAATGCGCACTTCAGATGTGGAAGATGAATACATGTATTCGATTGAATACGATGCCAATATTGAAACCAACAGTGCTCAACCCTCAATTTGTTACCCAACCGAAGCCATTTCCTGGGGAATTTTTAAATCGTCGGTAACCAATAATGCATTCAAACCTTCAAAACAACTGTTGTGGATTTACAACAAAGAGAAAGATTTGCGAATACAGGAAAAGCAGTTCTTTCATTCTACTCTAACCTACAGTCAGGATGGAGTTGAAATAACAAAAGAATTTGAAACAGCGCCTTATTTATGGCACGACGACGAAGCGCTTTTTAATACCGGTAAAACAAGCAAAGATATGGTGGTGTATCGTTACGCCGAACTACTTTTAATAGCTGCAGAAGCCATTGCCCAAACCGAAGGTGTAACATCTGAAGCAATTGAATATCTGACAGATGTTCGAGCCCGGGCATATTGGAATACTGATCGAAACGAAATAGTGAATGAACTTACAACTCTATCTGTTGATGATTTTATTCAGGAAATCTGGAAAGAACGATTGCGTGAATTTCCGCTTGAATATAAAATATGGTCCGACATTCAACGCACACGCAAATTTCCGGTCACTCATGAAGAATCGAAAGGTGAAATAACTTTTGTTGACGCAATTGGACATACCACAATTTGGGGAAAAACCATTGAAAAGAAACATTTACTTTTTCCCATTTCAGAAAATGAAATACAGCGTAACCCAAACCTAATTCAAAACAGTGGATATTAATTTTAGTAAAAGAATAAACATGGAAAACAAAAACCAGCTCCCCCGACGCGATTTTATTAAAACATCAGCAGCAATTGCATCGGTAGCGGCATTACCAGGATTTCTAGCTGCCGGATGTACAGAAACAGAACAAAACCAACAGCCCAAAGAATGGCCAAAAAACAAACTTAATATTGCTGTTATTGGAGTCGGCATGGGCCACTCGAACATGCAAAAATGTTTGGATGAAAATATAGTAGCTTTGTGTGATGTTGATTTGA
Source organism: Draconibacterium sp. (assembly GCA_041554075.1). Classification (GTDB taxonomy): domain Bacteria; phylum Bacteroidota; class Bacteroidia; order Bacteroidales; family Prolixibacteraceae; genus Draconibacterium. The sequence goes on along the minus strand of JBFFMM010000023.1, from coordinate 21,238 downwards.
ATCGTGTGGCCATTCGAATCAGCAAATTTAAAGAAGATTATCCGGAAAAAACAGTTCCATATCAATACCAGAGTTATAAAACTATGTTTGCCGAAATTGGCGATTTAATCGATGCGATAATTATTGCTACACCCGATCATACTCATGCACGAATTACTCTTGACGCCATGAAATTGGGCAAACATGTATATTGCCAAAAACCACTTACTCATTCAGTTTACGAAAGCAGGATATTAACCCAGGCTGCACAAAAATACAATGTGGCAACACAAATGGGAAACCAGGGAGCCTCGGGTGACGATACTGCATGGATTTGCGAAAGTATTTGGAATGGAGATATTGGTGAAGTTACAGAAGTACATGCCTGGACCAACCGCCCTATTTGGCCACAATGTTTAAATCGCCCGGAAGAAACACCAAGTACTCCTAAAGGTTTGGATTGGGATTTATGGATCGGACCTGCACCGGCAAGACCTTATTCTCCTATGTACCACCCATGGAACTGGCGTGGATGGTTTGATTTTGGAACGGGAGCTTTGGGTGATATGGCTTGTCATATTCTTGATGTAGCCATGCGTAGTTTGCGTCTTCAGTACCCAACAGGAATCCAGGCGAGTTCTTCAAAATGGACTCTGGAATCTCCTCCTGAATCAGAAAAAATAACCTATTACTTCCCAAAAAGAGATAAACACAAGAATGTAGAAATGCCAGAAGTAAAAGTAACCTGGTACGACGGCGGACTAATGCCAGACCGACCTCTGGAATTGGAAGATGGTGAAATAATGGGCGACCGTGATGGTGGTGTATTATTTGTTGGAACCAAAGGGAAAATTATGTGCGGCTGCTATGCAAAAAATGCAAAACGACTGCCGACAAAAGAGTTTAAAGATTATTCACCACTTATTAACGAACGTAAAGTTAAAGAAGGAATTGATGGGCATGAAAAGGACTGGATACGTGCCTGCAAAGAAGATCCGGCAACTCGTGTAAAAACAAAATCGCATTTTGGCTATGCCGGCCCATTTAATGAGGTAGTGGTTATGGGAACTGTTGCTGCCCGTTTGTCGGGATTAAACCGAATTTTACAATGGAACGGCGAAGATATGGTATTTACGAATATTCAACCCGGTGAGCAAATGAGAGTTCCAAAATCAGTTAAACTCGACACCAGCAAATCATCGCCGCGTTATAATTCTGAATATGAAGTCATTGATGCATATGAATATGCACGAAGTCTTATCAATCAGACACCTCGCAAAGGATGGGAACTGGAAATCTAATTTTAGCTAAAAAATAATCGATACAACAGAAGAGCCGGATTAAAATCAATCCGGCTCTTTTATCTCAAATTATATCATCAGCATCAAAATTGCTTCTTCCTAGTTAAACAGGCGTGTAAATTCATCCGGGATTTTCGACTCAAAAAATATTTTTTTCCCCGATAGCGGATGTGCAAACGAAAGTTGCTGAGCATGCAGTCCTAAACGTTTTAACGGACTTCCGGTAGCTCCGTATTTTTTATCGCCAACAATACTGTGTCCAATGTCCTGCATGTGCACTCGAATTTGATTTTTCCGACCGGTATCCAAATTTACTTTTAACAACGAGTATCCTCTTTTTCGCTCCAGCGTTTTAAAGTGGGTAACAGCCTTTTTCCCGGCTTTGGAATTTTGCGACGAGTGTACAACAAAGGTTTTTCCTTCAACCAGATACGAAGAAATTACTCCCTCTTCCTCTTTTACATAGCCTTCAACAACAGCAATATAAGTTCTTTCAATTACCGTATTCGCCCACAATTCCTGAAGATGGTATTTGATCTCCTCACTTTTGGCAAACATCATTAATCCCGAAGTTTCGCGATCAAGACGATGCACCACAAATATTTTATTTTCCGGATCCTGTTGTTTTACGTAATCGCTAAGCAAACTGTAGGCGGTTGCACGTTTTTCTTTTTCGGTACCAATCGAAAGCAATCCTGCAGGTTTTTCAATCACAATCAGTTCGGTATCCTCATATACAATCGACAATGCACGGGCTTGTTTTACAGCACGATAAGTTTCCTGTTTTCCCTTGCTAATTTCAACATTTTGCCCTTGTACGAGTGGATGGTTAAATTGCGAAATGGGTAAGCCATCAACCAGTACCTGTTTTCTACTTAGCAACAATTTAATCTTACTCCGGCTTTTACCTGGCATTTGCGCCATTAAAAACTCCATAAGAACAGCATTCTCCTTTACCTGAAAAGATGCTCCCTTCCTATTTTCGGCTGTTTTTTTATCCTTCCCTTTTGCTGCTCCTTGGCCTTTTCTATTCATGAAAATTGTACTGATTATTGAAATGCAAAAGTACTGTTAATATTAACAACATGGGTTCGACTCTAAAATATTTTCACAGAAAGCTGTGCACATATTTTAAATCGAATTATGGTAAATACCAATTACATATTACTATAACACAGTCGAATTGTTTCCAGCGCCGATTCCGGACTATGCTTTTCGGACAAAGCTCCGGATTTTACACTTTCGGCAAATAGTTCGATTTCGTTAAAGTAACCATCTCCCAAATCATTTGCATCAATTGTTATTCGTTCAGAATCGTTATCTATGTGTATATAATCTGCATCGTTTGTTGAGAAACTTACCGTTGCATTTTCAAACACAGCCATGTAACCAGCCTGAAAAGGGAAATTTGCATGAAAAATATTTCCCCCCTCAATTTTAACGTCTATATTTTTTGTGTGATATTTCCAGTTTGTATTCAAATAATCGTGCTTACTCAATTTTCCAGGCAATACTTTACTTTCAATTTTATCGGGAGCTCCACCTAAAACAAAAACTGCAAAATCAATGTCATGAATAATTAAATCAAAAAGTGCACCACCGCTGCTGCCAAAGTCCTTTTGTTTTTCTTTCCACTGCCCCCATACCGGAAGACCAGAAAAACGGGTTAACGAAAGAAACTGCAACTTCCCATATTCTTTTGATTCAATAATTTCGTGCAGCTTTTTGTAAGGCGACATAAAACGAACGACATGGGCAACCATTAAAATCAGGTTCTTTTCCCGCGCCAATTTAATTAACTCCTCCCCATTTCTAATATCTAAAACAAATGGTTTTTCAACCAGTACATGCAACCCACTTTCAAGCGCCTCTTTTACCATTAAATAATGTAAATTGGTATGTACACAAATATGCACGGCATCCAGTTTTTCATTCTCTAAACAAGCCTGCAACGAAGAGTAAACCGGTACTTTTCTCAGCATTTCTACATCCGTTTCTCCAATCGAAAAATTACCCTCCGGATTGTCAATCTTCCGGGCAACCGAATCTTCATCTTTTTCAATAATAGCAGCCAATTCCAATCCGTTACATTTCAGAATATTCTGACTGTGCACCACTCCCATAAAACCAAATCCGATAACTGCTACCTTTTTCATTTGTTCGACTTTTAGATTTGAGTATTTAGTAATGAGACGCAGAAAAACAATTCTCCACCTATTCCTTTTACTTTACCTGAAATTCCACTTTCCAGATTTTCCCATTTGCACCGGCAGCAAATCCTTCCAATTTGTCCGGTACTGCCCGAAAAGTGTAAAAACCGGTCTCGCCTAAAAATTGCCAGTTTATTCCATTATCTAACGAAAAATCACTGCCTGTTTTTCCAATGGCAAAATCAAACTCCTCTTTTCCATTCGAAACATGTTGTACACACGAACGAAACGCTTTGGGCATAGTTACGGCCGAATGCCATGATTTCCCGCCATCGTTGGAATAAGCAGCAATGTTTTTATTTATTTCGGGCTGATCATAAACTCCTCCCACAATAATTCCATTCTTGTCGTTTATAAACGAAACTGAAAAAATACCCGACGATGCCTGTCCCCGAATCATTGGAGTTTTAGCCACCGACCACGACTCCCCAAAATCTTCGGAATAAAAAACACGTGCAGCTTTGCCTCCTGTCGCAATCCATGCTTTTCCCGATGGTAAATATTCGATGCAGGTATTTGAAGCGGCAAAATTATATTCTCCTTCTTCCAGATTAGGCAAATTCGGAATACGTTCCCAACTCTCGCCACCGTTTCGGGTTTTTATGACATAAATTTCGCCCTTAATTGGATCGCTAACTGCCAGTGCGTTGTTTTCGTCGGCAAACTTTAAGGTATTAAAAAATACACCTTGCGTGGTATCGCGAAAAACGACTTCCCATGATTTTCCACCATCATCGGTTTTGTACCCAAAATCGGGACCGGCCACTCCAAAAACCATTGCACGATTTTCATCCCAGCCATGAATACTCCTGAAATCATTTTCTTCCGCTCCCGGAATTTGATTTACATTCCATGTTTGTCCTCCATCATTTGAAAACAATACGGTTCCGCCCGAACCACTTGCCCATATTACATTTTCGTTCACCACATGCAATCCCCGCAAGCTGGCGTCAGTATTGGTCTTTAATTCTATAAATTCCACCTGAATGGTTTTCCTGTTAGAACAGGCACATAAAACAAGTAGGATTAGGAAAGGAAAGAATTTTCTCATTTATTGGTGCTTTTCACCAAAAATACAAAGAACGGTCAAATATTGGGTTTGTATTTTAAAAAACAGGAAAACAAAATTGATTTCCTGCTTATCATTTCAAAGTCCGTCACTTAATAACCATATTCAGGGAAATCGTTTGAAAGCATTCCCCAAACCATTCCAAGTCTTTCGTAGAGGTTACTGATGTGTGTGCCGGGATTGGAATAAGTTTCGAATTGATGCTTTATGTGCATGGCTTCGAGTTGCTGATGAAACATCACGTTCGATTGATACATTCCCAGGTCGTCATTCGTTCCGCAATCGAAATAAACGGTCTTCAACTGCTTTAATCCGGTTCGATATTGTCCTGCCAGAACCATCAGGCTTTGGGAACTCCATTTGGCCAGATTTTCAGGATTGTCCACCCAGTTACCATCTACATAATCAAGCGGAAAGTCGCAGTAATAAGGAGGATTTTCAGGATTGGGCAGCCATGCCTGCGACAGGTTGTAAGCGCCATTGTTGGCAAATTTGAAAGGTGCCTGCGGATCGTATGGAAGCGGTCCTTCCACTCCCCACATCTGATCTTCGGGCGCAATAAAACTGGCTAAATAATGCAAAAGCGGAGCAGGGAAATGAGGTGGTGACAAGGCAACTACATAACGGAAAACCTTTGGGTGTTTCATTGCCGCGTTCAGAGCACCATAAGCACCGGCACAATGACCGCTGATGGCCCGCCAGTTAAAATGTGCAATGGTACGGTAATTCTGATCAATGTATGAAACCAGTTCATCAACAATATAATCCTCGTAATTTCCCTGAGTGGAAGAGTTCACATACATGCTCGGTCCGTACTTTGCCCTTGCATCGGGCATTACGATGATCACCTCCTTCATACCTTCGTTATCAATCAGGCTGTTAAGCCAGGGTAAAAATCCTTCTTCAGGAAAATCAACAGGGGCCTGCAAACCTGCTGCCTGGAAAAAATATTCAAACGGAAGCGGGTCCAGCAACATATCGCCCCAGGCGGGAGTGCCGTGAAGAAAATAGATTACAGGAAAGTGTTTTTCGGGACAGGTAAAATAACTTTTGGGCAAATAAACATTGACTTTCCGGTCGGCCGGATCACCCAGAATATTTCCCTCGAGTGACGAGAAATGAACGATGTTTGAAACAATTGTTCCTTCACCGATCACAGCAGCTTTCGTGGTGGAAATCGGATCATTTTCATCTGTTAAATACTCTTTTTCGCAGGCGGCCATGAAAAATACCGAAGCCAGCACTGCCAGTAAAATTTTGGTTTTCATTATTACTGATTTTATTGGTTAACTGCTTACGAAGTTAGACCAATGCCGGCTGTTCGGCTTTTTCACTTTTCCCAGTGAGTTACGGACTCTTCCCAATACTTGCAAAAATTTCCCGGAACGCTCATTAAATACGAAGTCAATCTTTAAGGACGAGTGTTATGGAGCCTTCTGTATCCCAGAACAATCCTCCGTCAGGCAGTACTTTGCCATTCACAACTTTTGTTGATCCGGTAATTCCTTCAAAACGACCTGTTCCCGCAACATAATCTGTATGCCCTGTTACCTCTCCTGTTACCGTATTGATCGACACGAATCCCAATGCAGAAACGCTCTCGCCACAGGCGAATTTGACATCAGCACTTACTTCATTATAGATAACCGGTCCTTCGGGTGTAAGCATCAACTCGCAATACAGTTTTGTGTAGGTGCTTTCTTCCTGAATGATCTTGCCAGAAATGTTCATATGCCCGGCTAACCAACCATAAGAACACATATCCACCCCGGCTTCCACAGGCATGCATTGAAATCTGGGAGCTGTTTCATCAGGAATAATTTGGGTCCAACCTTTTACCTGAAAAGTCTTAATTTTCTCATACTTCGCACTTTTTGTTGTCAGTGCATTTTCAGGCTCAACAAAATCATCCTGACAGGCAACACATAGTATCAGGATTCCGATCAATAAAAAAAATACTCGTTTCATAATTTCTCGATTTAAGGTTAAACATTGATTATTAACCTCAAAAGTATAGTGAATAAATGGTTTTGGATTGTCGGTTTTTCCCTGAGTTTTGTCTATTCATCCCAAATGAAATTGGACGAATAAATTGTTTGGAGAAGCAGTATTTCGATGGCGGAGGTCCTGACAAAAACCAATCTATCTGGTCACTGGGGGACCTTACGATGCACAAATTCGGTAGGACTGTATCCGAATTCTTCTTTGAACGATTTACTAAAAACCGAACCACTTTTCATCCCCACTTCGTAACCTACTTCGGTGATGTTCATTGATGTGGTTTGCAGCAGTTCTTTGGCTTTTTTCATGCGTAAAGTGCGTATATATTTGGCAGCCGGAATGTTGGTCAACGCGCTGTATTTCCGATACAACTGCGATTTGCTCATCGCCATTTCACGGCAAAGCACCTGGATATTAAAGTATTCATCACCAAGATTTTTCAGGATAATTTCATTCAATTTTTTAAAGAACATATCCTCTTTTTGCAGGATAGGATCAGAGGAAAATTCCAGGCCATTTCCGGTGCTGTACCTGCGGAACAGCTTTCGGCGCAATTCCAGTAGTTTTTGCATTCGCACCAGTAATTCGCGTTGGTTGAAAGGTTTCACGATATAGGCATCGGCGCCGGTCTCCAAACCTTCAATCCGCGAAGGAATATCGGCTTTTGCAGTTAACAAAATGATGGGAATGTGGCTCGTCCGGAAATCATCCTTCAGCTTTTGGCACAATTCAAAGCCATCCATTTCGGGCATCATTATATCGCTGATAATGATATCGGGTATTTCTTCCACTGCCAGTTCGAAACCTTCTTTTCCATCTTTCGCTACATGAATTGAAAAATGGCTTTGATAACAGGCTTTAAGGTAGCCAACCACATCAGGATTATCTTCAATGATCAGCAGTCTTTGGAGACGGGTTGAACTGCTTTGCAGCAAATTATCTGAATCCAATTGATCATCCCGGGATTCTTTTTCTTCAAAAGGCTCAGCAACTATTGCTGACTTTTCAGTAGCGGGAATATACGGCAATTTTACTGTAAAAACGGTTCCAATACCGGGGTTGCTTCTTACTTCAATAGAACCATCCAGCAGTTGTACCAATTCACGTGTTATCGCCAGTCCTATTCCGGCGCCACCTTCTTTTCGGGTGGTTTCGCCATCTACCTGGAAAAACCGGTCGAAAATCGTCTCCTGTTTTTCCGGCGGAATTCCAATACCATTGTCCTTAACTTCAAAACAAATGTTTTCATCTTTCCGATAAACTTTCATGCTGATCTGCCCTCCATCGGGTGTAAATTTTATGGCATTGCTCAGCAGGTTGGAAACAATCGAGGCCAACTTCTCCGGATCAAATTCAACCTCGTACGATTGACTTTCGGACGAAAACCGCATGGAAATATTTTTCTCCTCGGCATAAAACTCCTGCAACTGAAAAACATACTTCAGAAATGGGATAATATTGGATTTGATTTTATTCACCGACATTCTGCCCGATTCCAGTTTACTCAAATCCAGCATCTGGTCGACAAGCTGAAGCAGGTTTTTCCCGTTTTTAATTATGGTTTCCGTTTTCCCCCGATTGTTGTTCTGACTGTTATTTCTTAAAGAATCAGCCAGTCCCAGAATAACCGTTAAAGGTGTTCTGAATTCGTGAGTGATATTGGTGTATAACCTCGTTTTCGCATCATTAAGTTCTTTTTGCCGTTCCGTTTCCCGCCGTTCCAAATTGGTAAAGATTCGCTGTGCCAACAAAGCCAAAACGAATATTAACAATGTGACAAGCAGCAAATCCAACGCCCAAAACATCAGGTTTAAGTCAGCTGATAATATAGCCTTCCCGGGAAGCTGTTTATCCATAATCGACAGGACAATTATAGAAACAAAATAAACAGTGAAAGACAATGTTATCCACCGGTAATTTTTAAAACTAAGGGATACAAACACAGGTATCAATCCGAGCAGGATGAGTCCGCCACTGGTTAAAATACCTCCCATATGATAAACAAAGTAAAACGCTATGACCTGCAACCCCAATTCTTTCACCAATACCAGGTACTTAACTCGTTGAATAAAGAAATAGGCAATAATCAATACGAACCAGTAGGAAATCATCGAAAAGCCAAGATATCCAAGAATAGGAATATTGAAGATAATGGAGTCAGACAGAAATAGAAAACCACCGCCCAGAAAAAATACTTGCGTCCAAATATGGTATTTTCTCATTTCTTTTTCTGATGAATCAAATCTTTCGAAAAGCAAATCGTTTAACCAGGCTTTAAAATTCTGATGTCGCGGGATAGAACTCATGGTGAATTTTTAAGTTAGTTGCCGAAAAATTAATTTTATTGCTTTACGAACTTTTCCAGGCTTTGGTTTTCTTTCGACTGAATCCGAAGCAGATAAACCCCGGCCGGAAGTTGACTGATCTGCAACAGTTTTTGATTATTATTTAGGTTGAAAGATTGCAGCACCTGACCACTAGCGGACATAATATCAACCTTTGAGCTTTGTAACTCCTTTGGTACTTTCAAGTTTAAATAATCGTGCGCTGGATTGGGATACAATTCAAATTCATGATTTAGTTTTGAGATTGTACTGACTGAAGTTGTTAAATCAAAGGCGACCAGTCCTTTTTGTGTACCAATCCATTTTGTTCCGTCAGCATCTACAGAAATCTGATAAACCGTGTCAGAGGGTAATTCCGAATTTTGCACATTATAAACCTTCCATTGGGAATTGGTAAATCGCATTAGGCCATTTTTTGTGCCACACCAAATATTTTCATTTTCTGTAGCGATAGAATTTATAGTTGTTTGAAAAGGTGTGTCATATCTTTTCCAGGTTATTTCATCGTATGAAATTAACGGTTCTCCGCCATAGGCAGACATCCATTTGGTGTCATTTTTATCGATATTCAAATTTGAAACATACACCAAAACGAACGGCGGTGTCATTCTATTCCAGTTATAACCATCATAATTCGAAAGGCCTAAGAAAAAACTTGCCAGTGGATTATTCCTTATGCTCCATAGATCTCCATTTCTATCCGTTGCTATGGATGAAGCATAGCTGACTTCATTCCCATCCAATACTTTAATGCTATCTCCTTCGTATCTAATAATCTCATTTCGATAAGCGATCCATACGACTCCGTCTTTCGACTTCGTCATTGCGAATGTACTCCCGTGATGTATCAAAGTCCACGTATTATCATGAGACATTTTAAATGTTCCGACAAAAGTTCCAACCCACGGGATTCCATTGTTATCGCATTCCACATCAATCAACCAATCATCAGGTTCGATATTAAAATCCTTGTAATCGTAGTTTACAACATTACCCGATTTTTTATCAAATTTTCTAAGCTTGGTATTGAAGTCCGAAATTAGCCAAAGGTAATCACCTGCATCTGCAATATCGTCAATTCTAATTCCTTTAAGATAATTATTCCATACTGCATTCTCCGAATCTTGTGCTGATGCAGACGTCAACAATCCTAAAAACATTAGAAGTAAAACTGTATGTTTCATGACTTTCGATTTTTGATTTTTATTTATAATACCAAGTTAGTTTGTAAACCATGAAACGCGTTGCTGGATTTTCCCGTACTTTTGATGAAATTTCCCAAATTCAATCTGCTTTCCCGTTTCCGTTAACCTGTAAATGATTTTGGTATTCCCGCGGGCTTTCGCCAAATTCATCCTTAAAAAGCTGACTGAATGTAGAAAGACTTTTCATCCCCACTTCGTAACCTACTTCGGTGATGTTCATATTGGTGGTTTGCAGCAGTTCTTTGGCACGTTTCATCCTTTGACGGCGAATGTAACGGGCAGCCGAATCGTTGGTAAGTGCCCTGAATTTGCGGTACAGCTGCGATTTGCTCATGGCCATGTCTTCACAAAGTTTGTGGATATCGTAATTCTCGTCGCCCAGGTTTTTATTGATCGATTCATTCAGCCGTTGTATAAACAGGTCCTCTTTCTGAACTACCGGATCGGATGATGTTTCCATCGCATTACCGTTGCTGTAGCGTTTAAAAAGATTTCGCCTCAACTCCAGCAGCTTTTGCATGCGCACCAACAACTCCTGCTGGTTGAAAGGTTTTACCACATAGGCATCGGCGCCCTGTTCCAGGCCTTCAATACGCGAAGGGATATCAGCCTTGGCAGTCAGTAAAATTATCGGAATGTGGCTGGTGCGGTAGTCATCCTTTAGTTTTTTGCAGAGTTCGAAACCGTCCATGCCCGGCATCATCACATCACTAATAATGATATCGGGAATTTGATTCAGGGCACATTTGTGCCCTTCCAGTCCGTCCCTTGCAACTGCTATAACGAAGTGCTCCTGATAACACACTTTCATGTAACCGACCACATCAGAATTGTCTTCCACAATCAACAGGTGTTTTCGGTCGCCGTTTTGTATTTCGTCTTTTACATTCAGATCTATTTCTTTTTTCTGCTCAGAATAAAAAGGCTGAGTATTACAATGCAATTCCTCCTTTCTTTGCTGATGTGTGATAGGTAGTCGCACTGAAAAGACGGTCTCCACCCCCGGAACGCTTTCTACTTTGATCGATCCTTTTAAAAGGCTCACCAACTCGCGGGTAAGCGACAAGCCAATTCCAGCACCGCCGGCCCGTCGAATATTATCACCATCTACCTGGTAAAATCGTTCAAAAATCTGTTCGGCTTTCTCTGCCGGAATACCGATACCATTGTCGTAAATTTCAATATAAAGAAAATCGGAACGAGAGAACACTTTTAGCTGAATATGTCCTCCTTCGTCGGTAAATTTTATGGCGTTGTTTAAAAGGTTACTGACGATAGCTGCCATTTTCTCAGGATCAAAATCGAGCTCGTAGGCCTGACTGCCGGAAAAGAACGACATGCTAATCCGCTTTTCTTCTGCGTAATATTCCTGCAACTGAAAAATGTATTTCAGAAAGGGGATAATGTTAACATGTATTTTGTTCACCGAAAGTTTACCCGAATCCAACTTGCTTAGATCAAGCATCTGATCGACCAGTTGCAAAAGGCTCTTCCCGTTCTTTATGATGGTATCCATCCTTCCCTCAATGTGATTTGGCGAACCGGTTTTTACTGCATCCGCCAACCCAAGAATCACTGTTAGCGGAGTCCTAAACTCGTGTGTAATATTGGTATAAAGACGTGTTTTGGCATCGTTCAATTCTTTTTGATGCTGGGTTTCGCGCTGTTCAACCTTGGCATACAGGTTAACGGCATATAAGCTGAAAAAGAAAATATAGGAGGTGATCACTATAATACTCATGGCGAAAGCTATCGCATTTTGTCGGGGATCAAGTGCATGACGAATTGGAAACAGAGGTTGTAAAACAACCAAAAGTGTCATAAATATTACGAAAACAATCGAAACGAAAAGGATTTGGCGAAAATTGCGTAAAATAACCGTACTTGTAACTGCCTGAACCGATAACAAAAACAGACCGCCGCTGGTTAGCAAACCGCCCATTCGCACAATGTAAACCGATGAAATAACGATCATAGCAATTTTGAAAATAAAAATCAGGTTTCTTGTGTTTTCAGCTCGAAGAAAAAAATAACTGCCCACAATCATAAAAGGAATGTATACCAAACTGAACTCCGCAAGCATTTTGGCGCCGATGATCCAGGTAACGATCAAAAATACAGACAACCCAGAGATGGCCACAATGCCTTGAGTAAGCATGTACTTTTTTGCCAACTCTTCGTAGGGCGACAGTTGTCGTTTGCTAATAATGCGTTCCAAAAACACATCCAGCCGATCAAAAAAATGAAAGGTTGAGAACATGGCCTGTGGCATTTATTCAAATTACATCTTCAGAATACGTTAAAATTCCACTAAAGATTCATTGATTTTTCAGTACATATTTCCCGATATTTCCCAAAAATTTGCTGGGGTTTCCCACACCCCAATTACCAACCGTATTTCAGACAGATATTAAATTAACCTTTATAAGTTTTGCTTCATACAAAATCATTTACCTGTTGTTTAGAACTAAAAAAAAGTTTTGATAGAAAACCCACAAGAAAACCATATTTTTAAGCAGACAATTAACACTACTTATAATTTTAGTTTTATGGAAAACTTCTCCAACTCAATATTGCTTCCCGAAGAATTGCCGAAAATTGAGGCAAAATCATTCAACCCACTTGATAAGAAATACTTAAAAATCATTTTTATTCGAATAGCTATTTTCTTTGCTGCTCTGATTGCCGCCTTTATCTCCTTTCTATTTATATCCGACGAAAACATTCCGAAAGCCGCGATTGTAGCGATTACTTCAATTCTTGCTTTTCTGCTTGTATACTCTGTGGTAATTACCATTTTAGCATTTCCACGAAAAGGCTATTTAGTGCGCGAAAAAGACATTTCCTTTCAAAAGGGACTAATCACGTACAAATTAACAAGCGTGCCATTTAACCGCATTCAACACGTAGAAGTAAATCAGGGCGTTTTGGCAAAACTCTTCAATCTTTCATCGGTAAAACTTTTTACTGCCGGAGGAAATGCCAGCGACCTTTCAATTCACGGTCTGCCGGAAGATGTGGCTAAAAACTTAAAAGCATTTTTATCGGAAAAGATAAGCGAGCATGAAACGAACATAAAAATCCTTAACGAAAATGGGGACAATTAAAATGCGAGTTTCATCTTTTACCCAAGAGAACAATTCTAATTAGATGATTAAAATGGATTTAAGTACACCAACACGCCAATCGTTAAAAGGACTGGTTTTTATTTTTCTGCAATCTGTTCGTCAGGCTATTCGAATGTTTTGGGCACTTATTGCGGTGCTGGTTCTTCAAAAGAATATGTTCGATCACAAAGCCATACTTCCTATAGCCGGAGGAGTAATATTTTTACTTTTTATCGTCCACTCCGTTTTGTATTATCTGAACTTCTACTTTTATATAAAAGATGGTGAGTTTATTCTGAAAAAAGGATACTTACGAAAAAAAATACTCACCATTCCGATTGAACGCATACAAAGTGTAAATACCAAACAAAACCTTATTCAACAGGTTTTAGATGTTGTTGCGCTTGAAATTGACACAGCAGGAACAGCTGGAAAGGAGCTCAAGATACATGCCTTGGAAAAATCGTATGCCAATGCTTTACACGAATTACTAAGTGGTAATAATGAAATAGAATCGGAGGACGAAGAGAAGATTGAAACCTCAACAACCAATACTGAAAAGCTTATTTTGAAACTTGAACCACTCGATTTGTTAAAAATAGGAATCAGCCAGAATCACCTGCGCACCGGACTTATCGTTCTTGCATTTGGCTACCAGATTTTTAATCAGGTTCAGGAAATTTTTAAAGAAAAAGCAGATGAATATTCAGGTGAGTTTGTGAATTACATGTCGAGTTCCAGTCTTGCGTTACTCATTTTTCTGCTTGTTTTCTTCCTGATTGTATCGGTTCTGATTTCACTGGTGCGAACTTTAGTAAAGTATTTCGATTTCAGATTAATAAAAAAAGAAAATGCCTATCGTATTGAAGCCGGGATCATTAACAAACGAAATGTTGTATTGCCACACAATAAAATTCAGGAATTAAACTGGGAAACCGGCCCTATAAAAAAGCAGTTTGGGATATATACACTGGTTTTTAAACAGGCAGTAAGCGGACAAAATAAAAAAGTGCAACTGGTTGATGCTCCCGGATGCCTGACAAAACATATAGAATTGCTGAAAAATGATTTATTCGGCGAAGATGAACTCGCTGAAAAACCAAAACTTTGCACTGACAATTACTATTTCCGTCCTCTTTGGATTTTTATGGGCTGGATTCCGGTAGTTCTCGCAAGCCCGTTTTTATATACTCAATGGATTTTCTGGACAGTGGCAATTATCTGGCTTTCGTTAACAGCATTATATAGTTATTTCATTCTAAAAAGAAGCTATTTTAGAATAAACAACCAACAAATCAGGGTTTCGTCGGGAGCCATTTCGCATACATGGAAACAAATGGAGTTGTATAAAATACAGTCGGTGGAATTTAAACAAACCTTTTTTCAAAAACGCAGGTCGCTGGCCAGTTTAAAATTTATGAATGCTTCCGGTTCCATTCGTATTCCTTACATAAACGACGATTTGGCAAAACAGATTTATGATTACCTTTTATTTCACACCGAAATGTCGAAGAAAAGCTGGATGTAAATTCATATTTATTATTTTAAAGGCCTGATTTAAATAACTGAACAATAAGAACATTTAATCATGAGCTCGAAAGAACAATTTTTAAAGGCGGTGAATCACCAACAAACTGATCGGGTAGTTCTTGATTTTGGAGCTACTTCCGTTACGGGGATACATGTACAAACCATTTCAAAATTACGCCGCCATTTTGGCCTGCAACGAAAACCAATTCGTGTTATCGAACCTTATCAAATGCTTGGCGAAGTGGGCTGGGAATTAATCGATTCGATTGGAATTGATGTTATTGGAGCCTGGGGAAAAAACAACATGTTTGGTTTTAATAACCACGCTCCTTTCAAAGAGTGGAAAACTCCCTGGGGACAGCGTGTTATGGTTCCGCTGAAATTTAATCCAACTACCGATGTTAATGGCGACCTACTGATGTATCCGAAAGGAGACAATTCGGCAGATGCCTGCGCAAAAATGCCCAAGGCAAGTTATTTTTTCGATGCAATAATACGTCAGGATCCCATTGTTGAAGAGGAACTAAACGTTGAAAACAACCTCGAAGAATTTGAATTAATCAGTGATGCAGAATTGGACTATTGGCGTATTGAAGTAGACAAAGCATATTTTTCGGGGAAAGCGGTAATTGCGTCGTTTGGCGGGACTGCGCTTGGCGACATTGATCTGGTTCCCGGCCTGAATCTGTATAAACCAAAAGGAATCCGCGATATAGCTGAATGGTATATGAGCACTGTTACGCGTCCGGATTATATTAAAGCCGTTTTTGAGCGACAGGTGGAAATTGCTATTGAAAATCTGAAACGGATTTATGCGGTAGTCGGCAATAAAGTAAACGCCGTATTTATTTGTGGAACCGACTTTGGAACCCAAAACTCAACATTCTGTTCTCCTGAACAATTTGACGAATTATGGCTGCCCTACTACAAAAAAGTTAACGATTGGATTCATGAGAATACACAGTGGAAAACCTTTAAACACTCGTGTGGTGCTGTTGAAGGTTTATTGGATAATTTTATTCGTGCCGGGTTCGACATCATTAATCCGGTGCAGATAAATGCTTCCGGCATGGATCCTAAAAAATTAAAGGAGAGATATGGCCGGGATTTGGTATTCTGGGGCGGAGGAGTTGACACACAACACGTATTACCTTTCGGAAAACCGGAAGAAGTGCGAGAACAAGTTTTACGAACCTGTGAAATTTTCTCAAAAAACGGAGGTTTTGTTTTTAACGCAGTTCACAATATTCAGGCAAATGTTCCTATTGAAAATGTTGTTGCCATGTTGGAAGCCATTAAAGAATTTAATGGAAAATAATGTAAGTTTGTAAGGGTCAGTCACAGTTACCAGTTTTTCTTAAAACTGTGATTCTGACCAAAATTTTATAAATACCTAAACCTATTAAAATGAGAAAGATTTTAATAATTCTTTTTGTCGTATTAATTACACAGACGGCCTTTTCTCAGCAATACAAAAACAACTGGAAATCAATCGACAGTCGCCCAATTCCAGAATGGTTTGAAGATGTTAAATTTGGAATCTTCATACACTGGGGACTTTATGCTGTTCCTGCCTGGGCCCCTGCCAACGCCGACATAGGGGTTTATGCCAAATATTCGGAATGGTACTGGAAGCGTATAAACGACGACAGTGAAGCCGGCAAACTTTTCCGCAATTATCACAACAAAATGTATGGCGAAGATTTTCTGTACCAGGATTTTGCCCCCATGTTTAAAGCACAACACTGGAATCCCGAACAGTGGGCAGAATTGTTTAAACGTGCCGGTGCCAAATATGTAGTTTTAACATCGAAACATCACGAAGGTTATACCTTGTGGCCAAGCGAACAAAGCTGGAACTGGAACAGTGTTGACATTGGTCCGCACCGTGATATTTGCGGCGATTTAACCAAAGCTGTTAAAAATGCTGGTTTGCACATGGGATTCTATTATTCGCTTTACGAATGGTACAATCCACTTTACCACAACAACCTCGACAAATACGTTGACGACCACATGATCCCTCAAATGAAAGATTTGGTTACACGTTACAAACCAGATGTATTATGGACTGACGGAGAATGGGATCATCCAAGTGAAAAGTGGAAAAGCACAGAATTTTTGGCCTGGCTTTACAACGATTCTCCCGTAAAAAACAGCATTTGTATAAACGACCGCTGGGGAAAAGAAACACGCAGTAAACATGGCGGATTTTACACCACCGAATATGATTTGGTACATGAAGGTGAAAAAGGAGAAATAAAAAAAGCATGGGAAGAATGTCGTGGCATTGGGACTTCGTTTGGTTACAACCAAATGGAAACACCCGACAATTACATGAGTTCGGATGCCTTAATTGATATGTTAATTGAGAAAGTAGCCGACGGTGGAAATCTTTTATTGGATGTAGGGCCAACTGCTGACGGACGTATTCCGGCAATACAACAGCAACGTTTATTCGATATTGGCGACTGGTTAAAAGTAAATGGAGACGCCATTTATGAAACCAGAAAATGGGAGGATGCAAAAGATAATCAACGTGCAGCTATCCGCTTCACAAAAAAAGGCGATGATTTATATGTGCTCTGCACAAAATTCCCTGAATCAACTCTTGAAATTAAGGGCGTTAAAAAAGTTTCAAGTGTAAGTTTATTGGGATACTCAGGAGAAGTAAGCTATAAAAAATCGGGAAAAAAGATAAAAATTTCAATTCCCCAACTTTCTCCTCGAACAAATCCAAGTGAATATGCCTGGGTTTTTAAAATTAAAAATGCATTCTAGATAAGACACTAATTCATCAGAATTTCTGAGGGTTAAAAAAGATTTATTTCGTTGGTATCAAAGTATGTTTTTTGCCCGCAATACCTTTTATCAATAACTTAGCAGGGTATGGTTAAAATAATTATAGCTCCCGACAAATTTAAAGGCTCACTAACCGGAATTGAATTCTGCAATGCCGTTGAATTGGGAATAAAAGAGCATACTACCGATGTTGAGATTTTGAAACTTCCCTTGGCCGATGGTGGAGACGGTACGGTAGAAGCGTTGAGGTTTTATACCGGAGGTGAGAATGTTTTAGTTGAAGTAAACGACCCGCTTCACCGAAAAATTACTGCCAGTTACTTGTTCTCTTCTGAAAAAAAAATAGCCTTTATCGAAATGGCTGAAGCATCAGGAATTCGCTTATTAAAAGCAGAAGAATTAAATCCTTTGCATACCAGCACTTTTGGAACGGGAGAATTAATTAAAGATGCTATTAAAAAAGGTGCAGAACATATTATCTTGGGTATTGGAGGAAGCTCAACCAACGATGCAGGAATGGGAATGGCTCGTGCTCTTGGTTATCGTTTTTTAGATAAAAACGGCGAAACTCTGGATGGCTGTGGGAAGGACTTAAACCGTTTAAAAACGATTGACAATTCTGAAGTTGTTGCAGGACTATCGAATGTAAAATTTGAAATAGCCTGCGATGTTGACAACCCGCTTTTTGGTAAAAACGGTGCAGCATTTATTTATGCTCCACAAAAAGGTGCCAGCGCTGAAGTGGTGATTGAACTTGACAAGGGCCTTCAAAACTTCAGCAAAGTAGCATATAGCCAGCTTGGAATAAACCTGCAAAATATTGAAGGAGCCGGAGCTGCCGGGGGACTTGGTGCGGGTTGTATCCTTTTTCTTAGTGCTGAACTAAAATCGGGGACATCGTTGATAATGGATGTTGCGAATTTTAAGGAGAACGTAAAGGATGCAGCCTGGATTATTACCGGAGAAGGTAAATTTGACGAACAAACTTTTTCGGGGAAAGTAATTCAAGGAGTAATCAATACAATTACCAGGCAGAAACTTGCTGTTTTTTGCGGAATTAGCGAACTGGATAAAACGAGTTTAACTGCACATGGAGTTGACTACCTGGCTGAAATGATGACACAAGCCAAAAGTTTTGAAGATTCTGTTGCCAATTCGGGATTGTATTTAAAACAGGCAGCGGGTGAATTCGCAAAACAAATGCTTTTGTAAACACTCATTAATTGTAGGAAGCAGCATGGTAAAAAGAAAAAATACTAAATACAAATTTCTCTCATCGACCAATAAATACGGAAGCTTTTCTGTCTTTTAAAATCAAACCATTATTATTTTGGAATATCATTACAACACTATATTTATTATCTAAATAAAATAAAATGACCAAAGCAACTAAATTTTTAAAATCACACAAAATGACCGCTGATGATATAAACATCAAAGAAATGGTCAACACTTTTTTATCTGAAATGGACAACGGTTTGGCGGGAAAAGAAAGTTCGCTTTTAATGCTACCCACCTATATTGAAGCCGAAGGTGAAGTAAAAGCTAATGAACCCGTAATTGCGATCGATGCAGGTGGAACAAACTTCAGGGCTGCCAAAGTGTATTTCGACGATAACTTAAAACTGGTTACCGAAAACATTCAGAAAGCCAAAATGCCGGGCATCGATAAAGAACTTTCGAAAGTGGAATTCTTTAACACTTTTGCCGAGTATTTAAAAGATTACAAATCGGTTTCGGAGAAAGTAGGATTTTGCTTTTCGTATTCAGCCGAGATATTCCCAAATAAAGATGGGAAACTCATTGAATGGAGTAAGGAAGTAAAAGCCCCTGAAGTTATAGGAACCATGATTGGTGAAGAACTTTTGGCAGCCATGGGAACACCCAACAAACAAATGGTTTTAATGAACGATACGGTTTCTACTCTTTTGGCCGGGAAAGCAGCACGTGCCGTAAAAGCTTACGACACCTACATTGGATTTATTTTGGGTACCGGTACAAATACCAGTTACATTGAGGCCAACAAAAACATTACCAAAACCGATGGACTAAATATGGAGGGCAACCAGATTATCAATATCGAATCGGGTGCTTTTGGCAAGGCTCCCCGCACTGACATTGACATTGCTTTTGATAACACGACCAAAAATCCGGGACGTTATGCTTTTGAAAAAATGTTCTCGGGTGGCTACTTAGGGGGACTTTGCACTACTGCCCTGCAAACAGCAGCTGCCGAAGGTGTTTTTGACGATGCCTCTGCATTTGAAAATTTAGGAGAATTAAGCACCGAAGATGTAAATAAATATGTACATGGAATTGAAGATGCAAAAACGATTTTACCCGGCGTATTTACGGACGAATCGGACAAACTGGTGGCTGCCGAAATTATTGATGGTTTAATTGAACGCGCTGCAAAATTAGTAGCTGCAAATATTGCTGCGGTCATTTTAAAAACCGGCAAAGCAAAGTTGCACGAAAAGCCTGTTTTAATGACCATTGAAGGAACTACATTTTACAAACTTCATGGTTTTAGAACTATGTTTGAAAAATTTCTGCAAGACTTCCTTTCAGGCGAAAACAAACGTTATTACGAAATTGTAGAAGTTGAAAATTCGAGTTTACTGGGTGCGGCTATTGCGGCCATTGTAAATTAGTTTTCAGTCGTAGTCGCAGTGGTATATATTTTACTAGAACTGCGACTGCGACTAATTTCTTCAATCTGAAATAAATTCAGAAGTTACTTATTTAAATTGCTTCATTCCAGGCACGAAAAGGTATTTTGATGGTTTAAGTTACAGCAACTACACCAACACGTATATTTTCGATTTAATTAAATCGAATAAAAAAACATGTTGAAACCGGGACTGAAAATTATGATTAAGAATTTTATTGGTCAAGTTAAAACCTCTAACTCCCCGCAGTCGGTCGGTGGTAATTAGCAGCCAATAATAATTAAGATGTTGCTTTTGATAAAGCCTGATTTTTTCATCCTTTTTATGAATGGACAAGCGAATATCGCCTACAACATTATTCGACACTCCCAAATTGTTTGCCCGCTCCCAAATCGCTGTTTCTAATTTTGGATGATGAACAACCAGTATCTCTTCCAGGCCATTGGGTAATTCGGTTTCAGCTATCGAAATTTTAAAAAAACCATTTCTATTTTTCCCCTGAATGTGTTTTCGTATCAGGTTCGACAAAAGCGCAGAAACAGCAAGTTCTCTTTCAGGTATTATCGGTTTATCCACCGAAAACAAAAATTTCACAAATAGTTTTACATCAGAATGTTTTTCGAAAAGTTCTTTCGACCTCGCAATTATTCCTTCCCTGAGTTGAATTTCGGTGAGTTGTTCTGTGTTTGGAGCCAATGCATTTGCCGGATTTAAACGAGTAAGTTCAATCCCTAACAAATGCTTGTTCTTCATTTTTACAATAAAATCGGGCGACTCAGAAGGGACAGCACTCCCGGATGGAAATTCGGAATAACAAGTCCTAAAATAATCCATCAATAAAATCTCAAGCTGCTTCTTTTCTTCTTGCATAATTTTAACCGGAGACTATTTTTCAGGCATCGAGTTTTTCATCAACAAAAACAGATCGTTTACTATTGCATCGCGATCGAAATTCTCCCAAATAAAAATTTCACTCGAATTGTCAGGTTGATCTTCCCATGCTTCTCCAACAAGTTT
>JBFFMM010000022.1:0-23535 GCA_041554075.1 Draconibacterium sp. | reverse complement strand
GAATTACCTGGTGAACAAATCCTGTTTTATAAACTACACCCAATTCATCAGCTGCCGGGTCTTCACGGTCAAGTGCGAGGTGGAATTCAAAATTCGGGAAGTTTTTCTCAATCTCTTTAAACTGCTCGTAGTAGAAAACTTCTTTCCACGAACGGGCACCGTACCAGAAAGTAATTTTCTTTTCTCTTTCTTTTAAGGTATGGAACAAGTGGAATAAGTGCGAGCGCATTGGAGCCATACCGGCACCACCACCCACAAACATCATTTCGCTGTCGTTGTCTTTTAGGAAGAATTCTCCATAAGGACCCGACACGGTAACTTTGTCGCCCGGTTTCAGGTTAAAAATGTACGATGAACAAATTCCTGGATTTACCTTTTTAAATCCGTTAATAGAACGATCAAATGGAGGAGTTGCAATACGAATATTTAGCATTACAATGTTTCCTTCAGCGGGGTGGTTGGCCATTGAATAGGCACGGAAAGTAGGTTCCGGGTTTTTCATTACCAGGTCGAACATGCCAAATTTTTCCCACTCTTCGCGGTACTGCTCTTCAATATCCATGTCTTTAAACGCCACTTCAATTTTAGGAACGTCAATTTGAATGTATCCACCCGATTTGAAATCCAGTGTTTCACCTTCCGGAAGTTTAACCACAAATTCTTTAATAAATGTAGCCTGGTTTTTGTTGGAAACAACTGTGCATTCCCATTTCTTCACACCCAGAACTTCTTGTGGAATTTTAATTTGCATGTCTTCCTTTACTTTTACCTGACAAGCCAAACGCCAATTGTCGTTTTGCTCTTTACGGGTAAAAAAACCGGTTTCAGTAGGAAGAATAGAACCACCACCGTCTTCTACCTGGCAACGGCACATGGCACAAGTACCACCACCACCACAAGCTGATGGAAGAAGAATTTTATTGTTACCAAGAGTGGTTAAAAGTGTATCGCCGGGATTGGTTTCTACTTCCAAATCACCTTCGTTGATGCTTACTTTTACAATTCCCGATGGCGTAAGTTTCTTTTTGGCAAACAAAAGTATCGCCACCAAAAGCATAACTACACCAAGGAATACTGCCACACTGGCAAGTACCACGGTTGTTTGTGTCGCTAATAATATCATTATTCTATTACTTTTTCTATTTTACAATTTAATTCCGCCGAAACCCATAAATGCCAAGCCCATTAAACCGGTTACAATAAATGTAATTCCAAGTCCTTTTAAAGGGCCGGGTACGTTTGAGTATTCGATTTTTTCTCTGATAGCGGCAATACCAACGATGGCCAATAACCAACCAATTCCCGAACCAAGTCCGTAAACCGTAGCTTCGCCAACATGAATAAATGCTTTTTGCTGAAGAAATAACGAACCTCCTAAGATGGCACAGTTTACCGCAATAAGTGGTAAGAAAATAC
Organism: Draconibacterium sp.; assembly: GCA_041554075.1. GTDB lineage: Bacteria > Bacteroidota > Bacteroidia > Bacteroidales > Prolixibacteraceae > Draconibacterium. Next base: position 22,119 of record JBFFMM010000022.1, on the reverse strand, counting down.
CCAACTGGTTGTACAATACCGGAGCGAATTTTTCAACAATCATTTCTACCAACTGAACCATTGATGCAATAATCGCGATAAACATGATAAAGCGTAAAAAGCTCAAGTCAACATCGGCAAAACCTTCGCCCAACCAAACCAAAGCACCTTCATTCAGAATATAGTTTTCTAATAAATAGTTTACAGGAACCGTAATTGTTAATACAAAAACTACAGCAATTCCTAATCCCATGGCAGTACTAACTTTTTTCGAAACAGCCAAATAAGAGCACATTCCAAAGAAGTACGCAAATACCATGTTTTCAATAAAAATTGACTTAACAAATATATTAATCAGATTTTCCATTTGAATTTATCCTTTTGCGTTAGAACTAATTTTCGATTAATTTACGGTTGCGGCTGCGCTGAACCCAAATAATTACTCCCACCACAATTAATGCCATTGGCGAGAGTACCATTAAACCATTGTTTACGTAGAATCCACCATTGGCAACATACCAACTGTCGGGGATAATTTGGAAACCAAGTAATGAGCCGGCTCCAAAAAATTCGCGTAGCGCTCCAACTACAATAAGTATCCAACCGTAACCTGCTGCGTTACCAATTCCATCGAGGAACGATTGCCATGGGCGGTTACCCAATGCAAAAGCTTCCAACCGACCCATTAGAATACAGTTGGTGATAATTAATCCTACAAATACCGAAAGTTGTTTACTAACGTCGTAAACGTATGCTTTTAATACCTGATCAACTAAAATTACGAGTGCAGCAATTACTACCAGCTGAACAATAATTCTTATTCGGTTTGGAATTGTATTACGTAGTAGTGAAACAATTACGTTTGCAAATGCCAAAACAGCAGCTACCGAAATTGCCATTACAATAGATGGCTTTAACTGTGCAGTAACCGCAAGTGCTGAGCAAATACCCAAAACCTGCACGGTAATCGGGTTACTGTCGTTTAAAGGATCGGACAGTAATTTTAAATTTTTCTTTGAAAATAATGGTTCGCTCATCTCTATTATTTTTTCTTATTTAAGAATTCTTCATAACTCGCAAAGTCGTCTTTCAACATATTTTCCAGACCTTTACTTGTAATTGTACCACCCGAAATACCGTCAACTTTATGTTCTTCAGGAGCAACCTGTCCGACTTTGGCAACCAAAATTGACACTAGTTTTCCCGATTCGTCAAAGATTTTCTTTCCCTTAAAAGGAGCTTCAAATCCTGTAGTAGATATTTCTGCACCTAATCCCGGAGTTTCTCCTTCATGGTCGAAGTTGGCTCCGTAAATGGTGTTCATATCATCGTTTAAAGAAACATATCCCCAAATGGGGCCCCAAAGTCCTGCACCATATAATGGAAGTACGTATTTCATTCCTTCGTCGGTTTTTACTTCAAAAACCGGAAGTAGCATTTCTTCAGCAGCTTTAGCACGTTCTTTTTTCAAGTTAGTGGTAAAAGCATCGCCTTCTACTTTTTCGCCTTTTGTGCTTACCACATACTCGGCAACAATTTTTTCGGCGTAAATAGCTTCTGCTGTTTCGGCAGTGCTTTCAATATTTACCGAAGCCAGAATATTTTGTTTTTTCTCAATCTCTACGTTCTTTTTCTGCATTGGCTTAAGCGCCATTGAAACCGAAGCCAGAACCGCTGCAACAAGGATTACCATTATTGCTGCATATAAAAATGTGTATGTATTACTATTTCTATCCATGATTCTTTCTTTTAATTAAGCAGAAATTTTAGCTCGTTTAGCTCGTTTCTTAATATGACCAGCTACAACATAGTGGTCGATAAGTGGAGCAAATGTATTCATAAGCAGAATGGCTAACATCATACCTTCCGGGAAGGCCGGATTGATAACACGAATCAGAATGGCCAAAATGCCAATCAAAAATCCGTAAATCCATTTTCCTTTTTCAGTTTGTGATCCTGAAACGGGATCGGTGGCCATAAAAATGGCACCAAACATAAATCCACCCAAAATAAGGTGATGCCAGAAAGGCATTCCGAAATAAACCTGATTAGCTGCAGATAATGCATCGCTACCAGAAGCTGCATTAAGAATTAGGCCCATAACTGCACCTCCGGCAATGGTTGAAATCATAATTTTCCAACTTCCAATTCCGGTTACAATTAAAATAAGTGCACCAATTAATATTGCAAATGCTGAAGTTTCACCAATCGAACCCGGGATAAACCCGAAAAAGGCATCGGCAACACTGTAGTTTAAATGACCTGCCGCAGCGTTTGCCATTGGAGTAGCTCCCGAAAACCCGTCAACAACTTTATCGCTGCTACCTAAAGCTACCCACACCGACTCGCCCGACATTTGTGCCGGATAAGCAAAGAACAAAAATGCACGTGCCACAAGAGCAGGGTTCCAAATATTCATTCCGGTTCCGCCAAATACTTCTTTACCCAGAATAACTGCAAAAGCCGTAGCAAGTGCAACCATCCAAAGTGGTGTTTCTATTGGCATAACCATCGGAATTAAAATACCCGAAACCAGAAATCCTTCATGAATTCCGTGACCTCGTTGTTGCGCAAACACAAATTCAATTCCTAATCCTACAATATATGAAACAGCGATAACCGGAATTACTTTTAATAAACCATAAAGAAATACCTCGAAAAATCCGGTTGAGGCAATTTCGCCAATTGCTTTAAAATGTTGTAATCCTACATTGTACATACCAAATAAAAGGGCAGGTACAAGTGCAAGAACAACAATCGACATGGTGCGTTTCAAATCGATGAAATCGTGAATGTGCGTTCCCGATTTGGAAGTATCTTTTGATACAAATAAAAAGGTAAAGAAACCTTCGTGAACAGAGCCGAGCCAACTGTATTTAGCTCCTTTCTGAACAAGTGGTTCTGTCCTTTCAAAAAAGTTTTTAATGAATTTCATTTCATCTTATTGTTTACAAATTAATGTATTCAATGGAACTCACCCGGCCAATTCTCAATGTAAATCCAGAATTGTTTATGTAGGCTCGTTTCATTTCTAAAACTGATTTATAATTTCAGTAAAATTTATCCTAATTCTTTAATCATGGTATTGATACCTTCGCGCAAAATCTTTTGCACTTCAATTTTAGAAGTACAGCCGTATTCACAAAGGGCAAGGTCTTCTTCAATTACCTCATATATTCCCAGTTGTTCCATTTTGTCGATATCGTTTACTATAATTGCTTTTAGTAAATAAACCGGTAAAATATCCATCGGTACCAGTTTTTCGTACTGACCGGAAAGAACAAATGCACGTTCGCCACCGTGAAGGTTGGCATTTAGTGTATATTCTTTTTTAGGGAATAGTTTCCCGAAGAATGTTTTTGTTGCACTGAATTTTCCAAAACCAGGGTCGGCCCAGCCAAATAATTCGTATTCGTCACCTTCAGGGATCACCGTTACCTGCGAGTCGTAGTAGCCAAGATAACATTGAGTTTTAACCCTTGTTCCGGTTAAAACATTACCACTGATAATACGTTGTTTGTAATCGGCGTCAACCAATTTACCTTCTGTTAAGGTTGCTACAGGAGCACCTAAAACAGTTTGATAGTATTTTGGTGTTGCTACTTCAGAACCTGTAAGTGCAAATGTTTTTGTAAAATCTACTTTCCCGGTTTTAAATAAACGACCGACAAAAAGTACATCCTGAACATTGATTGTCCACACAATTTCCCCTTTGTTAAGAGGTTTAGTGTTTGCAATCTGAACGCCAACATTTCCAGCAGGGTGAGGCCCTTCAAAAGTATTTATCTCAACATTTTTAACCCCTTTAAAAGTAGAGTCGGCGTCAACACCAAGTATTACTTTTCCTTCGGTTAATTTTGCCAAAGCATTTACTCCGGTTTGGAATGTATCCATATTCCCATCAACAATAAAATTGTAATCGGGAGCCAGCGGAGCCGTGTCAAATGTTGAAATATAAATTGCTTTTGGTTGTTCGTCGGGTAGGGCAATTATACCATACGGACGTTTTTTGATGAATGGCCACAATCCGCTTTTAAGGATCTGCCCTTTCACTTCTTCCGAAGACAAAGTAGTTGGGTCGGCTTTTTTAAATTCGACCGAACCTGCTTTTTCACTTGTCTCAATAACTACTTCCAAAATTTTACGTCGCTCACCACGGTTAATCGAAACTACTTTTCCTCCATACGGAGCAGTAAAAACGATTTCGGGGTGGTATTTGTCGTAAAATAAAGCGTCGCCGGCTTTAACTTCAGCATCGGCTTTTACACTTAGTTTTGGAGTAAGTCCTTGGAAATCGGTGGGTTTTAGAGCAACTGTTGCCGGAATTGGCAATTTATCAAGTACTTTTTCAGCACTTCCTTTCAGCTTAATGTTGAGCCCTTTCCTTAACTTAACTACTTCTGACATATTGAATTAAGACTAAAATTTATTTTTAGGATGGCAAAAGTAACAATTAATTACTGTTACACAATGCATAAAACCTACTGTATTAATATTAAAACATACAAATAAATCAATATGTATATTGATTTAAATCATTTTAGCACAATTCTACTGAAAATCAGGGAGAAAATAAAAAAAATAAGGACTTCAGATTAAATTAACATTTTCAACGTTATTAAAAGATATGAATGCGATTTATGACGAATAGCTAGTGGATAGAAAAATGCGGTAATAAAAATTTAAATGCTCAAAACACGGAATTATTAAAAATAGTATCTTCCCTTCGTAAAAACTATTTTATTTTTGACACACAATTTGTAACTGCTCTTTATGTTCTTTATTTGATGCAAAAAAACATACGATGAAAAACACATTACTGACTTCAATATTAGTTCTATTTATATCTTTTGTGGGTTTAGCTCAGGAACATTTTTATTATGAAAATGCGGTTTACCAGGAAAATATAAAAACGGTTCAGGCTTATCGTGATGGTTTTGTTTTATCGAATCCGGTTGTTGCACTGGGAGAAGACATACGATTGATTTTTACCTTCGACGATTTATCGTCAGAAGCAAAAGATTATTATTACACCATTGTACATTGCGATGCTGATTGGAATGAAAGTTTTATCGCACAAGAGGAATATTTGGATGGCTTCGCCGAAAATCCGGTCGATGATTATGCCATGTCGTTTAATACTTCCTTTGAATATGTAAATTATCGGATTGAATTGCCCAATACACAAGTTAAATTCAAATATTCGGGGAATTATGCCTTGGTCGTTTACGAAGATGGAGACAAAGAAAAAAGGGTTTTAACAAAACGTTTTCAGGTTTATGAAAATTCTGTGGGTATTGAAGGTACAGTGCGACGTGCCTCCCAAGATGCTTTTAAAGGAACAAATCACCAGGTAGAATTTAAAGTGTATCACCCCAATGTTTCTATTTTAAATCCACGCGATGAAGTAAAAGTAGTGATCATGCAAAATTACCGTTGGGACAATGCTATCCGGGATTTGAAGCCTCTTTATGTGCGCGATAAGATGTTGGATTATTCTTACACCCGTGAAAACATATTTCCGGCAGGCAATGAATTCCGATATTTCGATAATCGAACAAATCGGATGAACGGTGAGAATGTGTTGGCTACTGATTTTCATCGTCCTTACTTTCATAAAACCCTAAAAACTGATGAGATTCGTGCTAATAAAAAGTTTTTTTCGTACAAGGAGATGAATGGTAAATATTCAATAGAAAGTCAGGATCAGGAAGTTCAAAATCCGGAAACTGAATGTGATTATACTTTTGTGCATTTTACCTTATTAATGGATGCTCCTTTGATGGGAGGTTCGGTGAATGTTTTTGGAGCATTATCGAATTGGAATGCAAACAAAGGCAATGAAATGACATACAACTTTAAGACAGGTGCTTATGAATTAAGTATGTTGTTAAAACAGGGCTATTACAATTTTCAATATGTTTATGTGCCGCAAGGATCAACCACTGCTGACCATACCAATATCGAAGGCAGCTTTTGGGAAACTGAAAATGACTATCAGATATTTGTGTATTACCGCGATTTAGCTGGTCGTTACGATCGATTGGTCGGTTACCGGTTGTTGAACTCGATTGGGAACTAAATATTTTTTTGCCTGGATCAAACAAAAAATAATCGCGCCTTCAATACGGCATTTCAAAATCAAATTGATTTAATTTGCCCAAAATAGAAATGAGGTATTTTTGAGTATCAACAAAATAGAATAAGTTTTTAATTTGGGTTAATTGAGTGTGTAAATTGCAGTGGTAATCAAACAATCTTCATATAACCACGCCCTTCCCGAAATGGCAAAGTAAACCAGAATTCGCTGCCTTTTCCAAGGGTTGAATCAAATTCCAATTCGCCGCCTAACAATGAAACATAGTGCTGAGCAATAGGCAATCCAATTCCGGAACCAGAAGTAGTCTGGTTTATTGTATTCTGAACACGGTAAAATCGACTAAAAATATTTTCAAAGTCATCTTTGGGTATACCAATTCCAGTATCTGAAACAATAAACTTAATTTGGTCGTTTTTTATCATTTGGTAACCCAGTTCAACTACTCCGCTTGTAGTGTATTTTACTGCATTGTCAACCAATATCGAAAGTGTTTCTTTTAAAATGTCGTAGTCGGTTTCAAAACCAAATTCCTGATTGGCTACTTCTATATTCATCTTCATTCGCACATCTTTTGTGTCAGGAATATTAGGTGAGACCTCGTTGTAAATTTCACGTAGAAGAATATTTATGCGGCAGAAATTATGTTTTGGTTTAAGCGATTCAGTTTCAATTTTTGAAAGATGAATCGTATTGTCAATCATATTTACCAATTGCCGCCCATTTTGGTTGATGGCGTCGGTAAGTTCAAGGCGTTCCATACTTTCCATATCTGGTGAAGCCAACATTCGTGAGAAGTTGGTAATAATGTTCATTGGAGTACGGATTTCGTGGGAAAGGTTTGACAGGAATGCCGATTTTAATTTGTCCGATTCTTCGGCACGCACTAATGCTTTTTCGAGGCTAAATTCGGCCGTTTTACGTTTTGTAATTTCACGTGCAACCGAAATAACCGATCGGGCATTAAGTTTGGCTAATCTCATTTCGAACAAGAAAGTTCCGTTTGGTGTATTTAATGAATATTCAATGGATTCTATTGAATTGGTTTTGATACAATTTTGAATACAGTAATAAATTTTACTGGCCATTTTATCAGGGAATCCTGCATCGTATATCGAACTACCAATAATATTCGCATCTTCCATTTTGAAAAGGTCACTTTCTTTTATCACAAAGTCCTCGTAAATACCGTCTTTATCAATCACAAAAAAGATGTCTGGAATTGCCTCCAGCAATACTTTGTATCTGAGTTTATTGGCTTCGAGTTCAGCAATTTTATTTTTTATTTTTGTAATGTCTTCAAAGGCAATGTAATAACTGTTGTAGTTCGGATTTAGTACATGAATTTTAAACCATCGATCCAAACTACTCGCGTGAAATTCGCTCACTTTTCTTTTGTTGAAAAGAACAGTTTTGTTAACGTCGAAATGGCTTTTAAAAATAAGGTTAAAAACATATTCTGCTTCCTGCCCCTGCACTTCGTATAAGTTTATTTTAAAGCCCGATTCAAATGCGTTGTTTACTTTGTCTACAATAAGTTTTACCACATTGCCGTCTTCATCGCGTTCAGCAGTCAGTTTGGAAATTAAGTACGTTGAACTTTGAAGCACTCGGTTAGTTCCTTCTTGATTCAATTTAAGTTGCTCCTCCAATTTTTCAATAAACGATATTAATCTCTTGCGCAGATAGAAGGTTGTTAAAAAGAAGGCTGTAAAAATCAATAGAGGATTTGTTATAACTGGGGTGTAATAGGTAAATGAATTAAAAAGGTGGTCGGTAACATAGAGTTGAAATGATAGCAAGGCCAGTGAAACAAAGAAATAAAGTACAATTCTGGTTTCAAGTCTTGAATAATAGTACAGGAAAACGAGTCCTGCCATCAGCCACCACGATGACTGGTGGACGGTTTCAATAGGAGATACATGCGAATTAAAGTCGGAAATATAAAATGCGTAAATAAATATGGGTACCGAGAAAATAGTATTTACAGCACAATGCACCCGGCCATTTAGCGAACAAACAACTGCCATTAACGAAACCGCTATTAGCATAATGTCGCAAATAAGACAATTACCAGTGTTAGTATAAATAATGTGAATGGCTAACGAAACCACAGACAATACAACAACTGCTCCCCAAATTAAAAGAAGTTGTAAAAGCTGTTTTTGCTCCGATTTCTCGTGCGCAGCCCAAAATTTAACTATTAGTATGTTAGAAATTCTCTTTAACAACATTGTAAAAATATTAAAAATGCCTTATGTCTCGCCATTTCTATTCTTTTTTACATAAAAAATTGTCAAAATGGGAATTTGAAAAACTGACTTTTGCTTCGTTTTTGGATGTTAAAAAAATAGTTATCTGATTATCAGTAGTCTGTACTTGCACTTTTTTTATTAGCCCTGATTTTTGTTATGATTTTCAAAAGAGCTATTCTTTAGCTTTGTACAATGAAATTGGAATTATATACTTAAAAAATAGAATTATGTCAAAAGGAATTTTTAATGTCCCGGTTGCAAAGAACGAACCGGTTTTGAGCTATGCTCCGGGAGCACCGGAAAGAGTTGAGTTAAAAGCAAAAATCAAAGAGTTGCGCTCGATGGAGGTTGATCAGCCAATGGTTATTGGTGGAAAAGATGTTTTTACCGACCGGAAAGTTCGTATGTTTCCTCCTCACGAAATTGCGCATACCTTAGGTCATTATAATCAAGGCGATTCGAGTCATGTTGAAATGGCCATTGATGCGGCATTGGAAGCCAAAGAGCAGTGGGCAAATATGGCTTGGCAACATCGTGCTTCAATCTTTTTGAAAGCTGCTGATTTGCTGGCTGGGCCTTACCGTGCAAAAATTAATGCTGCAACTATGTTGGGACAGTCAAAAAATGCTTTCCAGGCCGAGATTGATGCGGCTTGTGAGTTGGCTGATTTTTTCCGATTTGGTGTTCAGGTAATGACCGATATTTATAAAATTCAGCCTGAATCAGCAAAAGGAATGTGGAACTATAACGAATACCGTCCATTGGAAGGATTTGTGTTTGCGCTGACTCCATTTAACTTTACTTCAATTGCTGGCAACCTACCTGCTGCACCAGCTTTAATGGGTAATGTAGTTGTTTGGAAACCTTCAAAAACCGCCGTGTATTCTGCAGGTGTAATTATGGAGATATTTAAAGAAGCCGGTTTGCCAGATGGAGTAATTAATTTAATTTATGCTTCGGGACCGGTGGTAGCTGATATTGTATTAACACATCCCGAATTTACTGGTATTCACTTTACCGGTTCGACAGGTGTTTTCCAAAGCATTTGGAAAACCATTGGCGATAACATTTACAAATACAAATCTTACCCACGTATTGTTGGCGAAACCGGTGGCAAAGACTTTATTTTTGCTGATAACACAGTTGATCCTCAGGTAATGGCAATTGCTATGCTGCGTGGAGCATTCGAGTACCAGGGGCAAAAATGTTCGGCAGCATCGCGTGTTTATGTTCCTGAAAGTATTTGGCCCGAGGTAAAAGAATTATTGGGAAAAGAGTTGGCAACCGTAAAAATGGGACCACCTGAAGATTTTACCAACTTTGTAAATGCAGTAATTGACGAATCGTCTTTTGATAAATTAAAAGGATTTATCGATCGTGCAAAAGAAGACGAAGATGCGGAGGTTATTTTTGGTGGAAATTGCGATAAGTCGGTTGGTTATTTTATTGAGCCAACAGTAATTCTTGCTAAAAAGCCAGATTACATAACCATGGAAGAAGAATTATTTGGACCGGTTTTAACCGTTTATGTTTACGAAGACGAAAAACTGGACGAGACTTTGGATATCCTGGATAAAACTTCGATTTACGCATTAACAGGTGCTGTACTTTCACAAAATCGTTACAACATTGAGAAGATAACCAAACGTCTTGAAAATTGTGCAGGTAACTTTTACATTAACGACAAGCCAACTGGAGCAGTTGTAGGCCAACAACCATTTGGTGGAGCTCGTGGTTCTGGTACCGACGATAAGGCAGGTTCGATATTCAATTTCTTGCGCTGGACATCCATTCGTACCATTAAAGAAACTTTTGTTTCGGCAGTCAATTATACTTATCCGAATTTTCAACCGGATGAAGAATAAGATATACCAACGTTAAGTTGTTTATAAAGAGGAGTTGATTTGTTTCAGCTCCTCTTTTTTTTGCGCTTTAAGTTGCCTACTTTTGTTGTATACAAATTGCGTCATGAAAAAGAAATTTACAGAATCGGGAATCTTCAAAATTATTAGCAATAAGTTTGTTATTGCTTCGGTTTTGTTTTTAACCTGGATTATTTTTTTTGACGAAAACAGCATTGTCGCACACGTCGAAAGTAAGCAGCAATTAAACGAATTAATTCAGCAAAAAACTTATTACAAAGAGCGTATTACTTCCGATAAACAAAAGTTGGAAGACTTGAGTCAAGGAAAGGAAGAACTGGAAAAATTTGCGCGCGAACAATATTACATGTCAAAACCTGGCGAAGACGTATTTATTGTGGTTGAAGAAGAGGAATAGAACATTCCGTTAAGAATTCCGTTATTTATTGTTATGAGACTTATAACTATTTGAATGAAAGCTTAAATTTCTTATATTGCCTTTGTAATGACTGATAATCTTGACATATTTAAAATAAAAACGAACGATATTGCACCTCAAAAAGGACGCATTTTAATTGCAGAACCCTTTTTGTCCGGTAATTATTTTAATCGTTCGGTTGTACTTTTGGTTGCATATAGCGAAAAAGGTGCTGTAGGTTTTATTTTGAATAAAAAAGTAGATTTTCCTATTCAAGATGTTTTTCCTGATTTTCCGGAATGCGATTCTGACGTTTATTTGGGAGGACCAGTTTCAACAGATTCAATATATTACATCCATAAGCTTGGCGATAGATTACCTGGAAGTATTCATGTTATCGACGATTTGTATTGGGGAGGAGATTTTCAGGTATTAAAACATGATATAAAACTGGGATTAATCGATCCGAAAGATATTCGATTTTTTCTTGGTTACTCAGGTTGGGATGCCGGCCAGCTTGAAAGCGAGTTAAAAGAAGATTCTTGGCTGGTTACTGATGTCGAACAGGAAGCAGTTATGCGCGAACTCAGTGAATCATCGTGGGTTGATTTTGTAAAAAAAGCAGGTGCCCGTTATTCTGTTTGGGCAAATTTTCCTGAAAATCCATTGTTAAATTAATCGAAGGTCACATTCCCAATCTTCGCTCAGAGAGAAGTATGGTTAAGATGAAATTTGCGGAGATTAAATTATTTTTTCTTTTAAAAAATCATTCAGTTTGTGATGTATTTCATCGGAGTATTCATGTATAAATCGTTTGGTTTCTATTCCTAAAACCCACTCAATTCCTTTTTCTTCGCTGGCAAAAAATACTTCGTCCATGCTAAAAAGATTTTCCTTATTAATTTCAGGTGTTTCAACAACTTTTAATTTTAGCAATTTTGCCAATTCCAATATTCTTGGGCGTATCACATCTTCGTAGCAGCCAGAAATTATCGATGGAGTAAAAAGTACATCCTCTTTTATCATAAATATATTCGCTGCTATACCTTCGCATATTTTGTCATTTTCGTTGAGGAGAATTGTTCCGTGTAAGTTCGCCATAATTGCATTCGATTTTGCTGCTTCCCACAAGGTTTGGTTGTGTAATTTAAAACGTCCTGTTTGGGAGCGTGAATTTTTCCTCAGTGGCGAAAAATCGACAAGCATTCCATTGGAAGAAAAAGGAAAATCAAATTCAGAAAAGGCAGTGCTGGTAATAAGGGAATTAATGGTTTTGCCTGAAATAAAAAACTTGAAGTTAACAAAGCCCGAACGGTAAAATTTGTTTTTGTTCAGCATGCGTTTTGTTAAGCGAAAAAGTTCTCGTTTGTTTTTGAACAGGGCAGGTAACGAAAGATTGAAAGTATTTAGTTGTCGTTCAATTGAATCAATATTCTCGTGAAAAAGCGGAATTCCGCCAAAACCAAACCAAACTTTTTGCAACAGAATTAATGGTTCTTCCCACAAAAAATCAGTAAGATTAGCTTCTTCCTTTGAAACTACTTTGCCATTTATTATGAGAAATTCCATTTTTATAAAAACGAAAACAAGTTATCGATAAACCGATCGAACAATTCAGGTTTTAATAGGATCGGAAAAACAAAACCAAATACGGCACCCAGAAAATGAGCGTCGTGCGCCACGTTATCTTTTTGTTTTTTACTCATTTGGTACGAGTAAAACAGATAGCCAAAGGCAAATAAAATTCCCGGGATGGGCAGTATTGCAAACAAATAAAGCGGTTCCCAGGGTTGAAAAAATATAGTGGCAAAAAGTACGGCCGATACAGCACCGGAAGCACCAACAGCATTGTAATAATAGTTGTTTTTATTTTTTATCAGACTCCAGATATTGGAAGCCAGAATTCCTCCAAAATACAACAACAGATAGTAGGCAATTGCTTTGTTGCCAAAGTAGTACCCAAAATAGGCTTCAATGTTTCTACCGAAAAAATAAAGCACCATCATGTTTACCACCAGGTGCGGCCAGTTGGCATGAATAAATGCGTGCGTAATGAGCCGGTAATATTCTTTTTGATGGACTATTTTGGCTGCATTAAATTGCAGTTTGTTTGCTAGTTCTTGATTTTGAAAAGCTATATAAGAGACGAGGGCTGTTACACCGATTATAAACCATGTTATCATTTAATGTAGAATTTTGTAAATCATTTCTTTTTGTAAATCGCCTGTTTCCACCATGGTTGAAACATTAAAACCTTTACTTTTCATGTCGTACTCGCGCAAAATACCCATAATTTCGTAGAGTTTGGTTGGTGAGTATCTTTTTGCAGCAGCCACATATTCGCGCACAAAAAACGGGTGAACACGCAATTCTGCTGCAACATTTCGTTCCGATTTATCTTTCAGAAAATGATAGGTAAATAGTTTTGAAAAATAGAAGTAAAGTCCTGCAATTGTTTTTTGGATTGGATTTAAAGTTGGATTAGATCCAAAATATTGCACTATTTTGTTGGCCTTTAAAACATTCTTCTCGCCCAATGCATTTTGTAACTCCAATACGTTAAAGTCTTTGCTTAGGCCAATATTTTTTTCAATATGTTCAGGCGTAATTTTGGTACTGTCTTTTACTGCAATTACCAGTTTATTAAGTTCGTTGGCAATTTTGCTTAAATCAGTTCCCAGATACGATGTAAGTAATAAAGCTGCCTGAGGAGTAATGGTGTAACTGTGACTTTTTAAATAGTCATCAATCCAGTTGGGAATTTTGTTTTCGTATAATTTTTTTGAAGTAAAAACCACGCCATTCTTTTTAATGGCTTTTACCAATTTTGTTCTCGAATCCAGATTTTTGTACTTGTAATTTAATACCAAAATGGTCGATCCCAATGGTCTTTCGGCATAGGAAGTCAATGTGTCAATTTTGCCCAGGCTTTGAGCTTCTTTTACAACAATTACTTGTTTGCTGGCCATCATCGGAAACCGCATTGAACTTTCGGCAATGGTTAATGCATCTGAATCTTTCCCGTAAAAAACAGTTTGGTTAAACCCTTTTTCGGCATCGGTCAGCACATTCTTTTCAATATAATTCGATAACTGATCAATAAAATAAGGTTCTTCTCCCTGGAGCAAATAGATCGGGTGGTAAATACCTTTTTTCAGATTTTGTAATATAACTCCAAATTCCATTCTAAAACCTTAAGTGTTTAACCGATAATCCGTTGTTTTTTACTTCAAGTAAAGCATCAATTCCCGATTGAATATGTAAATCGACATAGCTTGTGCTTACCTTTTTGTCGCTGGCTTCGGTTTTTACTCCGGTCGAAATCATAGGTTGATCAGACACCAGGAGCAATGCGCCGGTTGGTATTTGATTGGCAAATCCAACGGTAAACAGGGTGGCTGTTTCCATGTCAATAGCCATTGCCCGTGTTTTTTTTAGGTATTTTTTAAAGCGCTCGTCGTACTCCCAAACGCGGCGGTTGGTGGTAAAAACCACGCCTGTCCAATAATCTTGCTCTTTATTACGCAGAATATGCGAAACAGCACGCTGCAGGTTAAATGCAGGAAGGGCCGGAACTTCAGGAGGAAGATAGTCGTCGGATGTACCGTCGCTGCGAATGGCTGCAATGGGAAGTATTAAATCGCCCAATTTATTTTTGCGTTTAAGACCGCCGCATTTCCCTAAAAAAAGTACTCCCTTGGGATGAATGGCACCCAATAAGTCCATTATGGTTGCTGCATTCGGACTTCCCATTCCAAAGTTTATCATTGTTATTCCTTCAGCAGTGGCACTTGGCATATTTCTATCAGCGCCATCAATAGGTACTTCAAATTTTTTGGCAAAACGTTCAACGTAACCCTGAAAGTTGGTTAGTAAGATATGCCTCCCAAAATCCTCCAGATTTTTACCGGTATAGCGGGGAAGCCAGTTGTCAACAATTTCTTTTTTGGTTTTCATACACTGAAAATTTTTACCTTTGAACCACACTATTTTCGTGATGGTTTAAGATTGAGACAAATGTACATTTTTCAACGTCGTTCGCCAAAACGAATTCGAGAGGAAAAATTCTATTTTATGGAAAAATTAAATTTGCCGGAATACGCTTTCAGAATAAAAAACGAGGATGAGAAACGGATGATTTTTGATTCTATAAGAAAAAAATTTGTGGTGTTGACTCCGGAAGAGTGGGTACGGCAGAATTTTATTCAATACCTGAAAATAGAGAAAAAGTATCCCGAAAATTTAATGGCGGTTGAAAAACAAATTAAGGTGAATGGCAAACAACGCCGTTTTGATTTGTTGATTTACCTAAAAAATGGTCAGCCCCTTTTAATTGCCGAGTTTAAAGCTCCGAGTGTGAAAATTACTCAAAATGCTTTCGATCAGGTGGTACGCTACAACATGACTTTACGAGTTCAGCGCGTTGTGGTTTCGAATGGTTTACAGCATTTTGCCTGCGAAATTGATTACCCCAATAATTCGTATGCTTTTTTACATGGAATACCTGAATTTAGCGAACAGTCGCAGATTCATTCTAAAGAATAGGGATTTAGTTAGGCCAGAATCTTTTGAAAAAGAATCTCATCCTTCCAGCCTGATAAAGTTCTAATCCAATCTTTTTTTACTCCTGATTGCACAAACCCCAATTTTGTAAAAAGTTGAATGCTGTTATTATTATCAGAGGTAATATTTGCATAAAGCTGTTTTAATCCAAGAACTTCGAGTGCATATGTTGAAAGTGCCATTAAAGCATCGCTTGCGTAGCCTTTATTCCGGTCTTCTTTATTGTGTATTAAAATGCCAACTCCGGCACGTTGGTGGTAGGGTTCAAAATCGAATAGGTCAACTGCACCAACTGCTTCAAGGTTTTCATCCTGAATAATTAATCGAAGTTGTTTGGTTTCGTAAATGTCTTTTGCCGACTCTACTAGATATTGGGCCAGAATATGTTTTGAAAAAGGAGTTTTTGTGTTGCTAATTTCCCAAATTTCAAGGTTGTTTTCCCATTGGTAAAGCAAATCGATATCGCTTGGTTCCAGAGGTCGCAAGCTTATTTTTCCGTATTGTAATTGATTATTCATGTGCGATCTAATTTTTTCCAGGCTTTTACTAAAATTTCAGCATCGGTTAGTGTACGGTAATTCCGTGCATAAAGCATATTTAGCTGAGCTATTTTTTCGTTGTCAAGAGTAAGCTCGGCAAATATGTCGGCCGGATGTAAAATTCCGGGTTTTAAAGGCGGTAAGGTTTCAAATGTTTCTGTTTCCGGAAGGTAGCCAATCCACGATTTTTTACCCGATAAAACACCAAAACAATTTTGTAAAAATTTGCCTTTTTGTCTGTAAAACCAAATCAGTAGCGGACTTGCAACTAAAATTAATAGGGCAAACTCAATGTCGATGAGGCGCTTTTTACGTTTGTTTGAAGCCTTTGAGATGGCATTCATATTCACCACATACAAATCGCCTGCGGTGTGAATGGAGTTGCTTCCAATTATACTAATACTTTCGGGTGGAGCAATTTTATAATCGATATCGAGTTCAGTCAGGTCTAACATGGCTCTGATAATTTCGGCAGAACTCAGATTCTCAGCACAAAAAATTATTTCATCAATTCGGTTAATGCGAATAATTTCGCGAAGCTGATTTAGTTCGCCAATGTAATTTTCGCCTCTATCGTTGTTGTCGAGCGCAATAAAACCAGCCAGCTTCGATTCAATTTGTGTTTTTTCTAATAGTTGTTTTACCCGGCCCGCTTCTTTTGAGTGACCGACAATGGCAATTTTTCGGGTGTTTTTAATGTCGAGTCGGAATCCCTTTATTTTTAGCCAGTGGAACACTAAACGAAATAAAACTACTGCAAAAGCAGACCAGCCTGCACCCAGTAAAATCAAGGCTCTTGAAAAACGATGTTTTTCGTCAACCAATGAATATACCAATAAAATAGAGATGAGTCCCCAAAAAATTCCTCTTAATATTTTATACAGATTTACAGGTTTTTTGTAGCCTCCGGAAAATAAAATACCGAACAAAAAGAATAGGATATAAACCGGAACCACAATTTGTAAAAACTCGTTTGGATAATAATCAACGCGGCCAAAACGCAGGTTTTCCCAAATGGGAGTAATCAACCAAAAGCCTGCAAAAATAAGAAGGCCATCGATTAGCGGCACAAGTATTTTCTCGAAAATTCGTTTCGAGATGGAAATCAGCGCTCTGAAATAAATAGCCAGTTGAATCAGCAAAGCAAAAATTCCGGCTTTACCTCCCGGGAAATGTTTTTTTGCAAAAATGATCATCGCATTGTAAAACACTTTCACGTAGTTTAACGATCCTTTTTTTGTGCTTTCGCCCTTGTAATGAATGATGGTAGTATCAGGAAAATAGTAATTCTTAAAACCACCCAGTTGAATACGATAAGAGAGGTCGATGTCTTCGCCATACATAAAAAAGGTTTCGTCGAGCAAACCCACTTTATCCAATACCGATTTGCGCATTAACATAAAAGCACCTGCCAAAACATCTACTTCGTGAATTTCGTTTTCGTTTAAATAGGAGAGGTGGTATTTCCCAAATTTTTTCGACTTTGGAAACAGCTTTGATAAACCAAACATTTTGTAAAATGCCACCCACGGAGTTGGTAATCCGCGTTTCGATTCAGGCAGAAAAGTGCCTTTCCCATCAATCATTTTTACGCCTAAACCACCGGCTTTGGGATGGGAGTCCATAAAAGCAATCACTTTTTCAAAAGTGTCCTCTTCAACAACAGTATCCGGATTTAAAAGTAAAACGTATTCTCCTTGCGATAGCTTGATGGCCTGGTTATTGGCTTTCGAGAAACCAACATTTTCTTTATTCTGTATATAATGAACGTCAGGAAATTTTTCGCGAATAAGCTGAGCAGAACCATCAACAGAATTGTTATCGACCACAAATATTTCGGTGGTACTATTTTTTGAAGCTTTTAGCACCGAGTGCAGGCACTGCTCCAAAAAATGTTTAACGTTGTAGTTGACAATTATTATAGAAAGCTTCATGCGAGAAAGGCGGAAGACGGAAGGCGGAAGTCGGAAGTAAACCCGAATATCGGACGAAACGTCAACCTTGTATTATTACTTTGTTTTTACTGATAGCCAAAAATAGCAATCCTTTTTGGATAACGGAAAAAAAAGAAAGATGGTATGAATTTACTGATGCTCTTTCCTGTCTTGCCTTTAAAAGTGGCTATCTTTTATACACAAATATGAACTTGAAGAATCCAGGAAAATAAGGAATAACAAACAGAAAAGTGATGCAAGCTCGTGATTAAGGACAAATACTTTCTCATTTATTTTTCCTTATTGGATATTTCTTATTCAAAAAGTGAGAAAATAGGATGGTGATACTGAACAGCATTCTGTTAACTATTGTCATTGTTATTCAGCGGTATTCGATGGAACTGGATTAACGTATTTTCAGATAAATAGAACCATCTATTTCACGCTTGTCTCGTACGGTACACGATTCATTAGTGAGCGTCCCAGTGTAATTTCGTCGGTGTATTCCAGTTCGTCGCCAATGGAAACGCCACGAGCCAGTGTCGACACTCTTACGTTCTTATCTTTTAACTTTCGGAAAATATAAAAGTTGGTGGTATCGCCTTCCATGGTAGTTGATAGTGCCAATATTACTTCAATAATTTCTCCTGAATTTACACGTTCTACCAGCGAATCAATTTCAAGTTCCGACGGTCCAATGCCATCCATTGGCGAAATAATTCCACCCAACACATGGTACAAACCGTTAAATTGGTGGGTGTTTTCGATGGACATTACATCGCGAATATTTTCTACCACACAAATTACACTTTCGTTGCGCGAAGGGTTGGAGCAAATCTGACAAGTTTCGGTATCGGAAATGTTGTGGCAAATTTTGCAGTGTTTTATTTCGCTTCGCAGTTGAATGAGGCTGTTACCAAAGGTGTTCACATCGCTCACTTCCTGACGCAGCAAATGCAATACCAGTCGCAAGGCACTTTTTCGGCCAATGCCCGGAAGTTTTGAAAATTCGTTTACCGCATTCTCCAGTAAACGCGATGGATATTTGTCGATATTCATGCTTCAAAAATAGCAGTAATATTTGAATGTGGGGATAAGAATGGAGTAAAGTGTTAGGTATAAGAAGCAACATAATGTCGCATTTATTTCTATACCCCTGAATCCCATAAAAGGGACTTTGGGTGATATTCCTCGCATCTTGATGCATTTTGTAAAATAAAAATTTTATTGAGGTACCTGGTCAGTTTGCTGCAAGGAGTTTTATTTGTTCCGTCAGGAACAAAATTTGGGTAGAAAATGTATGATATACCACAATATTTTGTCCCGTACGGGACAAAACCGTGAATGGAAATAACCATTTTTCTACCCATATACATTCCCTACGGGAAATTTAAACAGACATACTACCTAAAACGGTGTATTTTACTTTCTGTTAATTAATGATGCTATCGAATAAAATTATTTTTCACAAACGATTTTGCTTATCTTTTCCTTCGGAAAGAAAAACAAAATTTTAACCAATGAAGTTTATAAGCTTTTTTATACTTACACTTTTTTTATCGGCAGTGGCTTATGCACAGTTTCCCGATTCGGAAGAAGATCCGGCAGTTCAGGAGCCAGCAATCAATAAAAGTAAGTTGTATTACGGAGGCTACCTGAATCTTTCGATTGGCAGTTACACCGTTATTGGCGCTACTCCTTTGGTGGGATACAAAATTTCGCCGAAGTTTTCGGTGGGTGGACAGTTGTCGTACGAATACGTAGCAGACAAACGGTACAACAACGATTACAAAACCTCGAATTATGGTTTAAGTATTTTTAGCCGTTACCGCGTTGTTCCGCAGTTGTATGTACATGCCGAATTTTCGGAGATGAATTATAAACTGTACAATTACATGGGGGGAAGCAACCGCGAGTGGGTTCCGTTTTTGTGGCTCGGAGGTGGTTACAGTCAACCCATAACTCAAAATACATGGTTGAATGCACAGGTTTTGTTTGATGTTATTAACGACGAAAATTCGCCCTACAAAGAATGGGAACCTTATTTTAGCGTAGGTTTTGGAGTAGGCTTTTAAGGGGGTAGAAGAGATATATAAAAAGCAATGCCGCCGATTTGTAAATTGGCGGCATTGTTGTGTATTGTTGTATCATCAGACGTTCTACTGAGGGGCTTCCACAGTTGTAGGTTTGTCTTTGGGTTTGCGTTTTTTTACCACATCGTTATTATCGTCAATTATTTTGGCAAAAGAACTTTACATGTAAGCCTGAAAGCATTCGGCTGAGTTCTTTTTTTTGATTTGGAGCTACGTATAAACCACCGCTAGTTTCCTTTTGGACTTTGTAGATACGTATAAACCTTCGCTAGCTTCCTTTTGAGCTTTGTTGACACATACAAACCTCCGCTAGCTCCCTTTTTGGCTTTTTCGTTACGTACAAACCTCCACTAGCTTCCTTTTGGACTTTTTCGATTCATACAAACCTTCGCTAGCTTCCTTTTGAGCTTTTTCGTTACGAAAACGGCAAAAAATATTTTTTTGAATATTTGTTTGAACACGTCACAGAATAATTTTTTCTTTGTGTGTATTCTGTTACATTTATATCAGCAAAAACCAAAATAACTTGAACATACCTTAATACATAATTTACGTACTTCTGTTTTAAGCCAATACAATAGGTGTGCTTTACCCTCGCTGCCGCGTGCTTGTTTTGCGTGGAAACAGGAGAGCAAAGCCATATGATAAAATGGTTTGGCAGCGAGCGGTAATAGAAAAGTAACAACGATTGGGGATTTGCAGTAGTTAGCACATATTTTGAACTAAGAATTAAACCATAAATGAATTGACTATGACCGACAAACAAGTAAACACAACCTATAGAATAATTTATGTTATAGCAGCTATAATGGTTATCATTGGAGCATTTTTCAGACTTCAACATTATCCAAATGGACCTTCAATATCGATGACTGGATTCATTCTCGGTATGGTGACAATTATTTTTGATAGAATTAGGTTAAAGAGAAAAAATGAAAATTTGGAAGAACAACTTAAACAAAAAGAATAAAAAAAATCGCTCTCGTGCCCTTGCATCGCGTGGAAACAGGAAGAGCAAAGCCACACAATAAATGGTGTGGCAGCGATGGGTTGTATTGTTGGCTATTTATATATCGTTCTATCAGGACAAAATGCCAGTATCGAATTCTTAACTGATTAGTATATAATAAAAACTTAAAAATTGAATTATGGGCCTTTTTGCATTCTTACCATTCCTGATTGTTTTTGTTTACATAGCAGTAATAGCAGGCATACTTTATTTGATTTATACCTGGGTGAATAAATTTATTGCGTTACGGCAAGAGCAAAACAACTTGTTGCGTGAAATTATTAATAAGATGGAAGCCAATAACAGGCAGGACTAAGCTAATGAGCTGCCTGGGCAACTTGGATGGTGGTGTGGCATAACATAAACAAGCCATCCATTTTAAAATAAGAGGAATGGCTTGTTTATTCAAGTATTTATCGTTCATTCAGTTTCATCGTTGGCATTCGCTTGCGCGTCGATAACGGCAATGGCAGTCATGTTTATTATTTCGCGTACCGTGCTGTCGCGTTGCAAAATATGAATTGGTTTTTTCATTCCCATTAGAATGGGGCCAATGGCTTCGGCAGTTCCAAGTCCCTGCAATACTTTGTAAACAATATTTCCCGAGCTCAAATTGGGGAAAATAAGTGTATTTGCATCCTGGTCGCCCAACTTGTTAAACGGATACCTCGAGTAGCGTAACTTTCCGTTTAAAGCATAATTGGCCTGCATTTCACCGTCAACAATTAAATCAGGGAATTTTTCGTGAAGTATTTTAACTGCCTCTTTTACACGCACCGGACTGCCTTCGCCTTTGTAGGCTCCAAAGTTGGAGTAGGAGAGCAGTGCGATTTTGGGTTTGATGTTAAAACGGCGTACCTCGGCAGCGGTAAGTAGAGTGGTGTCGGCCAGGGTTTGCGCCGATGGATTCATGTTTACCGTAGTATCGGCCAAAAACATCGAGCCGCGTTTGGTCATTAAAATGTACATTCCGGCAATGTGGTTAAAATCTTCTTTTACACCAACCACCTGAAGTGCAGGCCGAATAGTTGACGAATAATTTCGTGAGAAACCGGAAATAAAAGCATCGGCCTCGCCGGCTTCCACCATCATCGAACCAAAATAATCGCGGTTGTACATATTTTCCACTGCCTCGTTGTAGGTCATGCCTTTGCGTTTGCGTTTTTCGTAAAGGATTTTTGCATAGTGATGTCGTTTTTCGTCGCTTACCGATTCGAATAAATCAATAACTGGAACAGTATCCAGATCAAGCTGATTCTCTTTTATCAGCGCTTTAATTTTTTCTTTGTTACCCAAAAGAATAGGTTTTGCAATTCCTTCGCGAACCACAAACTGCACCGCTTTTAATATTCTGAAACTATTGGCTTCGG
>JBFFMM010000021.1:0-24101 GCA_041554075.1 Draconibacterium sp. | reverse complement strand
TTGTCAATGTCTTTATGAATTTCAGCCCACTGTGCATCAGGTAAATTTGGCCCCATTACTTCCACTACTTTTCCCGAAACAAGTGCTGCTATTTTTCCACAAACCTCTAAATTATAGCCATTTGTTAATCCATAAAAGAAACCTGCCGAATAGGCATCGCCGGCACCGGTGGTATCCACCGCTTTCGCAGGAATAATACCTACTTTCACAACCTCATCACCACGTTTTATCATCGATCCGTCTTTCCCAACTTTTACGATGGTAAGTTCACAATTTTTTGATATCTCAAACAAAGCTTCTTCGGGCTCCAAGCCAGTAAATGATTTGGCCTCCTCTTCGTTGGCAAAAACGATATCTACATAATTTTCTATCAGGTCTTTTAAAAAATCGAGGTTTGCATCAACCACATTAAAACTCGAAAGATCGATGGCAATTTTTACTCCCGCCGCTTTTGCTCCTTTTGCACAGGCTGCAATTAAATCGTGATTAAAAACCAAATAACCTTCAATATAAACATATTCATAGCCCTCAAAAACTTCAGCAGTAAATTCGGACGGAATCATTTCGGCAGCAGCTCCAAGATAAGTTGCCATTGTACGTTCCGAGTCAGGACTTACCAAACCCATCACACGACCGGTATCGGTTTTACTGTAAAACAAATGTGTTTTTACACCTGCCTTTTCAAAATCGCTTTTAAAAAGTTGGCCCAATTCATCGTTTCCAATTTTACCCATGTAACCTCCGTTGCCACCTAAATTCGCCAACGAACGCATTGTATTTGCCACAGAACCGCCAGTTGCTAATTCACTCTGATCGGAGTAGATTGCATCGTAGATTACTTTCGATTGTGCAGCATCAACCAAAGTCATACTACCACGTGGTAATCCAAATTTTTCTAAAACCGTATCGTCTTTTAAAACAGATATTACGTCAACAAGGGCATTTCCAACACCTAAAACTGAAGGGATATTTTGTTTTGTCATTTTTTAAATTTTTGCGTGGCAAATATCAGAATTTTTATTGAGAAACAGAACTGGCTTTACTCCTGATGGTCATCAATACCAATTTGTTATTCTCCCTTGATAAATGCCTTTTAACTTACAAATAATCAACACTCATTTAATGCCTAAAACAGGTAAGATTAATACACAAAACTACTCCCTCCTAAAAACTCGCGTAAAAGTGAGGTCGGTGGAATTTCGTGGTCACTAATGGGTTTAAAATACGAAAGAAACTCCAGCAAACGTGTGGATTCGGTATATTCCGGTTGATTTTCCATGACCGTTTTCAAAATGGGTTCGGCGTATTTTTTCAACACCGCCAACTCGTAAATAGTAGCCGAATTGAACATTACATCGGCATTCTCCTGGTATGGAAAGATATTCTTCTCCTCGCCTTTTCGAACCGAAGGCCAGCGTTTAATTGTGTCTGAAGCACGATACCCACGGTAATTGCTATCGCGAATCATACGGCGCAACAAACGATTATCTGCTGTAGAAATATGCGTTTGCTCATCCACCGAAATTTGAGTAAGTGCCGAAATAAATATTTTAAATGTATTCTCGCTGTGAACCTCGGTTAATAAGCCCGGATTCATCCCATGAATTCCTTCCACAATTAATATATCGCCTTCTCCCAATTTCAGGGTGTGTCCATTCTGTCCACGTCGGCCACTGTGAAAATCAAATTTTGGTAAGCGTATTTCCTTTCCTTCAAACAATTCAATCAATTGTTGATTAAAAAACTCAATATCAATGGCTTCCAACGCTTCAAAATCGTATTCACCATATTCATCTTTTGGCGTTAATTCGCGATTAACAAAATAATCATCGAGCGATATTTGGTAAGGTCGCATTCCGTTTACAGCCAACTGCACCCCCAAACGTTTGCTAAACGTTGTTTTCCCCGAATCCGATGGCCCGGCCACCAAAACAACTTTGACTGCACCATTTTGTGCTGAAATCTGATTGGCAATTTCTGCAATTTTCTTTTCGTGCAGTGCTTCCGATATTTTAATAATATCGCCACTTTTATTTTGTAAGGCAAAATTATTCAAGCTGCTAATGGTTGATACATTTAAAATCTCAGCCCAATCTTTTTGTTCCTGAAAAATTTCAAAAAGTTTTGAATGCAATTCCACCTTTCGCAATTGGTTGAAATGTTTACGCCGTGGAATTTGAAGCAATATTCCATCAAAATAAGGAACCAATCCAAAATTGGAAATATAGCCCGTTGATGGCATTAAATTTCCATAAAAATAATTTCCGAGCCCTTTCAAAAAATACAAAAACGAGTACATATGTCCCTGCTGTTCAAATAATTCAGCCTTTTCATCCAGTCCTTGTTTGACAAGCAATTCAACTGCATCGGTCGTAATTATTCCTTTTTTCACAAAAGGAATATCCGCATTAATTAAGGCTCGCATTTCTTGATAAATTGAAAATAAATCTGATTCAGAAATTTCTCTGTCCAAACCATGCAACTCACAAAAATAACCGTTCGAAATTCCGTTCTGCACTTTTAAGGATACATGAGGAAATACCTCTTTAACAGCGGCATAAAGTACGAAAATCAAACTTCTGATGTACATCCTCATTCCGTCGGGATGCGATACATCAATAAATTCAATGTACTTGGGTTTAACTACACAAAACGACAGTTCTTTTACCTGGTGGTTAACAATAGCGCCACAGAGTGTATTCTCCAGTTCAATATTTAAATTCTGACTGACTTCCAACAGTGACGTTCCCATCGGATAAATATGTGTGGAATTGGTGTTTTTACAGAATATTTCGATTTGTTTCATGGATTGCTTAACTGTTTAATAGATGTAAATGTATTGAAAGACTTTCAAATTATCATAAAGTTATTGGAGAGTTTATGAAATTTTCACTGACAAAATAATGAAGCAATTGTCATTTTCTGGTTAAGTAGGCCTGAGAAATAAAAACCATTGACCGTTAATCTGTAGTAATTTTTGGCAGATTTCACACTCCGCTCGAAATGACAGTCATGCAGAAGTTCTAATTTAAATTACGACTCGACTACCCACTAAATTCCCAGTTCCTGTTTCAGAAATTTCGCTGTATACGATTTTTTATTTAGTGCCACTTCTTCAGGTGTTCCGGCACAAAGAATCTTCCCACCGTGTTTTCCACCTTCGGGTCCAACATCAATAATATGATCGGCCACTTTTATCACATCCATATTGTGCTCAATTACAATAACCGTGTTGCCTTTATCAACTAATTTATTCAACACTTCCAGCAACACACGCACGTCTTCAAAATGTAGTCCGGTAGTTGGTTCATCCAAAATGTAAAGCGTTTGGCCAGTATCGCGTTTGGCCAGTTCCGAAGCCAGTTTTACACGTTGCGACTCACCGCCAGAAAGTGTAGTTGACGACTGCCCCAGTGTAATGTACCCCAAACCAACATCTTTTAAAGTCTGAAGTTTGGTAGCAATTGAAGGAATGTGTTCAAAAAACTCGACACCTGTATTAATGGTCATATTCAACACATCACTAATTGATTTTCCTTTGTAACGAACCTCCAGTGTTTCGCGGTTGTAGCGTTTTCCGTTGCATTTGTCGCAATGTACATACACATCGGGCAAAAAATTCATTTCAATCAACTTCAAACCACCTCCCTGGCAATCTTCGCAGCGACCACCTTTTACGTTAAACGAAAAACGTCCGGGTTTATAGCCCCTTATTTTAGCTTCAGGCAGTTGTGTAAATAACGTTCTTATATCAGAAAAAACATTGGTATAAGTAACCGGATTTGAGCGCGGAGTGCGACCTATTGGAGACTGATCAACGCGAATTACTTTATCGATAAATTTTAAACCTTCCACCTTTTTGTAAGGCAGCGGATCTTTTACCGATTTATAAAAATGCTGGCTCAAAATTGGCTGCAAAGTTTCGTTTATCAAAGTCGATTTTCCACTTCCCGAAACCCCGGTAACACAAATAAATTTTCCGAGCGGAATTTCAACCGTAACATTATTCAAATTATTCCCCGAACAACCCGAAATCTTCAGGATATCTGATTTGCCATTTCTTCGTTTTTTCGGAACCTCAATTTTTTTGCGGTCATTGAGATAATCTGCAGTTAAAGTATTTGCTTTTAAAACATCGCTGGGTAAACCGGCAGCCACCACTTCCCCACCGTGTCGTCCGGCGTGTGGTCCCATATCAATCAAATGGTCGGCGGCCAACATGGTATCTTTGTCGTGCTCCACCACAATAACCGAGTTGCCCGAATCGCGCAATTGCTCCAACGCCTGAATCAGTTTTAAATTATCGCGATGATGCAAACCAATACTTGGTTCATCGAGAATATACAATACATTTACCAACTGCGAGCCAATTTGTGTTGCCAGCCGAATACGCTGAGACTCTCCACCGGAAAGACTTTGCGCGGTTCGATCCAGCGCCAGATAATTTAATCCAACTCCCAACATAAAACCCAATCGGTCGCGGATTTCCTTTATTACCTCGACCCCGATTTTTCGTTGACGCTCTGAAATGCGCTCTTCCAAACCATCGAGCCAAACACCCAGTTCATCCAAATCCAACTGAGCAAGTTCTGTAATATTTTTGCCATCAATTTTAAAAAACAGCGACTCTTTTTTTAAACGCATTCCTTTACACTCGGGGCACTCAATTTTTTTCACAAACTGGTTGGCCCATTTCTGTGCGGTTTTTGAGGTGTTTTCTTCACGCTGGCTGTCAATGTATTTTATCACCCCTTCATAGGTCATCATGTAGTTTAAACTGTTGCCTAGTGGTGTATTTTTAAGTTGAATGCGTTCGTTTGTGCCAAATAATACTTCGTTTAATCCTTCCTCCGGAATATCTTTTACAGGTGTTTTTAAATTGAAACCATGTCTTTCTCCCAAAGCCTCAATCTGCCAAAAAATCAATGCATTTTTATAGGCACCAAGCGGTGCAATTCCTCCTTTTGAAATACTTTTATCTTTTTCGGGTAAAATTTTGTCCATATCGATTTCTGTAATCCGGCCTAAACCATTACACTTTGGACAAGCTCCTTGTGGCGAATTAAACGAAAAATTATGTGGTGCCGGTTCCTGATACGAAATACCCGTTGTTGGACACATTAACAATCGGCTGTAATATTTGGCCTCATCGGTATCGTGATCAAGAATCATCAAAATTCCGTGCCCGTGTTTCATGGCAGTTTGAACACTTTCTTTCAGGCGTTTTGTTCCTGCTTCGTCAACCACCAACTTATCAATTAATATTTCAATAAAGTGGTTTTTATAACGATCAACTTTATGATTGTGAATCAATTCCGTAAGTTTCCCATCAATTCGAGCCGTTAAAAATCCTTTACGCCGAATTTGATCAAACAACTCGCGGTAATGTCCTTTTCTACCTTTTACAACCGGGGCCAAAATATTAATCCGTTTCCCTGCAAAATCATTTTTTATCAGGTTGATGATTTTTTCTTCCGTGTATTTCACCATCTTCTCGCCGGTGTTGTACGAAAAAGCTTCGCCGGCGCGGGCGTACAACAAACGCAGGAAATCGTAGATTTCGGTAACTGTCCCAACCGTTGAACGAGGATTACGTGTGGTTACTTTTTGCTCGATGGAAATAACCGGACTCAAACCCGTAATTTTATCCACATCGGGACGCTCCATATTTCCTAAAAATGAGCGGGCATAAGCAGAAAAAGTTTCAACATAACGGCGTTGTCCTTCGGCATAAATTGTATCGAATGCCAGCGACGATTTTCCACTTCCACTTAAGCCGGTAATTACCGTTAGTTTATTTCGTGGAATATTAACATCAATGTTCTTTAAATTGTGAACACGTGCACCTTGTACCACTATCATTTCTTCCTGATCAATTTGTTCTTCTGGAAGTTCTGTATTTTGTTCGACGTTTCTTGCCTTGCGTTTTTATATATCAGCCTTCTAACTTATTATCATTCCAAACATAGTAAGGAATCTGTTACTCAACAGCTTTGGTGTTACAGATTTCTCGTTCGTTTCACTCATTCGAAATGACAAAATAATTGACTTTATAACTGCGGAATTTTAACCCAGTATCTTTTTCTACCGGAGTAGGTTAATTCATTTTCCCGTAACCAGGGATTAAAATCTTTCAAAACCTTGTAACTAATCTCCTGCTTTTTTGCAAAATCTGAAAAACTGGATACCGAGCCTGTAATTTCAACTTCTTTTGTTGGAATGATCGGGTATTTTTCATCGTCTGAGATATAAAAGTTGTATTTCTCCGGATTTTCCAGAATTAGTTTTAAAGCTACAATCCGATATACATACCGGGCAGTTTCCGTGGTAATTAGTAAATCGTAATAATCTTCTTGCTCCTGCTTGTCCATTTGGCGCTGAATACCTGTCATGCCTCTATTGTACGCTGCTGCTACCAATGTCCAGGTGCCAAACTTTTTGTAGGCATCTTTTAAATAAGCACAAGCTGCGTTAGTAGCTTTCTCAATGTGGTAGCGCTCATCTACTTCGCTATTAATTTCCAATCCGTAATCGGTGGCAGTGCCTTCTAACAATTGCCAGAAACCTACTGCACGTGCCGGTGATACGGCGCGCGGGTTAAAACCACTTTCAGCAACCGCCAGGTATTTAAAATCATTGGGAATTCCATTCTTCTTTAAAATAGGCTCGATAATAGGAAAATACCTCGGAGCCATTTTTATATATCGAATGGTTTGCGAATGGAAATAAGCATTTGAGAGTAATTCGCGGTCGAGGGCCTCTTTCACATCAAATCGATGGAGAGGCATTTCTTCACCGGCAAAGCTCACCTTGTTTGGTATATAAACTGCTTTAAATTGCGTTTCACTTTTAACAATTACCTTTGAATCGTCGGGACGCGCCGAAACTAAAATCAGGATCACCAAACCAATATTTGCAATAACAATTGTTGGTAATAAAACTTTCCACCACTTTCTATTTTCCTTCTGCCTCATGTCTCTATTTTATCAAACCGCAAAAGTACATTATTATATGCGATTACGTATTGATTAACAAAGAAAAAGGCCCGGTAGTTTACCGAGCCTTAAAATAAAATCTGAATATCGTTTATTGTTCTTTCAGAACCGAAATAAAACTGACCTGACGAATATTTTGCAGGTCGGAATAATCGTATTGATAAAAGCCGTCGTCGCCAATCATAAAAAGTTTCAATTATATTCATACCGGTAACAGTACCACTGTGAGCCAGAAAAAGTTGGATGATACTTCACTTCTTCAACCAGCTTTTCATTTTCAAATACTTTGTGTGATGTTAAAAACGGTTCAACCGAATTTACACGCATATCTTCTAAATACTTTTTTATTTTTAGTTTATTCCCTTTTATTTCTCTTTCGTAGCGAATTAACATAAGCACGTTAACTCCATCAGAGTCCATACTCGCAGATGATTTCAAAACTCCGTTTTCGTCAAAATAATTAATCACCAAATTTGTTCCATCTAAATCGGAAGATTTGTACAATTTTCCGTTGGAGTTGTATTCGAATTTGCTCCCCCACTCTCCTTGATGATTGAAATGTCTTTCTTCAATAACTAAATTGCCAGAGTAGATATACTTTACAGAATCATCCAGTTCTCCGGTTTCTTCACGAATCACTTCAATTTTGCTATTAACATCAGGATAAGAGTACTTATGAATTTCTGAAATAATAAGCGGACTTGTTACAGCACCTCTTCGGAAATAGTGCAACATTTCGGACAATTTCCCATTCACATAGAAAAAGGTGTCTTTTTGCAAGACAAAAGGCTCATTCCAATTATAATCGTTATAAATCTTTTTAATCAGCCTATCATTTTCATAAACAAATTCAATATCTGAATTCACAGTTTCATCATTGGAACCAGAAAAATGAAGTTCTTTTTTTAATCTCCCAGATTCCTCGACTCCAAACAAATAATCTATATGAGATTGATCTGTAAAATCGTCATCCTTAAAAATTGAACATGAGAAATTTCCCAAAAGTGTAATCATCAAAATTATTTTTATGGTGAATCTCATAACTATGTTTTAAAAATTTAAAAAAACCACACCCTCGCCAAAGCAAGGGCATGACTGGAATACAAGATTGGTTAGAACTGAATTTTATTAAATTTCAGCAATGTATTACTTTCGAGACTATCAACATAAAAGTTGCCGATGCTTAATCGATCATTGTCAACACTAAAATAATGAAAGTTAGGTATGTAAATACCGCTAGAATAAACCCATTGGAGACCAATGCTATCATCTACTATTTCATATAAAAAATCAAGGTGTTGTTTACTCACAGATTTAATTTTCAAAAGATTGCCTCTGCTCTCAAAGATTAAAGTATCCGATTTAAACTCTTCTTCAACCCACCGTCCAATAATTCTATTATCCAGCTCTTCTTTTTCACAACCCAAGTTGAAAACCATTAAAACTACAAATGTAATCCTCAAAATATTTTTCATAGCAAAATTATTAAAAGCCACGCCCCGCCAAAAGCAAGGGCATGACCAAGAATAGATTGGTTAATTGTTAACCGGAATAAAACTTATTTGTCGAATATTTTGCAGGTCGGAATAATCGTATTGATAAAATCCATCATCGCCAATCATAAACAGGAAATTATTTAAGGGAATAACATCGTAAGCATTTATGTTCGGAAAGCTGGAAATCATATGGTCATCGATTTGTGTTTTATCACTTACATCGTACACTTTAAGTCCGGCATCGCCATCGCACACAAACAAAATATCGTCATCAATTCCCAAACCATAAGGACCATGCAAAGGATACGACCCTACTAATGTATTGTCTGTGTAATTAGCAGAAAGTTGTAATACATCGAGGCGATTAACTGTACTGCCACAATCATTTCCACCGCGCAAAGTTACATAAGCATAACCATCGGCAACTACTACCGGGTCGCAACTGGTAATGTGCCAAAAATCGCTAATGTAGGTCGGAACAGTTGGTACTTCGAGGCTAAAAATCCGCATCCCTGATTGTGTTCCAAAAAACATATGATCGTCGTAAACAAACATCGTTTCTACATCCCAGCCCACACTTTGCTTGCCAATATCTTTTGGATTTTCAGCCTCTTTTATATCCAGGATGTGCAAGTTGGCCTGATCGACTACATACAAATAATCGTCGTACATACCGAAGCGTGCCATAGATCCACCTACTCCAAAAGTAGTTCCCAGTCCTGAATTTGGCGAAGTCGGCGCCATGTCCATCATTGCATAATCGTATTTCGCCCGAAAATAATAAGGGTAATAATGGTATTCCATCTCCTGACGAACAGTGGTAATTTCCCAATCAACTACCACTCCTTTGTCTTCATCGACATCGGCTATTCGGTAATCGTTATCGTGTATTGGTAAAGTGTAAGGTAAAATACTCTCAACTCGGCTGACTTCAAGCGGTTGATTTATATTTGTAATGTCAATGGCCACCAAATCAACATAACTATCGGCATACAAAACATTGTTTTTAATGGCAATATCAACATTCCCCGGAATTTCTATAAAACCAATATTTGTTGGACTCTCAGGATTGCTGTTATCAATTATATGAACGCCTTTAAATTCTTCGTTCACAAAAAGATAATCGTCCTTAAAATAAATTTTGCCGGGATTAACAAGGTCTCTGCTTTCGCTGAATTTTACGGCAGAACGCAAATCTTCGTACGAAAGGTAAATGGGTTTGTTTGCGGTAAACTCTTCAGTGTATTCGTCCATACACGAGTTAAAACCAATTAGTAAAAGGGTAAGTGCTATTATCGTTTTTAAAGTTCTCATTTGTTTTGGTGTGTTTTTAGTTAAAGATTATTCCAACTTTAATACTTAAGCGATTGTAATCGATATCAAGTGAATAGTCGTTTTCGCCATTGTAATTCAATCGGTGAAACTGATACCCGACGGCGAAATTCATACCAAAACCGGGTGTAAACATTTGCTGGTATCCAAGTCCGGGATTGATTAAAAAACCTCCCTTGGTGTCGTACCCTTCCTGACCGTAATATCCTGGCCAGGGTGCGAAACTCGACCACACAGGATAAACATCATAGTAAATGGCATTCGATTCTTCTAAAGGCACCTGGTAACCCGCTTTCAAAAATAAATACGGAGAAGAACTACTTTCTCTGAGCTTGTACTCAAAGTTGGCAAAAACAGGCATGTAGGTTTCGTTAAAAAACTCGAGCCCCAAACCTAAGCCAAGCGATATTTTGGGCATTAACCTGTAATTTACAGAACCCGTTAAACTAAATGGTGCCGACTGGCTGTTATCGGCGCTACCAGCCAATACGCCCAATTCAGTGCGATAAAAAAACTTCGATTCGGGAAACGATTGGTCAATTTCGTGAAACGTTTGAATGCGTTTGGCTGAAATGCTATCGATTTCGTTTGCACCAAAAATCCAGATATTACCCGAAGTTTCAAGCTTTACTTTCTGCTGATTTTCCAGATAGCTGTATTTCCCTTTTAATATTGATCCGTTCTTTAAATAAACATAACCTTTTTCGCGCTGGGCAAAAACGGGAAAGGACAAAATTGTAGCGAATAGCAGCAAACAGAGTTTTTTCATAGTAGTTGAATTACTTGATTTACAAATGGAATTTTTCCATTTTGTTAAGTTTAACTACTAGATGTGGAATATTGAAAAAGGGTTGCGCAGAAATCAAAAAAACTATTTAATCGATTATTTTGTTTTTTTCCAGCAGTTGAAAAGCAGCAATCATGCTCGGCTCGTTTTGAACAGCTATATGATTTTTTCGAAACATTTTTCTTATTTCCTTTTTCTTTTCGGGAAATGCATTAAAAAATGACCTTCGGGTTATGTCCATCTTTTGTAAACCATGGCTTTCTGAATACATAAAATAATTGGTTTGAATTTGAAATTCAGAGTCGCGCGTAATTCCATTTCTATCCACATAAGGGCTTACTTTGTATTCAAACACAAAATAAAAAGCAAGGAATTTGTGTGCACCGGAATACAACTCTTCAAAATAACGATCTTTTGCACTGTCGCCTACTGTTGAGAGTTTTACAAATTTGTGAAGTTTATTCTCTTCAATAAAAGTAAACGATTTTACCAATTGTTTTTCAACAAAAAACAGGGTAAAAGTATTTGCATTATAAACAATCAATTCATCCTCATTCGCTTCATAACGAAGCTTCCTATTTTCATATTTATCACCATTGGTCAACAAAATATCTCCTTCCACCCAATCGTTTGGATACAAGAAATTACGATTAGCTTCAGCTGTAATACGATAAACCTTTCCGATTAATTTGCCTTGTAATCGATTCGACGAACTATTTAGTTTATGCCCTAATCCCTCCTTTTTTTGTGCCAAAACAGAGCAGCTCAGAAGCATTAAAAGAATAACTCCGGCATGTATTTTTAGTGAACTCATTTTACTTCTATTGTTTTTGATGTTTTAAAAATCCGGTTCGATTTAGTAAGTCCTTCCACCGATATCTCAACAATTCCTGTAACATCTGACAAATAAAAACTAAAGTTATAAACGCCATTAGCTGGCAACACCTCCCAAATAAAGTTTTGGCGAATATCTGGCTCTGTTGTTTTAAGCTCAGGCCTATTTCCATATGCTGGCCTTTTCTCCGGCTGCAAACAAGCCCCCTTGTATTGAAAAACATTGGGTTGCTGCGCCAACCATGAATTGGATTGATTATTTAGTGCCACCGCTAAAACGCCATTAAACTTTAAATCGCCAAAAACGCGTTCGCTTTGAACAAGATCGATATAATGAATATCGGAAGAAGTTAACTCGCTAAAAAAACTATTCTTAAATACAGGTATTCCATTGAGTAATCGCAAGGGTTGTTCTTCAAAAAATCTTTTCTGATCGGAATTTAATACGCGGAATAGTATTTCGTCGTTTTTTGTCCGGTATTGAAAACCACTTAAAAGCTCGCGCGAAATTTCCTTAAAATCAGGAAGGTCAAAAAACTCATCAGGAATAACATGCAGTGTTGGCACACCATAAAAAGGGAGGCCAAATGTATTTGGCATTGAGAAATAGGAATTATCGGCTGAAATTTGTCGGTTAAAAAGTTTTGAATAAAAGCTATTTTTCAATCCATTATCAACAAAATTGAATTGATCTGTCGTAAAAACAAGCGTGTCTAATCGAAATTGATTCATCCGTTTTAAGTGATTCAAGATAGGTCTTATTTCAGATTCGGATTCGTTATTCCCAACTGTTTGCAAAATAATATTTGCATTTCCCTCTGCATTTTCTAAGAAAAAATGAAAATTCCCCTCTTCCCCACAGTAATAATAATCAAAATAAGGAGGGTCTTCAGTAATTGACAACAACACCAAATTACTGGTATCTCGTGATTCATCCGTTCCCTTTACAACACCGCTAATCAGTATTCCATCCTTTTCGGCAAATGGTGGAATAACAGAAGTATCATCCCTTAAATCAAATTTTAAAAAGCCACTGTGTTTATCCGAAAATGGATCAATAACCCGGGCACTAACAACAGCAAACAAAATTTCGTTCGTATTTTGAGTCACAGCTCCATTCACTTGATCGCGACCTTCAAATTTGGTTTTATCAATCGAAATTTCCGCCATTGATTTTCCATCTGTAATCAGTTCGTAATTTGAACGATTGGGAACCTCCATTTGCCGAACATACTCTTCGAAACGATTATATACATAAACCGATTTACCGATGGATTCTATTTTCTTTTCGCTACGCTGTGCGTTTAAAAACGAGGTCAGGTAACAAAGGCCGGTACTTAGCGAGTCAGGTACTGAAATAAATCCTTCGGCGCATCCGTCACTGCTCTTGCGTGCCACACTCGAAACCAGATTTCCGTTTGCTGTTTCCAACTGAACATGAACAACATTTCCAAACCGATCCAACTCCGAGGGCACCCACACTTTAAACCACAGGGTATCTCCCGAAATACAGAAATTTCGATCGGCGAAAAGAATCAGTTTATTATTTGTATCCTGAGTGTAGGCCTCAAAAACAAAACCTACCCAGACCAGAATCAATACTATTTTTAAGCTCTTTATCATTTAGTTACAGTGTTTAAAAATAATTCCAAAATTCAGGAAGTTCGAGTTGCTCCCCTTTAAGTGGAATATCATAAAAATCGTATATTGGACGGAATATATACCCTTCTTCATCGGAAACAAAACGAACAAAATACCTGGTTTCACTTCTTCTCGAAATTTCAAAATTACCTAAAATGAGTGCTTTTGGATTGGACGTACATTTTAAATTATTTCGAGCCTGAACATACAAGGGATCAAATAATTTCCCATCCGATCCAAGCTGGCTATTTAAATCCTGATAATAATTATAAGCCGATTCACTAATTCCGTGTTGATATAAAATTAAAATCCATCCTCCACACGATTCAGCTTCGCCGGTTAACAGCCATTTATTGAGAAAAAACAATGGATGCTTCTTAATATCGGTTGAGCTCGAATATTCCGGAGGAGCTGCAATATTAAATGATCCTTTCGGATAGTAGGACTTCCAACCATACCTTATTAGAACTGTTGGGACAAAGAATATTACCGTATCAACAGGATAAGTGTATAGGAGGATTTTCCGGGCGGTAAATTTGTAATAGGGCATTTCAGTATTTGTTTTAATATCAGCATGTGCCCTTATTCCTTTTGACTTAGTAAAATTGTCAACATCGTTTTCACCTCCCTCCTGGATGACTAAAACTTCAGGAACACCGTAAACGGAATCCAGCGCCGGTATTTTTGGAACTGATTCAACGTTGGATTCATAGGTTTCTCCTGACTTTTCGATTACCAGCTTATAATCTAACATAGGATTAATTGGTGAATTTAAACGATAATCTCCTTCGCCTAACTCATTAAATTCAAAAGCATTGCCGTTACTGTCAATTAGTTTTACAGTAGCTCCTGAAATACCGGTGCTTTCACCATCACTTTCATAAAACCCAATGGAATTATATAAGTAAACATGGTGTATATTTTCGCCACAAACGATTCGTGCATCGGCAACGATTGTACCTTCAACGCTATCAATCGCAGGCTCATAAACATCTTCGCAGCCCGATAAAAATCCTGTGAATAACAAGCAATATAATAGTACCTTTTTCATTAAAATGTAAAATTATAGGTTAATGATGGAACCGGAATACCAATTACAGAAAGCTTATACATGGAGTAACGACGGTAATTATTACTTTCTCCCGGAACTGCTTTTTTGTAATAAACAGAGTATGGATTATTACGACCATAAACATTGTAAATAGCCAATGTCCAACTTCCTTTCCACATCCGCTTTTTTCTCAGGTTCTGATCAAAGGTAAGCGACACATCGAGTCGGTTGTACGAAGGCATGCGGTATTTATTTCTTTCGGAATAATAGACCAAAAGTTCACCAGCATAGCGGTATTTTGTTTCGGGTAAGGTAACAGGTCGTCCCGATACATAAACAAAATTTCCCGACAAACGCCATCTGCGACTTATGTTGTAGGTTGCAGTCATTGAGAAATCATGCGGTTTATCGTAAATGGAAGGATAAAAATCGCCACCCCAAAAGTTTTCCTCATCAAACTCACTATCGGTTTTGCGCATGGTTCGGGAATATACATAACTGGTATAACCGGTCAATCGTCCAAACGACTTTTTGGCACTCAGCTCAATTCCATACGAATAGCCTTTTGTGGGTAACAGAGCCGTTTCTATATGATCGTTCATAATTAGCTGTGCTCCGTTTTTGTATTCTATTAAATTTTGAAGATTTTTGTAATACACCTCAATTGAAAGATCAACAGTATTAATCCATGAGTTATTTTCAACACCCAATGCAACTTGGTCGCAAACCAATGGTTTGAGATGATAATCGGCTGCTTTCCAGGTTTCAGCAGGCGAAATTACGGCATTGTTACTGAGCTGAAAAACATTTTGGCGTGTTCGCTGGTAACTCACTTTTAAGGATGTGTTCATGCTTACATCGTAATTAAATGCCAAACGCGGTTCCAGACCACCATAGGAAGCAGACACAGCATTGGGACCAAACAACATCGAATCGACTACTGTTTCCGGAGCTTTTGATTTGTCGGGATCGTACAAATAAACTACGGGTGTGCCAATGTTGCTAAAATGACTGTAACGCAAACCGGCAACCATCGAAAACTGAGGAAGAATCTGAAACTCATCGCTCAAAAATACAGCCCATTCAAGCAATTTTTCCTTGTTCATTTTGCGTGGTTCAATTACTGTAAATTCATCTGTTGGAACAATTTCTCCCGGGCTAATTTCATTGTAAACTACTTTAACACCACTTTCCACGTTGTGTCTCGATTCGGCGTGCCATTTAAAAGTATAAGCTCCCGAACTGTATTCCAGATTATTATCCAAAAAATAGGCTTCGTAAGATTTTCCGTTGCCATAATCGCTTAAACGATAATCGTAATTACTATACGACAAATCCAGTTCGCCATACAATTTCTCGGTCCAACGCGAATTTAATTTTACGTCGGCCAGGATATTTCCGTATTCCGTAACCGACTGTGCGCTTGTGCTAAACTCGTCGTTACTCGAATAGGCCATTATACTAATTTTATTGTGCTGGTCGAATTTATATGTGGCTTTACCCGAAACATCGTAAAAATGGGTAACACTTTGGTTTAAATCAGGATTAGGTACTTTTTTTAAAATCCAATCGGTGTAAGAACTTCGTCCACCGGCAATTACAGTTAGCTTTTTGTTTTTCGTCAGCGGTCCGTCAATGGTTAAACGCGAATTAATAACTCCAATTCCGCCATACATTTTTAAGGTTTCATTGTTCCCTTCTTTAAATTCAACTTCCATTACCGACGAAACACGTTCTCCGTATCGTGCCGGCATTCCGCCTTTAAATAAACGTACATCTTCAACTACATCTGGATTAATAAGCGAAAGAAAACCAAAAAGGTGCGAAGAATTAAATACAGGACTTCCATTGATGAGTATCAAATTCTGGTCGGTATTTCCGCCACGTACATTAAATCCCGATGAAAGTTCGCTAACCGTTTGCACACCTGCCAACATGCTTAACCCTTTTAAAACATCAACTTCTCCCATTAAAGCAGGAAGCTGCTTCATCTCTTTTCCCGACATTTGAAGCATACTCATTTGGGCCCGAGGCAAATCGGTATCCTTCCCAAGTACAGTTACTTCTTCAATATTATGCGTTTCTTCAAACAATTGAAAATCGGCAAATCCATCTTCAATTAACCTCACTTTTAAACTTGAGCTTTCAAATCCAATAAACGAAATATTCAATAGATGATCGCCTGTTGGTATAAGCATTTCAAAATCGCCATTACTTCCCGAAGTGGTTCCTTTTTGTAATTTATTATTAAAAACTACGGCTCCGGCCAGTGGTTCTCCAGTTTTGCCATCTAACACCCTTCCCGAAAGTTTTGCATTTTTGTATCGTCCCTGATTAATGGGATCCCCCACAACCAAAGTTTGCGAAAAATCATCGAACTTTGAACGAGTATCTGCAATACGACGAAAAATCACAATTCCATTGTCCTGAAAAAAATCGTAGCTCAGATCATGTTCAAAAAAGACATTATTAAGTGCTTGCGCAAGGGGCGTGTTGTCAAATTTTTTGGTAATCGAATAAGGATCAACCCACGCATCTTTATAAAATACCTTTAGATTGTACTTGTTCTGCAAATCCAAAAGAAAATCCTTTAAGGGGCGATTCTGGTAATTTTCTGTCAATACAACCCCCTTCGTTTTCTGAGCGACAGCAAACTGACTACTTGCAATTAATACAAGTAAAAGTAAAAGGATATAGGTAATTCTGGTGCTTTTCAAGATTCTGAACTTTGGTTGGTTATTGTTTGGAATATAAAAGTAATCAAAATGATTTGAACTTAGAATAAAAAAGAATGAAAAGGATTAATCTCCCCTCTAAAAAAAAAGTGAAACAATACAATTAATATTGATTGTCGGCCTTTCCATTTGATAACCCTAACTTTTTTTACAATCTTAGAGAAATGTTTTGGCCGTTCAACACATAATAATAAATATCAATAATAGCAAAATGAAAAGATTTATTACACTATTTTCCCTATTATTTTTCATATTATTGTCATTTTCACAGGAAGATTTAAATTATTTCATTCCAGATGATGTAAATTACAACGAAAACATTCCAACTCCCGAGCAGTTTTTTAATCAAAAAATAGGCGAATGGCACCTCACTCACGATCAGGTTTTAAACTATGCGAAAGAAATTGCCCGGATTTCTGACCGCGCCATACTTTACGAATATGCCCGTAGCTGGGAAAACAGGCCACTGGTACATTTGGTATTTACTTCAGCAGAAAATCAGAAAAAATTAGATGCATTAAAACAAATGCATTATAACTTTTCAGAGCCGGGAGAAAATATATCCAAGAATGGAATTCCCCTTGTTGTAAGTCTCACGTACTCTGTGCATGGAAACGAATCGAGTGCAAGCAACTCGTCGGTATTAACCGCCTATTATTTGGCTGCAGCCGAAGGGGATAAAATAGATAAACTACTCGATAATACGATTGTTATTGTTGATCCGTGTTTAAATCCCGATGGATTTACCCGACACAGTACCTGGGCAAATATGCACCAAAGTGAAAGCGCAAATGGCGATACGAATTCGCGCCAATTTGAAGAAGTTTGGCCGGGTGGACGCACCAACCATTATTGGTTCGACTTGAACCGCGATTACCTTTTGTTGGTGCATCCTGAAAGTAAAGGACGGGTGGCAAAATTTCACGAATGGAAACCCAATATTGTAACCGATCATCACGAAATGGGCGCCAATTCCACTTTCTTTTTTCAACCCGGAGTACCCACCCGAAACAATCCGTTAACTCCTGAAAAAAATTACGAACTCACTCATAAAATTGCCCAATATCATGCAAAGTTTCTGGATCAAATCGGCTCGTCCTATTTTTCAGAAGAACAATTTGACGATTATTATTTAGGGAAAGGCTCTTCGTATCCCGACTTAAATGCCGGCATTGGAATTCTATTCGAACAGGCCGGATTTCGGGGAAGAATCAGGGAAACAATAAACGGTACTAAAAAACTTTCCTTTGCTATAAAAAATCAGTTTACGGTGTCTTTATCAACACTGGAGGCTGCTACAAACTTGCACGACGAATTACTTGATTTTCAAAAGGTATTTTATTCGGACGCACTAAAACTGGCCGATAAAGATGATGTGAAAGCCTATATTTTTGGTAGTGAAAACGATAAAGTTAAAACCCAACTTTTTGTTGATATACTTAACCAACATCAAATAAAAGTTTATAAAAACACTGCTGATCTAAGTGTCAACAACTTCAATTTTAAAGCCCAAACTAGTTTTGTGGTTCCGTTGAAACAAAAGCAGTTCCGACTGATAAAATCAATTTTCGAAGAAGTGCATTCGTTTACCGACACTACTTTTTACGACGTATCGACCTGGACTTTTCCACATGCCATGAACATACCAAGTGCAAAATTGAGTTCAACAAAAAACATAAAAATCTCTGACCAGCCTGTAGTGGCCGAAAACATAAACGGAAAAGTAATTGGAGAAAATAAAAAACTGGGCTATGTTTTCCGCTGGAA
The DNA here is from genome assembly GCA_041554075.1 of Draconibacterium sp. GTDB lineage: Bacteria > Bacteroidota > Bacteroidia > Bacteroidales > Prolixibacteraceae > Draconibacterium. The sequence goes on along the minus strand of JBFFMM010000021.1, from coordinate 5,463 downwards.
TGAATTTCCGGCAGCCGAAGCACTGTACCAACTGCAAAAAAAGGGTTTGATCACAAAAGTGGCGACTGATAAGTTTACCTTGGAAATAGATGGAAAAAAAGAGCAGTTCAGCTACGGCACCATTTGGCTACCAATAAGTAATCAAAACCATAGCGAAGAGCAAATCTCCAGGTTGGTAAAACAAGTCTCTGCGTCATGTGGAATCGATTTTTATGCAGTACCAACCGGACTTTCGCCCGAAGGAATTGACTTAGGCAGCAATAGTTTTGTCAATCTGCAAAAACCCAAAATTTTGCTATTTGTGGGCGGAAGTTCAAACAGCCGAGATGCCGGAGAAATTTGGCATTTATTCGATCAACGTTTTCATATCCCCCTTACTTTAACCGAAAGCTCATTTTTAAATCGAATAAACCTCAACAAATACAACACAATAATTTTAACCGGTGCTTTTAACGAATGGAGCAATTGGGAAATTCAAAAGCTGAAAAACTGGGTGGAACAAGGAGGTATTTTAATTGCGTATAAAAATGCCACCGAGTGGACTGCACAAAACGATTTGGGAAAAACAAAGTTCGAAACCAAACTCAAAGCCGACACGATTAGTTATTTAAATTATTCGGAACGCAACAAAGAAAACAATCTTAATCGTATAAGTGGCGCTATTTTTAATGCAAAGATCGATATTACACATCCGCTGTGTTATGGGTACACCAATAACAATCTGGCTATTTTTAAAACATCAACTACAGTGGCTAAAACACTCGAAATTAAATATGCTGAACCGGTAAAATTCAGTGCAACACCTTATGTGAGTGGCTGGGTTTCCAAGGGCAATATCGAACGAATTAAAAACGCTCCAATTGTTAGTGTACAAGCCGTTGGAAGAGGTAAACTTATTTCGTACCACGACAATATGAATTTCAGAGGAATTTGGCTTGGGACCAGTAAATTATTTTCGAATTCAGTATTTTTTGGAAGTGTGATTCAGCGGTAGAACAACCGAAAAAATAGTACCAAGAGGGTTACCTTTTAATTGTTTTCGGAATATATAGATGGTTGGACGCCAATAAATTAAAATTAAATTCTGTTTTCAACAAAAAGATAAAGTTTGCCTTTCCTTACAGGAGGCTAAAAATTGAGACACCAATATGGTAAGTTGCCTATTTGCGTATTAGTTAAACTAACAAATATGTGCATATGAAAAAAGTAGCAAAGCTTATCCACCAAACCTATGTTTCGTACTTGCCTACTGCATTTCCAGCCCATTATTACGGAATGCCAAATGGCAAAATCTACCTGGTTTTTTCGCGGTTTTACGAAGTCGATTATGGCAAAACAGGACTGGAATTTGTTTTTGCTGAACACAAAGATTTTTCGTTTAACTACGAAACTGATACCATCTTTTCATCGGGACAGCAACAAAATCATAACCCAATTTTTGCTGAATACATAGATAACCCGAATTCAAAATACGATATCTTTTCAATTAGCAGAAAACTTAATTCTTATGGTGAGGCTCGTCTTTTTCTAAATAAGAAAGCGTTAAGAATGAAAAACTATGCGTAGTAAACGAGAAAAAGATCAGCTACAACCCTCTTTTTACTTAGTTGAAATTCAGCAATTCAGAAGAATGTTTTCAGTATTTATTCTTACATGGCCACACACCTTTTATGTAGCTTTGACATGAAGTTTAACACAACTATTTAAAATATTGGCAGATGAGAAGAGTATCGATGAATAGCAAAACGGAAATTGCAAGAATGGAACTGGTAAATACCAAATTCATTACTATACAGGGGAATGCCATATCGACACGCCTTGAACCCGAGACCATAAATAAAAATTTATTTGTAGAATTATTTTGCGACATCAATGTTGAAGAATTATTTGCACAAAAAATTTTTAGCCGCAATTAGTAAACTTATAAAAGTTGATTTTAACTATTTGAAAACAAATTTTTACAGGATATAAAGAGTAAAGTGGAAGCCATGGAAACTGCAGCAAAATTAGTATATCAGACGTATGCAACGTACTTACCTACCGGGTTTCCCGCACAATATTATGGCATGCCTAACGGAAAGATATACCTTGTTTTTTCGCGTTTCTACGACAAAACCTTTGGTAAATCAGGGCAAGAATTTGTATTTGCAGAACACAAAAACTTCAAATTCGACTATGAAAATGACACCATCATTGCTTGCGACGAAGAGCAAAAGCACAATCCTGTTTTTGTAGAATATATTGACAATCCCAGTTCCAGATTCGACATACTTTCAATAAGCCGTAAATTAAAATCATATGGCGAGGCTCAACGATTTATTAATCGGAAGGCGAGAAAAATGAAAAAGGCAGTCTGAAAACAATTCAAACAGTGGTGTTTATATTTAAATCTGAAGTTAGTACACCAATCCATAAACCTGTTTGGTGCCTCTTGTCATCTATTCTGACAATTTGAATCAGAAAAACACCTACCAAAATACAGTCCTTTTATTCCGATATTTCAGCAAGTTAACAGTTATACATATTAATTATTGAACGTAACTTGTCCGTGTAAATAAATACTAAAAAATACTTTATGATAACATTATTCGCAATTGTATTAGCCCTGGCATTTATAGGTTTTTCAACTTCAACCTTTGTTCTTTTTAAGATTCTAACTAAAAAGAAATTAAATGAAGACTTTTAATGACCCTTTGGAAAATGAGAGATATGGCAATTCTTACCCAAGAATCTAACCCCAATATGTTATTAAACCCTGAGATATTGTGGGCGATAGAAAATGAACTTATTAATATACCGCCGCAGTACAGAGATTCTTTCTGGAATGAACTTTTGGCAAGTTATGTAAATGACAAACTCACAAAATAATTTATACTTTTCCATCCGTATTACAAGTCTTATTTATCACTAACACAGTGATCGTACACAAAAAAATAAGTTCAGTTTTTTATTTGTCTTTGATATTAAAGTGTTTGAAACGTTCATGGTAAATATCCAATTGTTCCTGAGGCAAATTCTGCTCATATCGAACAGCGTTCCCTTGTGAGTCAATGTACACCTTTAAATAGGATACATTTGTTGGATAGATGGTAAATTTCGAGTCATTGGCTGCAATATTTTTACCTAAAGTAAGAACGAATCCTTCCCTATCGCCTGTTAAGTCCCTGTTCGCATTGTAGGTTACCGCAGATTTATTCGGAGTTAAATACATTCCCTTACTGTAATATTCGTATATCATTATCTTTCCCCCATCGGATGCAGGAACAATTCTTGAAGGCATTCCCATTCTTTTGCAAACAATCATTTCATTTTGACCAATAATTGCATTACGAATCGATTCATTGGCTATTTTATTTGTTGAAGCACAAGAATTTAAAATTACCGACAACACCAATATCGAAAGTAAATTTTTCATGACATACCTGCCTTAGGATTGAACGAGCCATTTCTGGTACGAAAAAACACAAAGTAAGGTTTGGTGTTTATTCGAAAATACACTCTTCTTTGAATGAATGACCTGAATACTTAATTAATCCACTTTAAGCACTACCTTTATAAAAGTTTAAATTGAAATTTTATGCAGGTAACCGTAAACAGGAAAGAGATTAAATTTCTTCCCGATACCTCAAGGGTAATTGCTCGATTTCTTTACACCGGTGATGAAAGGGCGCTAAATACCATCCGCTCGGTGCTTGGCATGTCTGAATTGTCGGTATCGCAAGCCTTGAGCCCGGTCTTGAGGGATTACTCGCTACGCCATAGAAATATTTCTAAAGTTTTCGAAAAGCATTTTAATAAGATTGCTCATCTTTTAAAACTATTAAGTGTTGAACCTGAATCGCTTGGCATTTCACAAAAAATATTAATCGGCTCCTATTTTACCATGGAGTATTCGATTGAATCGGCCGCCTTTTTTAATCCATCAATAATAGAACACCCCGACCAGTCGGAGATTGCAAAGGATGAAAAAAGAGTGATATTTAGTTTCAGAGCTACCGGAGAAGGACATATTTCATCCATTGTCTTCAGAACGGGTGTATTGGATAAAAATAATAATCTTTCGGTTGAACCGGTAGGCAAAATGCTGGAAGAAGCCGCACATATCCGCCGACATGTATACGACAAAGCATCGTTTATAAGGAAATTAAGCGAGATGAAGGATATTCATGTGGTTATCCCCTCCGATTTAATTCTCGACAAATTAAACGATACATTTACTTATGGCGAACTGCGCGATTGTATAAAAGACGCAAGAAAATCGTTGCATCTTCCTGCCGAAAAGGAAGTTTTGTTTAATCAGATCATCTGGTTGGCCTCGTCGCATTACGAACTTGAATTTTCGTTGGACACAAATATTTCGGAACGTGTAATTTTTCCGGTTTCGGCGAACGAAAAAAATGGTATTGAAGATGCCCGATTTGTAAAATATGTCGACGATGATGGCAAAATAAGTTATTATGCAACTTATACCGCCTACGATGGCACTACAATAATGCCAAAGATGATCAACACTACTGACTTTTACCACTTCCGGGTTTTACCTCTTCATGGCGAAATTGCACAAAACAAAGGAATGGCACTTTTCCCGCGGAAAGTGAATGGGAAATATGCAATGCTGTGTCGTCTTGATGGTTCTAATAATTACATTACCTTTTCCGATAAGATTTCAATTTGGCGCGAAGCAACATTATTGCAACAACCTAAATTCCCCTGGGAGTTTGTTCAAATGGGTAATTGCGGATCGCCCATTGAAACAGCCGAGGGCTGGCTGGTAATAACACATGGCGTTGGCCCAATGCGTGAATATGTTCTCGGAGCTTCGTTGTTCGATCTTCAAAATCCCGAAAAGGAAATTGGCCGATTAACATCTCCTCTATTGATGCCTAATGCAGAAGAAAGAGAGGGATACGTACCCAACGTGGTTTATTCCTGTGGGTCCATCATTAATAACGACGAATTGATCATTCCCTACGCCATGTCTGATTATGCTTCAACTTATGCAACCATTAATCTGAAAGAACTTCTCAATGAGTTGAAAAATTCAAAATAAACTGTAATTCATTTTCTGAATAAACTCCTATACCGCATTTCCAAATTCCATTCTCAAAAGAATTATTCAAAAACACATGCCAAATGTGTGAATAATGTAATTCAAAGTCAAAATTATGTAATGCTTTCCCGTTAAAAGGTATTGACCTTTGCTCTTTGAAATTGAGTTTATTATAAAATTTACAGAAATGAAAAAAACTTTAGGGATTGTGCTTGTAGCTCTTGGAATTATAATGATGGTTTATACCGGATTTAACTTTATAACCAAAGAAAAAGTGGTTGATTTAGGTCCTATTGAAATAAATGCAGAAAAAAGTCACACCGTTCAATGGCCGCCTGTTGTAGGTATTGTTTTAATTGTAGGTGGTATTGTTGTAATGGTACTTGACAAAAAAGCGCACGCATAACGAATTA
>JBFFMM010000020.1:0-25161 GCA_041554075.1 Draconibacterium sp. | reverse complement strand
ATACTTCCTGAAGATGAGCGCACTGTTATCAGAGGATGGGAATCAGAAGGAACAATGACCTATCAGTCGTTCTATATTCCGGAGGAAAATGCAATCGATACCTTCGAGGCTTCTTCTGAAACAACATCGTTACCACTATTTATTGAATTTAACGGCGAGAAAATAGCAAAAACAAACTGGGAAATTATTGATTTCTCAACCGAAGAACCTGGAGAAGGTGCACCAAATGGATTAGCTTCTGCTGCTATTGATAATAATCTTGGTACATTCTGGCATACTCAATGGTCTGGTGGAAGTCCAGGTTATCCACATTACTTTGTGGTTGATATGAAAGATGTTGTTAAGATCAACAAAATTAAAACATTCCGTCGTCAAGGAGATGGTCGCGGCCAAACCGAATTCAAAATTCATACAAGTATTGACGGAATTAATTTTGTAGATCAAGGAACTTTTGGCTACGATGCAAATTTAGACAGCATGGCATATAACCTTGGCTCGCTACCAATGGCACGTTACATAAAATACGAAGCTACAAAGGGCTCCAATTTCTTCGCCTTCCTTGCCGAGTTAGATGTGTACGGACAGGTAGCAACAAAATTGGATCGTTCCGTTTGGGAAATAATTGATTTCTCTTCGGAAGAAGCTGGAGGAGAAGGTCCTGTAAATGGGTATGTAACTGCTGCTTTCGATGGAGATATTAATACATTTTGGCATACAACATGGTCAACCGGATCTCCTGATTATCCTCATTACATTACAATCGACATGAAAAATACAGTTAAAATGTTGGCTGTTGATTGTGCAAGAAGACAAGGAAATGGCGGTGGTCACACTAAATTCCAAATCTTAACAAGTAACGATGGTGAGAATTTTACCGATCAGGGAAGTTTTGATTTTAATTCTCAGATTAATGATGTGCAGTTGTTCCCGCTTCCATTCTTGCCAGAAGCAAGATACTTTAAATTTGTTGCTTTGGAAGGACCAAACAATTATACTTTCCTCGCAGAGTTAAATGTTTATGGACAAATAATAGAATAGTTTAGTTCATTCTTGAATTAAAAGTTTAATGAGAAGACCCGTTTTGTTTAAGCGGGTCTTCTCTTAACAAACCGTTTCGAATCATTTTTTAATGCGGCTATTTATGTTCTTAACCTTTAAGAATATTCTAACTTTTAAAATATAGTTGCTAATAAACCAAATCAACCTGAAATGAAAATAAAACTTTATTTTATTTTTCTTTTGTTCATTTCGCTCTATTCCTCCTCCTTGAAAAGTCAAACAATAACCGACTTCACAACCGAGCTTCCCCTTGTAATAATAAACACCAACGGCAAAGCCATTTTAGATGAACCTAAAATTATGGCAACAATGAAAATAATCGCCAATGGAAATGGGGTGAATAAATACACTGATGCTGCCAATGACTACAACGGTCATATTGGTATTGAATTACGGGGAAGTTCCTCGCAAAATTATCCTCAAAAACCGTATGCTGTAGAAACAAGAAATGCTGATGGCTCGAACAATAACGTTTCTATTTTAGGAATGCCAGAGGAAAATGATTGGACACTTCTTTCGCATTACAATGATAAGTCGCTTATGCGAAATATATTGGGCTACAAACTTTTTGCGAAACTGGGAAATTATGCACCACGAGCACAATTAGTTGATGTAATTATTAATGGAAGTTACCAGGGAATTTATTTGCTTACTGAAAAGATAAAACGCGATAAAAACAGAGTAGATATTGCAAAATTGAAAGAAGACGATATTGACGGGGAAGAATTAACTGGTGGCTACATTTTTAAAATTGATTACTGGAAGAACTACGACAGTTGGTTATCACCTTATTCACCAATTAACCACTCCAATTATAATGTGCATTTTGTATTTCACGATCCCAAATGGGATGAATTGGTTTGGCAACAAAAAAATTACATTGAAGATTACGTTACTGAGTTTGAAACAAAACTTTACAGTTCAGGATATGATAACCCAGTAAGTGGTTACCCTAATTATATTGACGTTGAGAGTTTTATTGATTACTTTATTGTAAGCGAAATTTCGAGAAACAACGATGGCTTTAAAAAAAGTCGCTATTTCCATAAAGATAAAAACGGTAAAATTACTGCGGGTCCGGTTTGGGATTTCGATTGGGCCTGGAAGAACATTAACGAATGCTACATTTTTAAAGCAACCGATGGCTCGGGTTGGTCATACAAAGTAAACGATTGTAATCCAGGCGTTAAATCGCCGGGTTGGATGACTCGACTGTTTTACGACACGAATTTTAAGAACCAAACCAGTTGCAAGTATTTCGATGCCAGGGCAAACCTTCTTAGTGATGAATATATTTTTGGAGTAATTGATTCGGTTTATAATGTAGTGAAAAACCCACAGAACAAACATTTTCAGAAGTGGAAGATACTGGGTATAAATGTGGGAGCACCTGAAGTTGATGCACAACCCCAAACCTACGAAGGCGAAGTTGAAAAACTAAAGGATTGGATAAGCACCAGACTGGAATGGCTAGATGCAAATATGATTGGAAATTGCGACATAACCAATGTGGCCATAAATACAAGCGATACCGAACTTATAATTTGGCCAAATCCTGCATCAAACCATATAAACATTAAATCTTCGATGGAAATTAGAGAAGTAAGTATTTATAATGTAACAGGAGCTTTAGTATTGAATGATGCAGTGTACACAACTTTATACCAAACAGATTTAAGTACATTTAAGCAAGGTTATTATTTGGCCCGAATTAAATTAGTTAATAACGAGGTAGTAATTAAAAAGTTTCTTCGAAATTAATGTCTGGTCAAGCAACATATTTCTGGTATTTTCTTCAAAATATATACAATTTAAGTTTTGATTTAATTAACCCGATTAACACAAACGACTTTGCTCAACTTAAAATGCGCTTCCGTTCTAATTTTAGAAGAAATTGTAGTTGTTTGTTAGTCGGAATAAATAATTCAAAGATAAATTAAACCTTTCTGCTAAAACACAATCTAATATATATGAAATTTACTTTTGCAAGCAATTATAATCTATAGAATCGAATAAAAACAAAGTCAAATACACTAAGGTTCAATCCTTTCCGTTCTGTATAAAACAAGGAGTGACTAAAACCATCAAATAAAACCATAATAAATTTGTAAAATGAAAACTACAATCGCACTACTCATCATCTTTCTTCATATTAACCTATTTGCAACAAATTATCAAAAAGAAAAGCCGGGTTATCTCAAAGGTGGAATTATTAGTTTAAACAACGATACAATTTCTGCCAGCATAAAAATGGAAAATATTTTGAAACTTCAAAAGGAAGTAAAATTTATTGACGCAGGAGGAAAAAAGAAATCTTTCAAGCCAGGTGTAATAACCGGTTTTTTTATTGAAACTGAAAATGGAAGAGTTAATTTTGAAAGTCGCGACGATATTCGCTTAAGTGTTTTTCCATCAAAGAATGGCGACTTTGTGCTTCGTTTATCTGATGATATTTATCCGCTATACTATTTTGTAACTACTAAAATGGAAAACACCGGTATTGAGTCGGAAATGAATGAGATACCACATTATCTGGTTCACATGGACTACAGATGGTATAACTTCAATAAAAATAGTTTTAAAACTTGTGCAAATATTTTCAAAGAAGACAAAGCCCTTGTTAAGGATATTGAAAATGATCGGTATGCTTTTAGCGAATTCCCTGAAATTGTTGATCGTTATTGCCAAACGATGAAAGGAAAAAATAAATAGACAAAGCGTTTCACCCCAATCGATCGTATTATTTTGGTATTTTTGTGCATGAATAAAAAAATAATGCTTTGAATTCAATATTACTCAGCTCCGCCTATTTTGCGCCGGTGCACTACTATGCAAGATTTATTCATCACCCCGAAGTTTATATTGAACAGTTTGAACACTTTTCGAAACAAACTTTTCGAAACCGTTGTACGATTTCAGGCGGTAACGGACTTATCTCGCTTGTAGCGCCTGTCGTTAAAGGTCGCGGCCCTAAAATTTGGATGAAGGATGTACAACTGTCGTACGATATGAACTGGCAGCGTAACCAATGGCAAACTATTATTTCAGCCTATAACTCATCGCCCTATTTCGAATATTATCAGGATGAGTTGCAACCCTTTTTTGAAAAAAAATATCAATTTCTGCTCGATTTCAACTTACATATTCACGAAACTATTTGTGAATTTCTGGAAATTAAAAATACGCCAATACTTACCACTGACTTTGAAAAAGTACCGCGAGGAACGCTCAATTTCAGAGATGTAATTTCGCCGAAAAATAAAACCCTACCCGATCGTGCTTTTCAACCCAAAAGCTACACCCAGGTTTTTTCTGAAAAATTTGGCTTTTTACCCAACCTCAGCATTTTAGATTTACTGTTTAACGAAGGTCCAAATTCGGAAACAATTTTAGAAGATAGCATTCAAAAATAGATTGAAAAAGAGTGATTTTTGAGTTATTGAACACCAAATACGAAAAAACTTATGGCTTCCAGCTTCGTGCTTTCTCATTCAAATTCTTTTTAGTAAACTTGTAATAAATACCTAGAACCATTAATAATGAGAACAAAAATTCTGGTACTGCTGCTGGCAGTGTTTATTTCAGGAATATCGTGTGCGCAAAAAGATGTAAACTTTAAAGAACCCTTAAATATTTTGGTTTTTAGTAAAACCGCCGGATTCAGACACGCATCGATTTCTTCGGGTTTAAAAATGCTTTACGATCAAAGTCAAACACAAAACTGGGTAATTACAGCTACCGAAGATGAATCGTTATTACGCGATGATTTTCTGGCAAAGATAGATGTAGCCGTATTTTTAAACCCAACCGAAGATGCCATTAATGAAGCTGGACAGCAGGCTTTCGAAAAATTTATTAATGGAGGGAAAAGTTTTGTTGGAATCCACGCTGCTTCCGACTGTGAATTTGACTGGCCTTTCTACGGCAACCTGGTTGGCGCCTATTTCCTCACCCACCCGCCTGCACAAAAGGCAACCGTTGTTTTTGAAAACTACGATCACCCGGCCATGAAACCTTTTGAGGGAATGGAAACCTACACAACGTTTGATGAGTGGTACTCATTTATCGAAAATCCACGCGCAAACGTTAATGTGCTGGCTCATCTGGACGAAAGCACCATTGAAAAATCGAATAACGACAAATGGCGCATGAATGACCACCCACTAATTTGGTGGACTGAAAAAGATGATGTTCGATCTTTTTACACCGTTTTTGGTCATACAAACGAAGCGTTTCAAGATAAATTGATTATTGAACACATAAGCAATGCGATTAACTGGGCCGGAAAAAGAATTGACGAATAACAAACAAAATCCGGATGTTTGGGTTATGCTTTTAAAATGATTTATAAAAGCATGCAAAAAGGCAAAAACTGGCAAATAAAATTGGGTATTTTTCTGATGATTTTTTCGGGTGTATTTTTTGCAGCTACATTTATTATCCCCTTGTTTGATCTACCCACACGAACAAAAGTGATTGCCTCAACAACAAGCCTGGTTTTAATGGAAGTGGTGTTTTGGAGCGGTGGTTTGCTGGTTGGCAAAGAACTTTTTACCAAATACAAAAAGCAACTCGATCCGCGAAGTTGGTTTAAAAAGAAAAAATCGACAACAGCTAAAGAAAAGAATCAATTTTAAAATACAAAAGGCTTCGAAATTTCGAAGCCTTTTGTATTTTATCAACTGATTATCTTTTTATAAAATCTTAAATCCAACTGTCAACATAAAAGTGGTAGCATTACCAGTAACAACACTAGGGTCGTCGTAAATTTTACTACTGTGTTCCATTCGCGCATCAATTGTTAAAAATAGCACATCAACACCTAAACCATACTGAACGCCATACAAGTGCTGATTAAAAAATTCATCGTGCAAAAATGGGTCTAACTCTGATGGATAATTAGCATCGGTAACAAAACTAAACACCGGCCCGGCCATAACATGCAAGTCGAGCGCACTACCTTTAATAAGCTTAAATCCAAGCAAAACAGGTACGTCCACATTTTTAAAGTCAAAGTCCGAGGTCAACTCAAAAATATTACTGGAAAGATTTCCACCTTTTGTACTGTAATAAACTTCGGGCTGAATGTAAATTCGGTTCCAGCCAATACGTCCAAAAGCACCAAAATGCATTTTTGCAAATGATTCCGAACTCAAAGTCATATTATTATCATCCAAAAGCTGACCTTCTTCAATGTGCAAATTCGATGCATTTACACCGGCCTTTAATCCGATATCAATTATAGGTTGCGAGAATGCTGCACTCGCAAAAAGCACAATTAAAGTGGAGAATAGTAATCGTTTCATGGTTAATCATTTTTTTATTTAAACGCTTAAATACCTATTTAAGTATCAATTTCGTACAAAAATAATTCAGTAAACAATATATCAAATAATTTTCTACAATATATTACAAATTATGTTTCCTTCACTTTCAGGCACGAAATTTGATAATTAAATGAAAACAAAAATCATGTTAAAACAACTACCATATCTGATTCTATTTACTGTTATTCTGCTTTTTCAATCGTGTTCAACGCCTAAATATTTTCACGATGAATCAAGTTACCAACGACAAAAAGAATTACATGGCTGCCGTTCGGGCAATGTATTTTGTGATGTCATGGGGGGAATTGGATCGATAATACTCGGCGCTACATTAGACACTGAAGTTGAATTTTATCCCACTGAACAACAATTCAAAAAATTAAATCTTATAAATCCAACAAACGACACCATTTATGTAAATATGCTTACCGATGTAGTTTGGGACAAAGAAGATTACTGCGATTTTATGGATATTCGAATTCCTCCAAAATTAAATTGTAAAGTTTTGGTTCCTGTTGAGGCCAACTACAATCTCTATTTTAGCGATACTCCGCAGAGCAACGATGATGAAATGCTTGAGATTTACACCAGTGATGTTAAGAAGATATCGTTATACCCCGGATTAACGAATATGGTTGATTCCGTCAAATAAATGCATATTTTTAACATACTTTGTTAATAACTACCAAATAGTAAGGCAAAAAGGCATTGACTTTCAACATCTTATTTAGTAAATTGTATCTGCATATAAAGTATTCGGGACAATGAAAATTTATAAATATAAAATTAGAGTTATTGTAACTCTTTTACTTCTGTTGATAGCTGTGGTCCTTGTTTTTCCATTAGCATCCGACAATGCAGAAATTTACCGAATAATTCTTTTCTGTTCAACGGGTATTGTTATACTGATTATCCTATTTCTTATTTGGACAAATTTTTCCTTGTCTTATAAAAGCAAAGTTCACAATTAACAATTTACCGCCGGATTTTGGGATTGTGGAAATTTTAGGAAGAACCAGATATTTACGCCCCAATATATTTTTTAAACTCCTTATAATCTTTTACCGTTTTTACATTTCGAGGCAGCTCAGGTTTGTGCATATTAACTTGCCATCCTGTTATAAAAATCTTTTGTTTTTGAAATAAATCTTTTAAATCAACCAGATACTTTTCCAGTTCTTCTTTAGGTTTCGAATTAATAAAGGCAGTAAATACATAATCTACTGTAACATGCGACTGTAGCTTTTTTAAGTCATCGAATGGCACAAATTGCCCCAAATAAATTACGTTAAACCCGCTTTTATGAGCTAAATACGAATAATACAAAAGACTTAATTCATGCATTTCATTTTCGGGAAGAAAAAACAACATGGATTGCCCGCGTTTGTTATTTACGCCAATTTTATCAATTTCAGCAATCAATTTTTGACGGATGATATGGGTAACATAATGTTCCTGAGCCGGAAAAACTGAACCAACCTGCCAATAGGTTCCAATACGTTCGAAAAGTGGAAAAACTACTTTATAAATAAGATCTTCTAGTTGATAGTGTTGTTGTATTTCATTTAACAAGTTAGTAAAACCAATATTATCGAAATTAACCATAAATAGCATTAAGCGGTCAATGTAGGTTTCTTCCGATTTTATTTTTGATGTAATATGGAGTATCGTTTCCTTTATTTTGTTTTCTTCCCATTGGGCCACCTTCGAAATTTTATAGCCTCCTTTTACCAAAAGCGACACATTTAATATTCGCCGTAAATCTTCATCGGTATAATATCTTATATTCGTATCGGTCCGTTCGGGAATCAATAGGTTATAACGCTTCTCCCATATACGAATAGTATGAGCCTTTATTCCCGATAAAGTTTCTAAATCCTTAATTGAGTATCCTTCTGTTTTCATTTTTTTATCATTCAATTGATGGCATAAACAGTTGTGAAATTTCTGTTTTAGAAGATTAACACGAATTTACTATTTTTGTTTAAAGTTGAAGCATAAAATAATAGACAAAATAGATTATTTTTATGAAAAATAATTTTTTAGGAACGATAGATGCAAAAGATTATTCAAGTAATACACTTCTTTTTTAGATTATTATTTCATTTTTGTATTTGCAAAAAATCAGGATCATGAAATTCAAAACAATCCTTTTATCAGTTACTTTAATTCTGCTCACTTTTTCGAGCTTTGGTCAGCAAAATTACACCATTGTAATTCATGGTGGTGCCGGTGTTATGTCGAAAGAAAAAATGAACGAAGCACGCCGAGCCGAGTACAAAGAGAAACTGAATGAGGCTCTTGATTTGGGAGAGAAAATGTTAATAAATGGAACCCCTGCTACCCAAGTAGTAGTCGCAGTGATTAAAATTTTGGAAGATTCTCCGCTGTTTAACGCCGGGAAAGGAGCTGTTTTTACCAACGATGGGAAGAACGAACTTGACGCCTCAATAATGGAAGGTAAGAATTTAAATGCGGGTGCAGTGGCCGGTGTGCATGATATTAAAAACCCAATAACAGCGGCATTTGAAGTAATGAATAATTCGGAGCATGTATTATTAAGTGGAGAAGGTGCTTCAGCGTTTGCAAAAAAACAAGGACTAGAAATTGTACCAAACGACTATTTTTACACTAAATCGCGTTACGAATCTTTGCAACAACTGTTAAAAAAGGAACGTGAAAGAACAAAAAAAGATAACATGGGCACAGTAGGTTGTGCTGTACTTGATACACATGGAAACCTTTGTGCCGGAACCTCTACCGGAGGAATGACCAATAAAAAATATGGAAGAATAGGTGATTCGCCAATAATTGGTGCCGGAACCTATGCCAATAATAAAACCTGTGCTGTATCGTGCACGGGTCATGGCGAATATTACATACGCCTTAGTTTTGCCCGCGATATTTCGGCATTAATGGAGTATAAAAACTTAACAATTACTGAAGCCTGTAACGAAGAAATAAGAAAACTTTCGGAACTTAATGGAACAGGCGGTGTTATTGGAGTGGATTCCGAAGGAAATATTGCCATGGAATTTAACACAAGCGGAATGTTTCGCGGCTATATAAAATCAACCGGCGAACGCGATGTTGCCATTTTTAAAAACGAATAAATAATCAATTTGTGTGCCTCAATGTTTTAGTTGATGACACAAATTACCTTTAAAATATGAAGTTCTTATTTCCTACATTTCTCTTTGCATTGTTGGCCATTGCTATACCAATAATCATACACCTTTTTAGTTTTAAACGCTATAAAACAGTGTATTTTAGTAATGTTAATTTTTTAAAGGATATAAAAAAAGAATCAAAAAAGAAATCGAGGTTAAAACAATTACTCATCCTTATTGCCCGAATTCTAACCATTATTTTTTTGGTGTTTGCATTTGCACAACCTTATATTCCGGCCAATCGCGATGCACAAAAACAAGCCAACCAACTAGTAGCGGTTTACATCGACAACTCGTTCAGTATGAATGCACTTTCGGAACAGGGACAGCTGCTGGAAGTCGCTCGAAATAAAGCTTTGGAGATTTGTCTGGCTTACCCTGCCGGCACCAAATTCCGCTTGTTTACTAACGATTTACAGGCAAAACACCAACACGTTTATAACAAAGAACAATTTATACAGGAGGTTTCCGAGGTACACACTTCTCCCAACGTAGTTCCATTGTCGTTAATTTATAAGCGCTTTGCCAGTCAAAATACAGAGGCAAGTGAAAATACGGATAAAAACATTTATTTTATTTCCGATTTTCAGCGCCCGATTACCGATATTGAAAATTTCTCGAACGAAACTATTTTTAGTTATTACCTGCCTTTGGTTCCTAACGGAGTGGCCAATTTGTATATCGACTCGTGTTGGGTTGAAGTTCCTGCACATCGTTTGGGACAGGAGGAAACAATCTTTGTGCGAATAAAAAACAGCTCAAATCAAAACTATCAGAACTTACCACTAAAATTATTCTTGAACGACTCGATAAAATCGATTACCAACTTTTCAGTTGATGCTCAAAACGAAATAATTGCCAATTTAAAGTACAACAACAATTCCAGTGGTTCGCAATTGGGTAAAGTTGAAATTACAGATTATCCGTTTACACATGATAACAATTGGTACATCAGCTATTTTGTAGAAAAGAATTTAAAGGCACTGGCCATTTTTAATAACAACGACGATTCGAAACAAGGCCTCGAATACATTTCGGCACTTTTTGCCAACGATGATTATATTCAATTAGACGAAATGAATGTACAAAGCCTGCAAGTAAATCGTTTAAACGAATACAATGCTATTTTTCTGGTCAACCTGGAAGACTTTTCGAGTGGCTTTTTAAACGAATTGGAGAATGCAGTAAGCAATGGAACATCGATAGTTCTTTTCCCGGGAATAAAAAACAATCCTGCTTTTAATAACAATCTGTTGTCGGTTTTTAATGCCAACCGCACAAATGGCATCGATTCAACTACTCAGAAAATTTCGGGTATCGATTTTGAAAATAAATTCTTTAAGGATGTGTTTCGCAAGCGTGAACAAAATCCAATATTACCTTCCATCGAAGGGCATTTGCGTTTTGAAAACAATACCCGCACCGAAGAAACAAGACTGCTCAGCTTTCAAAATGGCGACAAAGCGCTTTCTCAGATCAATTACAACGATGGCAAAGTTTGGGTATTTAGTTTTCCGTTGGACGAAAATAACAAAACTTTTGCCCGCGATATTCTTTTTGTTCCAACGCTTTACAACATTGTTTTAAATAGTTTACCAAAACAGGAAATCTCTTTTATTGTGGGAGAAAACAGTTTTTTCGATCTTCCCAAAAATCTAAATATTGATCTGAATTCATCTCTCGAAATTGAAAACCCGGTGAGTGGAGAGAAATTTATTCCATCCAAAACAATTTCCGGTCGTAAAACGCGATTAGAATTCGGCAACCAAATTAACACAGACGGTCATTTTCTGATTCAGAATGATGGCAAGACTATTTCATCAATGGCTTTTAATTTTAACCGACTGGAATCTGACTTACGTTATTTTAGCCAAGACGAGTTAAAAAACAATATCGAAGTGGCACAATTGAAGAATGCCACTGTTGTGGAACAGGTGGAACTAAACTTTTCAGAAATTTTTGATACCATTCAGAACGGAAAACAATTCTGGAAATGGTGTATTCTTTTGGCACTGTTCTTTATCCTGGCGGAAGCAGCATTGGCTCGATTCTGGAAATAAAGAAATAATTACCATTTGCATATTTTATGATATCCATCTACCAACTTCTAGCTTCGTGCTTCCAACTTCTTCGGAATAAGTGACAAATCTCACTGCTATTTAACACTACAACTGTCATTGTTTTTTCTCCTCAAAAATCGTAATTCTGCATTGAATTCAAAATAAAAGAAATGACACAATTAACTTCAAAAGATTACATGGCCAAAGAAGATAAATTTGGCGCACATAATTATCACCCGCTGCCTGTTGTTTTATCGAAAGGCGAAGGCATATTTGTATGGGACGTTGAGGGTAAAAGATATTTCGACTTTTTAGCCGCCTACTCGGCCGTAAACCAGGGACACTGTCACCCAAAAATTGTAAAAGCAATGACCGAGCAAGCGCAAAAACTGGCACTTACTTCGCGGGCTTTTTATAACGATGTTTTGGGCGAGTGGGAAGAGTACATGACCCAATTATTTTCATACGACAAAATGCTGCCCATGAACTCCGGAGCCGAAGCTGACGAAACTGCGCTGAAACTAATTCGCAAGTGGGCATACAAAGTTAAAGGGATTCCTACAAACGAAGCCAAAATTGTGGTGTGTGATGGTAATTTCCATGGCCGCACAATTACTATTATTTCTATGTCGAGCGATCCTGATGCTTATTCACATTATGGTCCTTATACGCCGGGTTTTGTAAATATTCCTTACAACGATATTGAACGTTTGGAACAGGAATTGAAAGATCCGAATGTGGCAGGTTTTCTGGTAGAACCCATTCAAGCCGAGGCAGGAGTTTATGTTCCTGATGACGGTTACCTGAAAAAAGCTTCGGAACTGTGTAAAAAACACAATGTACTATTTGTTGCCGACGAGGTTCAGACCGGGCTGGCGAGAACAGGCAAAATGCTGGCCTGCGACCATGAAAATGTTCGCCCTGATATATTAATACTTGGAAAAGCTATTTCGGGCGGAATGTTCCCGGTTTCGTGTGTGCTAGCCGACGATGAAATAATGTTGACTATTAAACCCGGCGAGCATGGTAGCACATACGGAGGAAATCCAATTGCCGGCAAAGTAGCCATGGCTGCACTCGATGTAATTCTGGATGAAGGACTTGTTGAGAATTCAAATCGTTTGGGAGAATTGTTTAGAAAAGAGATGAAAGCCATTGATTCGCCAATGATTGAAATAGTGCGCGGAAAAGGCTTGTTAAATGCGGTTGCAGTAAAACCAACCAACGGCAAAACTGCCTGGGATGTTTGTGTGGCCTTAAAAGAGAATGGCTTGCTAGCCAAACCAACACACGAGCACATTATCCGCTTTACTCCTCCTTTGGTAATCACCGAAGAAAAAATGATGGAAGCTATTGAAATTATTAAAACAACATTTAAGCAGTTTGAGGTATAAATCAAAATTGCCAACCATTCTTTTAAGTGCCATCCTTAATTTATCGGATGGCATTTTTGTTTTCGCTAGTTTGTGCGAATCAGGTGTTATATTGGTAAATTCAATTAAATCCGCACTATACATATCTCCTATTCGTCGATAAAAAAGGCCAGTACTTCTATTTCGTTTTAGATCGTACCTCAGAGCAACTAGCTTTGAATCAAATAAAAAAATAGAAATTATGAAAACAACAATGAAACAATTAGCAGCAGGAACATTTATCGCACTATTATTATTAGTTGGAAATGTAAAAGCAGAAGGAACAGAAGTAATAAATGCAAGCAATAAAAATATTGAAACCACTCTTGCGTTGGAAAACTGGATGACAGACGAAACAATTTGGAATACAAATACGATTGAAATGGCAAATTTTGTAATCGAATCAGAAATGAATTTGAACATTGAAGATTGGATGACCAATGCAGAAACATGGAGTTTTAGCAACAATTTTATTACGGAAAACGAAGAAGCGCTGGAATTAGAAGATTGGATGCTTGATCGCGAAACATGGCATGCAAGAAACATTACTAGTGAACCTGAATTAACGATTGAAAACTGGATGATAAATGACAAGTTATGGGAATAGTAAGAAGATTTACAGACTCGCTACTTCGAGTGATTTAAACGGGCAGTAAGCGATTACAGCTCGTTTTTTTGTGCACCAATTTAGACTTCAAATTGGCAACTTACAGTTTTGAGAATTTCAAATTGTGACCTCGTAAAACAAGCAGCCAGAAGAAGAGGTTTTCATCAATAACTGAAATCGATTGTATTGATTAGCTATTCACCTTCATCTTTTTTACCGTTTTAAACAGATATGTAAATGAAAGCAATCCTACAATTACATTTGCACACAAACCAGCCCAGAATACACCGTTTATACCAAATAATTTTGACCCAACCCAAGCCAGTGGTACATATAAAACGAACATTCTAATAATGGAAAAAAGTGTGGCCGGATAAGGATGATTTAATCCGTTAAAACTTGAAGTACTCAACATAATTAGACCGTGAAATCCATAACTTGCTCCAATGATATAAAAATATGTTTTTGTAATTTCTATTACAATCGTATCGTTTGTAAATGCCGAAGCAATTCTCAAACCAAAGAATAGCAACAATATATAAACAATAGCTCCCCAAATCAAAGAGAATTTCATCGATATTTTTAAAGCTTCGCGAATGCGTTGAAACTTTTGTTTACTAAAATTTTGCCCCACGAATATTATTAAAACAGAACCCAAAGACATGATTGCCAATAGAGCAAACATTTCAACTCGCGATGCTACACCAAAGGCAGCCACGGCTTCCTTGCCAAATCCGGCCAAAATTTTTGTAAGAAAGCCAATCGAAATTGGGGTAATTAGCATGGTTAATGAGGCGGGACCTGCAATGTACAACACATCTTTCCAGGTTGAAAGAATAGCTTTGATTTTACCAATATGTATTGTAAGTAGTTTTTCCCGTTTTATTAAAACCACTAAAATCACAATTAAACCAATGCTGCGGGTAAGAACAGTTGCCAATGCTGCTCCTTTAATTCCCATTTCAGGGAAAGGGCCCAAACCAAAAATCAATAGCGGATCGAGTAAGGCATTTATCACTGCAATAACTACCATAATCATTCCAGGCGTAAAGGTATCGCCCGTGGCACGAACAATGTTGTTACCTATCATTGGAATAACCACAAACGGAACACCAAAATACCAAATTTGCATGTAATCGAGAATAAAGTCGAGCACCTCCTTTTCGGCGCCTAACATACTAAATAGCGGACGGATGGTGAGCAAACCGGCCACGACAAAAACAATAACAACAAGCAAACCCAACAATATGGCCCGACTCGCCATCATTTTTACTGCACTGCGTTCGGCATGAATTATATTTCTCGAAATCAACGAACTGGTGCCGATACCAACCCCTTGTGCAAGACTATTCAAGAACATAACCACCGGAAAACTAAAACTCATTGCTGCCAATTCGTGCACTCCCAGTTTCCCAACAAAATAGGTATCGACCAAATTAAAAACCACCATTCCCAATAATCCCAGCAACATGGGCCACGCCAAATTAAAAAGCTGCTTTTTTATATTTCCTTCCGTTAGGTTTCTTTTACTTTTTGCCATACCATTCCCTTCTACTTTGTAGTTTTTATCACTTCCAACCTATTGGAAGCATTCTCGTGCATTCTCTCCAAATAAGCAAATATTTCTGCCCTCTCCTCTTCATCAAAACCATCCAACAAAGTTTCTGTCCACGATAAAAATATCATTTTTAATGCCGGTAAAATTTTCCGGGTTTTATCTGTTAAAACAATTTGAAACATGCGTGCATCACCCGCCACCTTTTCCCGGCCGATGTAGCCATTTCTTTCCAAAATACTAAGTTGAGAAGTGACTGATGATTTATCGAGCTTGAGTTGTTTTGCTAATTCGAGCTGAGAAATCCCTTCATTTTGTGCCAAAAAATGTAAGGTTCGCACTTGGGCATGACCAATTGAATATATCTTAAATTCATGCTGAAAATAAGTAAGCGCAGCACGTGATAATTCACCAATTATTCTTCCTGCCGATCTGCGCTGATTGTCATGATTGTTTTTCATGATATAAAGCTAAATACTTAGTTGGAATTCCAACTACATTATTTTTAAAGGCGTGAAGAATTTACTTAACATTTAAAGAATTTACCTGATTATGGCCCTTTCGATAATTAACTTTTACTTCGTGTCAGTGACAAAAAGCGGTATTTTTTCTTTCTAAGCAAAACATTTATCATAGTAAAAAGCACCTCCGGTGACGGTCTTTACGCAGCCTGTCGCCATATATTTGAAATTTTAGTTCTATTTTTGAAAATCAAAATTTCAAATATATATTCCGATGAGAAAGCTTTTTCTGAGTCTGATTATTATTACCGTTTTTATTGGTAATACCGGAGCACAAAACCTGAGTATAGAAATCGCCTTATACGATTTGCCCGATGTTATTTTTAAGGAGATAAAAAACACAGGAGATTTTGAAAAAACCTACGAATTAAAGATAAAACAACCGGTTGATCATCAACACCCCGGAAAAGGGTATTTCTACCAACGTGCTTTTTTATCACACAAAGATTTTAGCCAACCTACGGTGATGTATATCTCGGGGTATGGCCAAAGTAGGGTTTACGAGACCGAAATAACAAAATTGCTGAATGCAAATCAACTTTCCATCGAACATCGTTTTTTTGGAGAAAGCCTGCCCGACACATTGGATTACAACTACTTAACACTGGAACAAGCCACAGCCGACTTGCACCATATAAATGAAATTTTCAGACAAATTTACGAAGGGAAATGGCTAAGTACCGGAATCAGTAAAGGTGGAGCTACCACTATTTTCTACAAGTATTTTTATCCCAATGATGTAGATGCAGGCGTACCATATGTGGCGCCTATTAACCGTGAATACGAAGAAAAACGAATATATACGTTTTTGGATACAGTTGGCAGTGATGCGTGCCGTGAAAAGATTTTAGCCTTTCAAAAAAGAATTTTTCAACACCGCAATGAAGTTTTACCGCTGTTAAAAATGTACTGTCAGGGTGCCCGTTTAAAATTTACTTATCTATCGTTTGAAGAAGCTTTTGAATACTCTGTATTGGAATATCCTTTTGCATTTTGGCAATACGGCGCGCCTTGCGACGAAATTCCTACTGATACCAGTTCGCTTGTTAATGCAGCGCAGTATTTAATGAAAGTAAGTAATATCAGCATGTTTAGCGATAGAGACATTGACTATTATCTGCCGCATTATTATCAATCGGCATCGCAAATGGGATATTATGGATATAAAACAGAAGAGTTTAAAGATGATTTGAAAGTATTACCTCTTCAACCGCATCCTCATGCAGCATTGGTTCCCGATAAAATTCCTGTAGAATTTGATGGTAGCTTATTGAAAAAAATTAATGTCTGGACACAAAAAGAAGGCGACCATTTAATTTATATCTACGGTGCTGCAGATACCTGGACAGCCTCCGCTGTGCCTCCATCGCAAGATGTTGATGCGGTTTGGTATTTTATGAAAGGGAAAGACCACAGCACAGCTCGATTTGTAGAAATGACAGCAGCAGAAAAAGATAAATTTATTTCTACGCTGGAAAAATGGCTGTCGCTTAAAATTGAAAATAAGGAGATAAAATAAGTTTGCCGGGAATATCAACCTTCCAATTTCTTCAGAACCGTTTCTTTGTAACTCCGGCTAATGGGGATTTGCTTTTTGCCAATTTCAACCAGTTCGGAAGTAAACGAATCGATGGAGTTTAATGCTACAATAAAGGAACGGTGCACACGAATAAAATCCTGCTGTGGTAATTTGGCTTCAATACTTGAAATGGTTTCACGCGTAACCACATTTTTATCTTTTAAATGAATTTTAATGTAATCAGCAAGGCTTTCGATAAAAAGGATCTCAGGGAAATTTATTTTTATCATTTTCCGCTCAGAACGCACAAAAAACGATTCACTTTTTTCCTGTGTAATTTCTTCCGTTTCAACAACCTGTACAGGCATACTTTCATTGAAGTATTTATTTATCCCCTGCAACAAACGTTCAAAAGAAATGGGTTTCAGCAAATAATCAACCGCCTGTAAATCAAATCCATCAACGGCGTATTCGCGATATGCAGTGGTAAAAATAATTTTGATGTTTTTATTGATTGATTTGGCAAACGAAAGACCCGATATTTCGGGCATATTGATGTCTAAAAAAATCAAATCGACTTTTTCAGTACTGATTACATTAAACGCTTCAATGGCGCTTTTGCAATCGGCTAGCACTTCAATGGTATCAATTTTTGATAGGTGGTTTTGTAAAATCTCCCGTGCCACCGGTTCATCGTCAACAATTATACAACGAATTTTACTTGTCATTTTTAAGTGCTTTTAAATCCACAATTCTTAACTCAGCTTTGTACCAGTTCTCTTTTATTTCGTTTTTTAAATTGTAATGGTTATTGTAGTTTAAATCCAGTCGTTTTTTAATATTTTCCAGACCAAGTCCCCCATTCTTGTCCGTACCGTTTTGCTGAATAAAAGAGTTTTCGATTGAAAAGAACAAACTTTCATTCTCCACGTTTACATTTATTTTAATTCGCAAAAACCCATCGACTAAACTCCCGTGTTTAAAGGCGTTTTCAACAAAAGCAATAAGCAACATGGGAGCCACTTCAATTGTTTCATCAATCTCCCCTGCTTGAAACTCCACTTTTAAAGTATCCTTGAAACGTATTTTCTCCAATTCAATGTATTCCTTAATATGTAAAACTTCTTCTTTTAAACTTACGCGTGGTTTGTTTACCTGATATAAAATATAGTCGAGTAAATTCGAAAGTTTTAAAATAATATCAGGAGTTTGTTGCGACTGTTTCAATGCAAAACCATAAATAGTGTTGAGTGTATTAAACAAAAAGTGTGGATGAATCTGCCGTTTCAAATAATGCAGCTCTTGTTCCTTCATCTGAAGTTGAGTTTCCAGTATTTTGTTTTGTAATTCTTTATAAGCTGTTGCGGTTTTAAAACTCTGATTCAACACACTCACAAAACTAATTATCCCAACAACAATAATTACCAACAGCAAAACAAAAAAGAAGTTTTTGCTCATGGGAGGCATTTCCTCAACATTAAATTTCAGGATAAAAATAAGACAGGTATAAATGAGTAACGAAATGATGTAGGAGATATAAATAAAAGTATAAAAACTATAGAGGGCAAATTTCCAATAACGCTTGGCCAGTAAATATCTGGGAATAAGACGATAATTAACAAAATACGTTACTGCAATAGTTAGAGGCAATAACCCACTCGAAAACCAAAGTGCGTAATCTACTTTATCGGAATTGTAGCTAAAAAAATAGAAAAAGAAAAACCAAACCGCCACCCAAAATAAGGCGTGGGAAAGAACAATCTTTGGTTTTATCTTCTTTAAAAGATTCATTAATACAATACTAATTAAAATTCACCAACTAACATTTTTTTAGCGACGAAATGCAGCTTCCCATTGCTTTGTTGCATTTATAACATCTAAAATTCCTTTTATAAACTTATTTTTGTTGAAACACGTGCAGAATGTTCCATCTGTCGCAATAAGAATAAAGTGAATGATTTCAGAATTACATTTGAAACAGTATTCATTAAAAAACAAAAAATCATGAACGCATTAATCGACAAATTTAACGAAGGGGGACCTGTTTTTACCTACACTATTCTAATAACATTGTTAGTAATAATTGGTCTGTTTGTACGTGGAATTCTTCTGAAAGGGCCTAACTACAAAACCATTGAACTGATAAAATCGGTGAGTTGGTTTGCCGTTGCCTGGGGATTTTTAGGGCGTACTTTTGGACTTATTCTGATTTTCGACAAGGTGCAGGCTGCCGGCGATATCGCTCCCAGTGTATTTGCTGACGGATTAAAAATAGCACTGATTTCGCCGCTGTTTGGAATTTTAGTTTTTGCTTTGGCACGTTTAGGAATTCTAATTCTGATTGCAATGCAAAAAGATTTTAAACCACAGGAAAACAATTAAACAAATTCAAGGATTGTCATTTCGATAAGGAATGACAACTTCACTTTGTGAAACTCTTAGTGAATCTTTGTGGTTAGAAAAGAATTTAACCGCAAAGATTCACTAAGGATTACACAAAGTTTCTCAAAGATGACCGGGTTTTTTGTATACTAACCTTCAATTTTCTGATGTACAACTTTCAAAATTGCCGCTTCTTTTTCTTTCGCCGATTTTAACAAGTCTTCTGCCTTTGCCAACGCTTCTACAATAAATTCAGCATCGGCAAAACCGGCTGCATTAATTTTCACATTCAAATAAGCACCTTCAACCGCTGTTCGGGCGCACAAAGCTCCTACTCCGGCATCCGAAACCGAATTTGGATTTCCAAACTCTGCCATAGCCTGCATTACTTCCATTGAATCGTGTCCCAATTGCATTACTTTTAAGGGTACTTCAATGGCATTTTTTGTGGCTTCGTGAATGGCTTGTTTGCGCTCAGCCTGTTCCTGCTCGCTTCCTTTTGGCAATGCAAAAGCCGCCATTATTTGATTAAAAGCATCGGTATCTTCATCCACACAATTTAAAAGTGCAGTATGATAATATTTTCCTTTTTCTGCCCAGTCGGAAAACGCCTCCCAGCGCTCATCCCAGCCACGTTTGTGTGCCGAAAGATTGGCTACCATCGTTCCCAACGCAGCCCCCATTGAACCCACGTAGGCAGAAATAGAACCACCACCCGGAGCCGGTGACTCGGAAGCCGTTTCATCTTTAAATTGCTTCAAAGTCAGGTCAACCAGTTTTTTCGCTGACTGATCTTCAATTACATATTCAATGATTTTCTTTTTCGGATCAAAAGGCGCCAGCTCGTCCAGTCCCAGTGATTTAACGGCAATTTTAATTATCTCCTCATCGGAAATACCGGTTGAACGTTCCTGTTTTTTCAGAAAGTATTTTCCGGCATCAAGCATAGCCTGTAGCGGAATTAATCCCACCAACTCCGATCCTGTTACCCGAATTCCTCGGTCGCGGGCTCTTTCACATACTTCGTCGAAAGCCACATGAACCGGAGTAACGGTAATATCAGTCAGATTAATCGAAATTTGGGCAATTCCGTATTCTTCAATGTACCAACCAATGGCACGTGTTTTTTTCAAGGTTCCGGGAATACGTACCGGCTCACCGTTTTCATCTGTCACAATTTTTCCGCTTACCGGATTCCCCTCACGTTTTACACGACCGGCCTCGCGCACATCAAATGCAATGGCATTGGCACGGCGCGTTGAGGTGGTGTTTAAATTCACATTGTAAGCAATTAGAAAATTACGTGCGCTTATGGCGGTTGCGCCACTTCGAGCTACTTTTTCGCTCCATTTGTCCGGACCAAAATCGGGTTTCCATTCGGTGCTTGTAATGCGTTCTTTTAAGGCTTCGTATTCACCCGAGCGGCAGTTTGCCAAACTCTGACGCACCGGTTTAAAAGCTGCAAACTCGTAACAGAATACTGGAATCTCCAACTCTTCCCCGACCCGTTTTGCCAACTTGCGCGCATATTCCACGGCTTCTTCCATGCTCACGTTTGCCACTGGCACCAGCGGACACACATCGGTGGCACCAAAACGCGGGTGTTCGCCGTGGTGTCTGCTCATGTCAATCAATTCGGCAGCCTTTTTTATTCCACGAAAAGCAGCTTCGATAACCGCATCGGGTTCGCCAACAAAAGTAACCACCGTGCGGTTGGTGGCTTTCCCCGGATCAACATCCAGCAAGCTTATTTCGTCCACACTTTCAATGGCATTTGTAATTTCTTTTATGATACTTAAATCGCGTCCTTCCGAAAAATTAGGCACGCATTCGATAATTTTTTTCATGTTGTTAGTTTTTATGTCATTTCGAGCGTAGTGAGAAATCTGTAACTTCCAATTGAACTGCAACAGATTTCTCAGTCATTCTTCCTTCGAAATGACAATCAATACGAAAATAGAAATCGTTTTAATAATAGTTTATGATTTTCCACAGTGAAATTTATAAGCTTTGCACTTCGCCGTTTAAAATAACTGTTTCCACCAAGTTTGATCCGTAGGAATAAGGCAGATATTCGATGCCCGGCATTTCGCTGGTGATAAACAAATTGGCAATTTTTCCACGGGCAATACTTCCACAGCTATCGCTAATACCCATAGCATAAGCCGAATTTATGGTGGTTGCATTAATCACCTCTTCGGGAGTCATGTTGTATTTTAAACATCCCATAGCCGAAATAAAACTCATGTTTCCGCTGGGCGACGAACCCGGATTATAATCCGATGCGAGCGCCACCGGCAATCCGGCGTCAATCATTTTACGAACCGGAGAATACGGCATGTTTAAAAAGAAAGCAGCACCCGGCAAAACTGTTGGCATGGTTTCCGAATCTTTTAAAACTGCAATTTCTGCATCACCCACAAATTCCAAATGATCAACAGAAAGGGCATTGTATTTTACACCCGCCTGAATTCCGCCCGTTAATCCCAACTCGTTGGCATGTATTTTTGGGCGCAAGCCATATTTCATTCCGGCCATTAGAATTCGTTCGGTATCTTCCACCGAGAAAAACCCCTGATCGCAAAACACGTCGATGTAATCGGCCAGTTCTTCGGCAGCCACCTGCGGAATCATTTCGTTAATCACCACATCTGCGTATTCTGCCGGATTGTTTTTAAATTCTTGTGGAACGGCATGCGCCCCCAAAAAAGTGGCTTTCACATAAATGGGAGTAGTCTCTTTTATCCACCGAATTACACGAAGCATTTTTAACTCATCTTCGGTATTTAGTCCGTAACCACTTTTTATTTCAACAGCTCCCGTACCCATTTTTATGATTTCCACAATACGGTCCATGGCATTGTTGTAAAGCTCCTCTGCCGACATTTCATGCAAAAGTTTGGCAGAGTTTAAAATGCCCCCTCCCCTGCGCGCAATCTCTTCATACGACAATCCTTTAATCCGATTAACAAACTCTTTTTCACGCGGTGCAGGATACACCAAATGCGTGTGCGAATCGCAAAAACTGGGATAAACCAGTCGGTTCGAGCAATCTATTTCAATCAGCAAATCATCATCGCGGTACACATCTTTGAGCTGATCCATTGTTCCAAACTCTTCAATAATTTCATCGCGAATAATTACAAAAGCGTTTTTGAGCGTTTTTACCTTGCCCATTTCGGCACCAGCCTTCATTAATACGGGCTCGTCCTCCACCTGAACAAGTTCCTTTATATTTTCTAATAGTAATTTCATCGTTTTGATTTTACTAAATAAGGTACGAATTTGCCTGGATAAATCAAGTTTAATCGCCGGTAAAAACAAATGATAATATACAGGAACTGGCACAAAATTGATTTGTACCTACGTCGGGGCTCAAACAAAAGTCACTTGATTTATTAACTGATTAGAATTGAGTCTGAACAAATTGTGATTCCTGGATCGATTCATGAAAATGAATAATTTTCCAAACTCCATCGATTTTATTTAATACAAGCGTACAACCACAATCGGGAAATGTCATCGATGATGACTCGAAATAATATTTACCATTATAAACCAGCGTAACAAGCGCTACATCACTTGCTACAATCCGGATATCTCTGTAACTAAAGAATAAGTCAACTTTTTTTGCACTATTGAATATGTCATTGGCCGCTTTAAAAAATTCATCGAAATTCATTATTTTCCCACGAATATCAACGTATTTGAACTCATCATTCTCCAGAAAGTTAGATGTAAACGCCTGCTCCATATCGAGCTTTTTCATACCATCAATCATACTATTAATTGTGGTATCTACTTCCGATACAAGTACGTTCTTTTCCGATTCACTCAGCGGTTGTTTCGGTGCGTCTGTGCATGCTGTAAATACAAGCATGATGACCATACAAAAAACTTGTGTAGTTTTCATTTTGATTCGTTCTATATTTTACAAAAAAGGTAATAACAGACCTAATTATAACTGTTCACAGGGCAATCAGTTTGCTAATAATTTCACTGGGAGTAGTGATGGCACCCGACACATTTTCCTGGTGAAAGTAAGTGTACCATTCGGCTTCCATAACCACTGCTTCAAATTCCTTTTTCATATCCAGCGTCGGGAATTTCCAGATTGCAAAAAAGTCGAAATTACCCCGGTGCGAAGTGGTTTTATCATTCTTGCCCCAGGCCACTACTTCAACTCCCTTTTCAAGTAAAGTATGCAAATGCGGGCCGATCCTTCCGAGATAACTGACACGCTCTTCCTCCGTCAAAATTTTCCAGGTGTCTTTGACACTCCACAATTCAATATAACATTCCATGACTTATTGGTTTTTATTCGACTACTAAGAAACCCAACTCTCAATACCTAGCCTAAAAACCCTGATTTTGAATACTATAAGTTACAAAATATGTGAACAAAAAACAATGTCGTTTATGTCAATGTCGTCGATTACATAATCGGGCAGAAAGCGTTGTTTAAACAAACTTTTAATTTCCTTTCTGCATCAGCAGGTAAACTACTCGGTGGAGCCATCTACTTCCACCAGATTCCAGCCCATCACATCAATAAAAACACTGGCCTCAAATACCTCAAATCCATCGGCCAGTAACAACAATACTTTTTTCATTGCTTCCTTCTTTTAAACCAGTTTACAATTGAAAAAATCATTTCAGTTCGTTTTTATATTTCTCCAGCGCTTTTGTGCTTATCCAGTAAATATCGCTTCGGTTGGTCGAATCTTGTCTCGAAAAAAAGAATACTTCGCCATCGGGTGATATCCTGGGGAAATAATTCCCCGCGTTTTTGGTGTTTATGCTACTATCCAAATGAACCGGATAGGTCCAGCTGTTATCCGCTTTGTGAAACGAAATAAAATTATCGACCCAGGCATTGTTTACTCCCTCCATAAATCCATCGCAGATTAAATAATCACCACCGGGCGACACACCCACATGTCTGGTTTTAAAGTCCTTTAAGCCCTGTATCTTTTCACCGGGGATAACCCCGTCATTTTGTATCCGGGCGGTTCGTATGTCACCATTCTGCACATAAAAGAGGGTTAAACCGGCTGTGATACTCCAGTCCGACACTCCATTCCGGCTGCTTAAATCAAGACTATCGACAAATACCGGCTTTGTCCACAGTGTATCGTTTATTTTGTTCGATTTCCAGATACAGCCCTTCGATTCCATTATGGCCAGCGAATCGTTTACAAAGCGTGGCGTGCGGTAAAACATCTCCCGGTCTTTTAATTGTAAACCGGTCCATTTTGTGCCGTCGAAACGCGAATAAAGACTTTGCACCCCATTGGTATTCCCGTTTTCGTCTTTAAAGTAGCGGGTAAAATAAAGGGCCAGGCCGTCGTTTGTAACGCTGATCATCGATTCGCTGGTGGAATCAACAGATACAATTCCTTTGGCAAAAAGCTCAGGTTGTACCGGCGGAATTTCTTGTGACAGGTATTTTATTGGTTCGCTTTGTTGTGTGCACGAAAACAGGACCAGCACAAGTAGCAATGTTTTTAATGTGGTGGTTTTCATAGGTTTTTGGATTTGGTTTAATT
>JBFFMM010000019.1:0-25445 GCA_041554075.1 Draconibacterium sp. | reverse complement strand
TTCCATGCTGCTCATTTCGTTTAGAAAGTTTACAGCCGATTTAACCAATGGCAATGCAACAGCTGCTCCTGTTCCCTCGCCTAATCGCATTCCGAGTTGCAATAAGGGTTTAACTCCCAAAAAGTCCAACATACGTTTATGTCCTTTTTCATCTGAGCTGTGACAAAAGATACAATTTTCTTTCACGGTGGCATCCATTTGAATAGCAGTAATTACTGCAGCCGTTGAAATAAAGCCATCAATTAAAATCAGCATGTTTTGTTTTTTAGCTTCGAGGTAAGCACCCACCATTGCAGCGATTTCAAGTCCACCTAATGTAGCCAGGATTTCTTCGGGCAATTTTGGATTGTATTTTTCGGCAATTTCTTTTAGAATTCGTATTTTACGATCTACCTGTCCATCGTTTAATCCAGAACCACGTCCGGTACATTCTTCGATTGAGATGCCTGTAAAGCGGTGCATTAATAACGATGAAGGCGAAGTATTCCCGATTCCCATTTCGCCGCACGCAATGGTATTACATCCCTTTTGCGCCTCCGCTTTTACGGCATCAGCTCCCACCTTCATAGCGGCTATACATTCTTCAAATGTCATTGCCGGCTCTTTTCTCATATTGCGGCTACCGCGTGCCACTTTTACATTATTTACGGGTAATGCTGCCGGAAAATCGAAGTCAACCCCAACATCGTACACACTTAAATCAATTTCGTTTTGACGGCAGAAAACATTGATTGATGCTCCTCCTCCGCAAAAGTTCATTACCATTTGCCAGGTAACATCTTTTGGGTACGGACTAATTCCTTCATCAGCCAAACCATGATCGGCAGCAAATACCAGCAAAGCCGGCTTTTCTATTTTTGGCAATAAAGTGTTTTGTACCTGTCCTATTTGCAAAGCCACCTCCTCAAGTAGTCCAAGCGAACCCAATGGTTTGGTTTTGTTATCGATTTTATGTTGTAGTTGTTCTGATATTGTCATAGTAACTGTTTTTATTTTAATGAAGTTTAACCATAAAGTGGCACAAAGGACACCCGAAGTTCCACAAAGGTCTACTTTACAATCACAGGTATTCCTGAAACCATTAACTGCACATGATTGGCTGAACGGGCAATATACTGGTTCATCCAGCCCTGAAGGTCGGCGAATTTCCGTGCCACCTCGTTTTCGGGATGAACGCCCATACCCAATTCGTTGCTAACTACAATTAGAGTAAAGTTTTGACCGGTGAATTTATCCCATTCCTTTTTTGCAATTTCAAGGCTTCTGTCCACATCATTTTTGTTTTCGAAAAAAATATTGGTGAGCCAAAGTGTTATACAATCAAGTAAAACAGTTTTTCCTTCCAGAGTGTGCTTGCTGATATTGATTTGTTCCTCAATAGTTTGCCACTGTTCACCCCGGTCGGATTGATGGCGTTTTACCCTCGCTTCAAAATCGTTATCCCAAATACGGGCAGTTGCCAGGTAAATTGGAGCATTCGACTTTTCTTCAGCCAAACGCTGGGCAAAACTACTTTTCCCCGAACGTTGTCCACCTGTAACAAAGGTAATTTCAGCCATATCAATCAGAACTTTACTTCCAACTAACACGTCGGAAAATGAAATAAGAAACAAATGCTTGTGCGCAATTTCATGCAGCAGTATATATAATTTTTCAACCGCCACAAACCGGAGGACTTTCTTAAATGAAAGTCCCCTCCCGATTTGTTTCGATTTTCAAAAAAAGCATAATCTTTTTACTCTACTTTTAAAAGCATAAACGGAGCAATTCCGGTTTCGTATTCGTTTACTTTAGTACCATCCTGGTTATAAGTAACTACTTTTCCGTTACCTGTAACTGCAGGCGCAATAAAAGTAAATACCATATCGTCGTAAAAACCAACTCCATTCAAACCTGATACGTTTTCCACAAAATTTGTATCATCGAAACTCGCGGATGCTACGTCAAATGATGCAATCGCACCTGTAACATTCCAACTGGCATCGTATCCCGATGTCATTACAAATAATTTTGAAAAGTCATCATTTGGCTCAAGAATATTTACATACGAAGAACTAACTCCGTCTAAAGCATACGTTGTATCCAGTGCATTAGTTGATGTATTGATGTATCCAATTCCGGTTTGAGTAACATAGTCATCCCAGGCGCGGATTAATGACACATACAAATTGTCATCATGGTCTTTTACAAAATACGAAGTCAAAGCCGGCATTTCAATATAAGATATACCTTCAGTCGCCAAATCAACTACAGCAACACTGTCTTTGTAGTTTAAAGCTGCATACAGTTTATCGTTTACAATTGCCAACCCTTCAGGGCCACCGGCAAGTGCAATTTTTTCTTCAACTGCATTTGTTGTTAAGTTCACTTTTGCAATGTACGACAAGGTTTCATCAGTCCAAATATCTCCACCCCAGCAAGAAACATAAAGATAATCGCCACTTCCGACACAGTAACGTGGTTTTACAACGTCGGTGGTAATTGCATTTGCAGTTTGTTCAAATGTTTTCGCATCAACCCACGAAATACCATCAACATTATTATCCATAAAATAGATGTTACCATTGTAATTGTATGCATACTGGGTATTAGAAGTTTTGGCTACACCATTAACACCAGTATAATAACCATTTGTTACTTCGTCGCTATATTTGTTGTATGCCGAAATGGTAGATTTGTCGCCTGAGTAGCTTCCGTAGTTTATAATGTAACTTAAATCAGCGGCAACATTTACAGTCTGTGTTGCAGTTACAATTACTCCACCGTTAATTGTGGTAAGAGTTACATCGTATATACCAGGTGCATTGTATGCATGGCTTGGATTTGTTTCCATCGACGATTCATCGTCGCCAAATGTCCAAACAGTTTCAATAGCATCCTGCGAGCAGTTTGAGAAATATACGGTATCGCCAACCTGAATATTTTCTTCGGGAGAGAAAGTAAAGCAGGCAACTACATCTGCCGGATCATCGTTATTACAGCTTGTAAATGTAACTGCCAAAGCGGCCAAAAACAGTAAAATTTTAAATTTGTTTTTCATCGTGTTTTGAATTGTTATTTGAAAATTGATTATTCTAAATTATACGTTACACTCAGCCTGTAACTAATTCCGGGCATGGCATATCCCCAGCTCGACTGGTAGTCTTTATTGAGTAGGTTATTGATCATTCCATTTATATTGAGTCGGCTGTTGTTGTTTAATTTCAGTTTATAGCTTGCCGAAAAATTTAACAGGAAATAAGCATCGAGCACATTTTTTATTTCTTCGTCGGTAAATTGTTTGTCGGTATAACTACCATCGAGGGTAAAGTCGAACCGATTAACTGTTGCAGAAGTAAAGAAATTTCCAGCATGAACCGGAACATATTCCAACTGCCGGTTAAGCGCATTGGTTTCATTTAGCGATTCGTTTCGTTGTGCTGAAGTATAAGTATAATTCAGCCCCGAAGTAATTCTTTTCCCAAACAGGATATAGCTCCAGTCGGTCATAAACTCTATTCCTTTACTTTGCACACGCTGCACATTTTCGGCGTACCAAAACGAACCGCCGTTTTTCCAGAGAATCCAGTCTTCGATATTCATCAAAAAGCCATTCACTTTTACATTTCCAGAAGTTGTTCCATCACAATAACTCCATTTGGTACCCAGCTCGTAGTTCATTCCTTTTTCCGGATTTAAATCCGGATTTCCACCCGGTACCCAAAACCGGTCGTTAAATGTTGGAACGCGATAACTGCGGGCAATGTTACCTGTAAAATTTAATACGTATTTTTCTTTTGAAAGAGCCAAATAATTCATTCCAAGTGCCGGTGTAAAAGGCACATTAAAATCGGTAACGAATCCCTGACGCAAATTCACTGTAGCTGTTAGTTTATTAAACAACCGATGGTAATATGAGGCATAAAAATCTACCCGGTCTTCGTGATCCAGAGTTGCACTATAAGCATAAACTGTTGGATTGATCCGAGTAGCTTTTGCCCCAACTTTGTAACTTGCATTCGACAAAAACGCGTGTTCCATAAAAGCCTCGCCAACAATACGTTGGGTTGAGATGGTGTCTTTTGAATTGCCATCGGATACGGCGTTATCATATACATAACCGCCGCTAACTTCGAACTTAACCGGGTTTTTGTGGTTTTTATAGGATGTCCAGATTCGAATGTGGTCGTTGTTGTAATCTTCGCGCAAATCAGGATTTCCAAGGTTGGTTCCCATATTTTGCTGCACCAAATGCCAGTCTTTTTCCAACCAAACATTTAAGGTGAAAAACTCATTCTTGGCAAACTTATAATTGAGTTCCTGCAACAAGCCCATATTCTCTATATTGGCATTGTGTTGTGTGTCTTCTATTTCAAAAATATCGTTTTCAAAATCGCGGTAATTGGGATTCATAAATTTGAAATCGTTGGTTTTGGAATAATAATACGCCCGTGTAACTGTTTCGAATCTCCCGTTTCCGAAAAATAGTTTAGTGCCATACAACTGCTCACCAAACGAGCCATTTGCAATTCTTACTTCAGTTTTAAAACCATTTGTCCAGGAATTTTCCAATCCCAGATGAATAGCACCACCAATACTTCCCGAGCCATTTACCGAACTGGCACTGCCAAACTGGATACCAATATTATCGAACAAATACACAGGCACATTACTTACGTTGGAATGCCCAAGCGTTAACGAATTAATATTTATTCCACCAAAGTTAAAACTGGTATGATCGGGAGCAGAACCACGAATTCGGATGGTTGCCAATCCTCCGGCGTTGGCTTTAAACGGAATGGGTAAGGTTCGCGAAAGCAACTGTTCCAGGTTACCATCCTTTCCCAATGAAAACTGTTGCGAACTGATTTCCTCAATTTTAGCACCCGACTGATACCTATTTAGTTTTCCGTAACTAACCACTTCCTCAACATAAACTGTATCCAGAATCGTAAAAAAAGGTTTCTGCGCCATCACGCAAGAAACAATGCCAACCATTAAAAGACCTACAACAACAAACCTCCTCATCACAACATTTTTAAGGAGCTTTGGATAATCGGTGAAAAATATGGGTAATATTTCTCAAGCTTTTTATCCCGAAGCTTAATTATTTAATACGAATTTATGGCAGGTCTTCTGGCTCGTTCCGTTTGTTGAGGCCTTCCCGTTCAGAAACTATCCAAACAGTGGCTTTTGCAGTTCAACAAAACAAATTGCTTAAAGCAATTGGAACTTACAGCTGCGGGTACAGCTCCGGTTTTACACCGGATTCCCATTTTAATCCCATTCATGAATAATGAATGTTAGAACCAAAATTCAGGGTCAAAGATAAACAGATTAATTTTACAAATGCAAGAATTTTTTATTGCTTTTGTTTTTTGTTACAAAAGTTAATGCTGAAATAGAAGAGTTAAGTAAGACACAAAAAACGTGGTAATTCATTCTAAATTACCACGTTTCACATGCCGAACAATTGATTATTTTATTGTTCTAATTTTGTGCCCTTTAACTCCGTAATACAAGATATATATAAACCCGGGAAGTACTAACCAATAAGCGTTTTGAGCGCCATATACATCTTTAATAAAACCATAAACAGTAGGAAATACAGCACCTCCGACTATTGCAATAACCATAAGCGATGACCCCGTTTTTGTAAATCTACCCAAATCAGTCATTGCCAGAGGCCACAATGCCGGCCACATTAGCGAACATCCCAAAGCCATAAATAAAATAAAGAATATCGAGATTTCTTCAGGCATAAGTACAACCATTAATGATCCAAAAATTGCAATGGATGAAACAATTCTTAACGCTTGTGACTGACTAATGTATTTGGGAATAAATAGTATTCCGGCAATGTATCCTGCTACCATTCCAATTGGAGCAATCCACGCATATGCTTCCGGGTTTGGTAATCCTAAACTCTGGGCATAATCAATAAGTGTTCCTAACGAAATGGTTTCAACACCTACGTATACAAAAAGAGCAAGTACCCCCAACAACAAATGAGGAAACTGCCAAATTGAAGTTTTACTTGCTGCATAAGGACAATCTTCGACACTTTCTTCATCTTCGCCTGCTGCTTTAACCTCCGGCAGCGGTGCCAGCAATGCTAAAATTCCTAAAAGGACAAACACACCAATAATTATTACAAAGGGAAGATTAATATCTGTAAGCATTACATCCTTAACACCCTTCCCAATAACCAACGAAAGGAAAAGTGGTGCAATTGGCCAAGCCAGTTTATTTGCAATTCCCATATAACTCATCCTTTTTGCCGCACTTTCAATAGGTCCCATTATTGTAATGTACGGATTTACTGAAGCCTGCAAAAAAGCATTTCCTGCTCCACTAATAAAAGAAGCAACTAAAAATAATGGAAGACTTTCCATTTTTGCTGATGGAATAAACAAATAAAGCCCAACTGCAAACAGTAGAAACGACAAAGCCATCGTTCTTTTATATCCAATTTTTGAAATTACCACTGAAGCAGGATAACCAAATATTAGAAAGGCAGAGAAGGTGGCCGATAAGACGAGATAGGACTCTCCCGAAGATATATCCAATGCTTTATTCAAAAGCGGTATGAGATAACTATTTATACCCAATGCAAAACCAATTGCAAAAAACATAATTCCAATAATAATAAGTGGCAAAACAAAACTCTTTGCTTTTACCGAATCCGAATTTACCATTTCAAATAATTTTAATTTTTTATGGAGCCGAATATAATATCTTTTGATTCATTTTCAGAACACATATCCTTATTTTTATTATTTTTCATTTCTTTTTACTTCTTTTTAAATTTTTTAATTTCTTTCTATGAAAATATTTTTAAATCTCGAATAGTTTTTATTCTTTCGCATACGATTTAATTCGCTAATAAAAAACGGAATATCTATTCATTGAAATTGGTGATGGACAGCTATTAAATTAAATTTGCGATTATATTAGAAAAAACAAATTATTATGAAACCCACACTTTTAATACTTGCGGCTGGAATGGGAAGCCGTTTTGGAGGACTTAAACAAGTTGAACCTGTTGGTCCAAACGGTGAAGCGATTATTGACTACACTATCTACGATGCCATTCGTACCGGATTTGGGAAGGTTGTATTTATTATTCGAGAAAGTTTTGCCGAAGCATTTAAGGAAAAGTTCGATGCAAAACTAAAAGGTAAAATTGAAGTAGAATATGTTTTTCAGGAACTGGATAAACTACCGAAAGGGTTTACTCTTCCGGAAGGACGAGAAAAACCATGGGGAACAGCTCATGCCATTTTGGTAGCAAAAGATGTTGTTAAAGAACCATTCTGTGCATTAAATGCCGACGATTTTTACGGGAAAAACGGCTACAAAGTAATGTCCGATTTTCTGATATCCTCGACAGACGATTCGGAATTTTCGATGGTAGGTTATCAACTTAAAAACACATTGTCTGATTTTGGTTCAGTATCGCGCGGTATTTGCTCAATTGACGAGAACCAAAACCTGAAAAAAATTGTAGAAACCGTTAAAATCTTCAAAAAAGGCGATGCGGCAATTTCTGTTGAAGAAGATGGTAGCGAAACACCCATGACGGGAAACGAAAGTGCCTCAATGAATATGTGGGGATTTAAACCTTCAATATTTAACACCATTGAAAGTAAATTTGTCGATTTCCTGAAAACTGAAATTGACAAACCTAAGTCGGAAATGTACATTCCATCGGTGGTATTTGAAATGATTGAAGAAAATAAAGTAAGTGTGAAAGTGTTGGAAGCAAATTCGCCTTGGTTTGGTGTTACCTACAAAGAAGATAAACCCATTGTAGTAGAAAAAATTAATGCACTGATTAAACAGGGAGAATATCCTGAGAATTTGTGGGGATAGAAAAAAGATCAGTTTTCAGTTACGGTTAACAAAGTGTTCCCATTTTAAGAAGATCAAAATCTTGAGAACTAAACTTTATTCTTCTATCTAAAAACGAACAAAATGTAATAACTATTCATGCCGCAACAAACGAGCAAAAAACAATAAAACGAATATGAACAGTAATCTGATTAAAATTGCCCTTAACTTTAAAATTGAAGGGACCATTGACGAGGTTAAAGCTCTTGGTGAAGGATTTATTAACGACACCTATATTATAAAAACCAAAAGCAATTCGCCAACTTATATTCTTCAGCGTAAAAACAAAAATATCTTCTCGCCTATTCCGGCAATGATGGATAACATCCAGAAAGTTTGCCTGCACATTAAAAAGAAGGTGGAGAAGGTGGGCGGTGATCCCATGCGGGAGGCAATGACTATTATTCCGGCAACCGACGGGAAATTGTATTGGCTGGATGATGAGCAAGAATACTGGGCAGTATGTTTATTTATTGAAGACACCATTGCTTACGAAGCAGCTAAAACACCAAAACTGGCTTACGCAGGAGGAAAAGGAATTGGGAAATTTCAGTCCTTGGTTTCTGATCTAAAGGAACCCCTTGTAAATATTCTACCCGGATTTCACGATATACGTTACCGCTTTAAACAATGGGATGAAGTATTGTCCAAAGATCCGGTTGAAAGAAAAGCTGAAGTTGCCAAAGAAATTGAGTGGATTGAAAGTCGTAAAGATGAAATGCTAGACTTTTATAAATTAGTTGAAGATGGTACAATTCCAACACGAATAAGTCACAACGACACAAAAATCAACAATATCCTTTTTGATAAAAAGGGCGATGTGCTTTGTGTAATTGATTTGGACACTGTTTTAAGTAGCACCGTTTTAAACGACTTTGGCGATGCAATGCGTACATATACAAATACCGGTGCCGAAGATGATATAAACCTCGATAATATTTCGATGAACCTTGAAATATTCAAGGCATTTACTAAAGGATATCTGGAAGAAACAGCATCGTTTTTAACTGAAAAAGAAATTGAATACCTGGCTTTTTCAGCAAAATACATCACTTACGAACAAGTGCTCCGTTTTCTGATGGATTATATAGATGGTGATAATTACTACAAAACCAAATCGCCCGAACACAACCTGATTCGAACACGTGCACAATATAAATTATTGCAGAGCATGGAAGAACAGTTTGAAAAAATGAATGCGATTGTTAATGAGTTTATTGCTTAATATTGGAACGTTGATAACGCAGATTAAATTGATTAGCGACAATCTGGCAAATCTTAAAAATCAGCGTTATCGACGTTCTTGTCTATAAATGAATTGTTTTAGCCTTAACACTACGGTCTAAAAATAAAGTAGCTTTACTTTCAAAAACTTCGGCCGACTCAGTGGTTTGAAATTCCAAAGATCCCGATTTTGTTAAACGCTTTTCCATCTCGGGATGACGTTGCAGATAATCGACCAGTTTCTCAGCTACAATGTGTCCTTGTTTTAAGATTTCAATTTCCTTCGGTACATACTTTTCGATAAGTTTTGTGAGTAGTGGATAATGCGTACATCCTAAAATTAAGGTGTCTAATTTTGTATCTTTTGCCAGAATATTCTGAATGTTTTTTCGCACAAAATAATCAGCTCCTTCATTATCGAATTCATTGTTTTCTACCAAAGGAACCCACATGGGACAAGCTTCCTGCACCGTTGAATGTACTCTTCCTCCCGACCATTTTTCCAATTCAATGGGATACGAACCAGAAATCACCGTTCCTATAGTCCCTAGAACTCCAACATGTCCGTTTTTTGTAATCTCTGCTACCTTTTCAACACTTGGTCGAATAACTCCTAAAACTCGTTTATCGGGTGCAAGTGTTGGCAAATCCAGCATCTGAATATTGCGTAATGCTTTTGCTGATGCTGTATTGCAAGCAATAATCACCAAAGGACACCCTTGTTCGAAAAGGTATTTTACTGCCTGTAGGGTATATTCATATACCACATCAAACGAACGGGTTCCGTATGGTGTGCGGGCATTGTCACCAAAATACAAAAAGTCATTTTCGGGCAAGATTTTTAGCAGTTCCGTTAAAACTGTTAATCCGCCATAACCCGAATCAAAAACTCCTATTGGGGCAGTTTTCATAGCAATCGGATTATCGTTCTAGAGCAGTTTTGTAAGCTTCATCGTAGAATTTACCCAAATTCGACCAGTCAAAATGCAATGACGATTCTTCACATTTATAACGTAAGGAAATTCTATCGCGTCGTGTTTTCTGCACAAAATCAAATAAAATATTGGCCAACTCTTCTGCTGCACGATTAAAGTTGCCATCAGTACGGTCAATTATATACATTCCTCTTTCTTCATGGTCAGGAATATTCTTAACAACATAATCGCCAAAACCCGCCAAATTACTTGTTACCGAAGGTAACCCACTGGCCAAACATTCAAGAGGCGTATACCCCCAGGGTTCGTACATACTTGGAAATATTCCTAAATGACAACCACGTACAAATTGAGTGTAATCCATTTTAAAAAGCGGATTTGTTGTGGAGATAAAATCGGGATGATAAACAATCTTAACTTTATCATGTCGGTTATTCACCATATTTGAGGATCTTAAAAAATTCAATATTTCATCTTTGGCGTCATCAACCAACATATGAGTAACCACTTTCGGTAATTTCTTTGTTTTCCAACTCTGTACATTTCTTCGTAGTTTTAAACGCAGGTAATCATCAACCATTCCCCTTAAATCAGGAAATTCATAGGCTCCCTCTGCCGATGTAATCTCGGTATATAAACGGTCACTAACCTGTTCCTTTATTTCCTCCACAACCCGGTGAACATCTTCAATTTGTGCTTTCGACTGCAGCACTTCGGGGTTAAGAGAATAAAACGGACGTTTCGTAATAAAAAAGGAAACCACAGTCATATCTGAACCTGCTTGTTGCATTTTCCAGTTTAAACGTGCCAGGGCTTCCAAAGTAAGGTCGTATCCTTTATTTTGATACTCGTATCTGCCTGATGTAAAAAAGTACAAGGTTTTGTCCAAATCGAAGGGATAACTCTGGAAAAAGTGTCCCATCACAAACTCATGAATTTTTTCTTTAACCTGCACATGTTGATTTTGTATTTGATGCAAGGCCTCGAAACGCTCTATATTTAATCCATTCGGAAGTAGCATATCGGGAGTACGTCCCAAAAGATAAGTACATTCAGCGGCAGTAACATCGCTAACAGTTGTAAAAACATGAGCGCCATGAGCCGATGCTCGTTCTATTTCGGCAATAGGACGAACATTAAATCTACTGGCTTCCTCTTCCCAATTATAGAAAGGTAAATGCTGGTAAAAATCGGTGTCGTTCATGGCCAGATAGCGCCCCAATAATGTAGCGTGTGTTGTAAATACCGTTTTAATATTTAAGTTCGATTTTCTGATGCCCGGAATTGGAATACCCGCCATCCATTCGTGAAAATGTGCCACAATATTATTTTCACAAAAATGGTTACTACATAAAAAATGAAAAAATTCTTTCACCTGAAATCCAAAAGCAGCCACTTTATCCAACAACTCGTCGCCATCGGGCACAGAAATATTGTAATCGTTAAATAATTGATACTTAATTTCACCCAACTTGTCGTAAACCGAATAGGGATTAAAAAGGATTACATTTGGACGACCTGAAACTATCCACTGTCCATAATGAACATCAAAACCCCTGGCCTGCATTTCCAACACGGCTTTACCAATAGGAGTTGTATAATCCTTAGCCGGATCAAAATGTGCGGCTGCCTGATCTTCGAAATAGGGACCAATTAAAAAATAATCATCTTTCCCCCATTTTTCGATTACCGAAGGCACTTTTGAACGAATAACCGTATAAATTCCACCAACCTGATTACACACTTCCCAAGCTACTTCAAACAGCTTTGTTCTCTTAACTACTTCGTTTTCTGTTGATTTTGAATTTTTTATTGCGGTTCCCATATATTTACTTTTAGTTAGATATTCTTATCAGATAAAAAATTTAAGTATTGTGCCACTAAATATAAGTTTTATACCTTATGATTACAACATGTTTTAAAATAAAAAAGCCATTTCCGATAGAACGAAAATGGCTTTTTTAATATAACTTTTTTTTTATTACTGAATACCCAGCTTTGCTTTTACCAAAGGAAGAACATCAACACTTTGATTTGACTTGTATAGAATAGTTCTGTTTCCCAATCCTGCGTCAAACACATAAATCAAATTTTGTTCTTTGGCCACTTCGGCAATAGCAGCTTCAGCTTTATCAAAAACAGGCTGTAACAGTTCTGCTTGTTTTTGTTGTACTTGCTGAGAAGCTGTTTGCTGATAGTTTTGAATACGCTGTTGTATATCTTGAATTTCAGATACTTTCGCATTCTTTTTTATATCTGATGCATCATTTCCTAATGCTTCAAACTCAGCCAATTTAGCTTGATAATCTTTTTGCATTTCGCCCAAAATCTCTTCCAACTCACCCTGGAATGCATTAAATTGAGTTTCAGCAGCGGTACGTTCCGGCATTACCTGAACAAGAGCTTGCAAATCAATATGTCCGAATTTTAGAGTTTGTGCATTGGTTGCAGCAACTGCAGTTACTGTGAACACAAGCACAGCCATCAATTTCATTAAATTTCTCATAATCAATGTGGTCTTAAATTTTTGCTTGCAAATATAATATTTAATACCAATTATAAAATAAAATTACGCTTCGATTTGTATAGACGCTCTTTTATTTTTCGTGGCTTTTACTTTGCAATTTCTTTTTTATTTATTTTATATAGTTATCTAATATCGAATTACTTATAACCTAATTTTTGCAATACCTGATCGCTAAGATCGTAACGTGGATTTGTAAAGAAAAGGGTTGTGCCCCCTGCTTTATCAAAAATTACAGCGTAACTTCCATCGGTAGCAATTTCCTGCACTGCATTAAAAATGTCATCTTGAATAGGTTTCACCAATCCCTGACGCTTTTTGTACAAATCGCCACTTGGACCAAAATATTTGCGTTGCAGTTGTTTATAATCTTTTTCCTTGGTAATAATTACATCTTCACGTTTACGTTTCATGTCTTCCGAAAGCAAAACACTTTCCGCCTGAAAATCCTGATACATTTGCTCCACTTCGGCATGCATCGATTCCAATTCTTTTTGGTATTGCGACGACAATTGGTCTAATTGCTCCTGTGCCGCAGTAAATGCAGGTATATTTTCCATAATGTACTCTGAATCGATAAATGCATATTTCTGAGCATTTGAGATTACAACGAGCGAGAAAACTACTGCAATAGTTAAAATTATTTTCTTCATGGCAAATTTGTTTTTAAGTTAAAACTGGTTTTTGTATATCATATTTTATGCCAAAACCATTTTTTCTAAAATTGCTGACCAATTACAAAGTGGAATTGGCTACCGGCATCACCTGATCTTAAACCTGTTTCATCAAATCCATATCCCCAGTCAATTCCCATCAAACCAAACATTGGCAGGAAGATACGCACACCTACTCCAGCAGAACGGCGCAGATTAAATGGAGTATAATTTTGAAAACTCATTCCTGCATTACCTGCCTCAAGAAATGCCAATGCATAAATAGTTGCACTCGGCTTTAAGGTGATAGGGAAACGTAATTCGGTGGTAAATTTCGAGTACATATTTGATCCGTTATTCGGACTAAGAGCATAATCTTTGTAACCTCGTAGCGCAACATAATCAGTACCATAAATATTGTATCCCGACATACCCGATCCACCAACAATAAATCCTTCGAAAGGCGATTTTCTGCCCGAATCGTAGTAACCTAAGAAACCTAATTCAAAAGCGGTTTTTAACACCAAGGTATGTTCGCCATTTGGATTTGTAAGAGGTGAAAATAATTGTCCTTTGAACAACCACTTATGGTACTCAATCCACTTGTATTTTTCACTATTTGGCATGTTTGGGTCTGAGTAATCTTTATCGTTAAACCACGAATACGGAGGTGTTAACTTCATAGCCAGCGAAAGGTTTGATCCCCGGCGTGAATACAAAGGATTATCTACTGAACTTCGTCCAAATACGGTTTTAAAACTAAGGTTATCAAAAGTTCCATTCACCTGTCCATTTTCATCTGCCAGGAAATAGAAATAACTTCCCATATTTCTCAGGTTGT
Organism: Draconibacterium sp.; assembly: GCA_041554075.1. GTDB lineage: Bacteria > Bacteroidota > Bacteroidia > Bacteroidales > Prolixibacteraceae > Draconibacterium. Next base: position 11,396 of record JBFFMM010000019.1, on the reverse strand, counting down.
AGTGTTCTAATGAAAGTTCATGGTAAACAGTAAAATAATCATCGGGCCACGACAAACGATATCCATAACCTAAAGCAAGTGCAGTTGTTTCCCATATCTGACTGTCTGTGTCATCCTCTTTTTCCGAGTCGTAGTTGTATTGATATTGAGGATAACCATAACTGCTACCATAACCACCGTAACCATAAGAAGAGCCATAACCATATGGAGAAGAACCATAACCGCCTCCGTAGCCTCCGTAACCACCACCGTAGCCTCCGTAACCACCGCCATAACCACCATAACCACTTCCATAGCCCGATTGGTAATATTTATTGGCGCTGTAATTAATACGCGAATGCGATAATGAAACTGAGAATGAATTAGGTTTTTTACCGCCCAGCCAGGGTTCGATAAACGACAAACTTACAGTACGATAATACTTCCCACTGGTTTGATAGCGTAGGCTAAGCGTTTGTCCGTCTCCTGTTGGTAATGGTTTCCAGGCTTCCTTGTTAAATATGTTTCGTACCGAAAAGTTGGCAAATTTTAAACCTACCGATCCCACAAACATTCCAGCGCCCCAACCACCTGAAAGTTCAATCTGGTCGTTTGCTTTTTCTTGTAACTGGTACTCAATATCAACAGTACCTTCTTCGGGGTGTGGTTGTACATCGGGATTGATCGCTTCAGGATCGAAATGCCCTAGCTGCGCCAATTCCCTGTACGAACGCATCAATAATGTTTTACTAAATAAATCACCTGGATATGTTCTCAACTCTCGTCGGGCCACGTGTTCGTGTGTTTTTGTATTTCCAACAATACGCACTTCGTTAATTGTAGCTTGTTTGCCTTCAAAAATGCGCATTTCGTAATCAATTGTATCTTTATCGACATTTACTTCAACAGGTTCAAGATTAAAGAACAGGTATCCCTTGTCGAGGTACACATTATTCATCCCTTCATCGTTATCAAATAAACGTTTATCCAGAATTTTCTGATTAAAAACATCTCCTTTCTTAATTCCAAGTATCTGACTAAGGTAATCCGATGGATAAACCGTATTCCCAACCCAACGAATATCTCCAAAATAATATTTATTCCCCTCTTCTACTTGCAAGTCAATATTAACACGCGTTTTTTCCTTTCGTCCAACCTTTACCTGGTAAACCGAATCATCGGTAATAATTGCATCACGATATCCTTTTTCATTGTACTTGTCCAACATATTACCTTTGTCGTTTTTGTATTCATCTTCCAAAAACTTTTTGGTTTTAAAGAAGTTTCGCAACGACTTTTCATTGGTTTTTTTCATTGCCCGTTCCAAAGTAACATCCGGGAGAGCTTCATTACCGTAAATCTCAATATTATTTACTTTAACCTTTTCCTTTTTATCTACATTAATATCAAGAGTTACACTGTTATTTTGGGTTGTGTCATCGCGTTGAACGATGGTAACTTCTGTATTTAAAAAGCCTTTTGCATGAAAAATATTCTTAATGGTACGTTCAGCACTATTTACCTGATGATCAGTAATCTGACTTCCTCTCAGCAGTAACACTTTTTCAGTAATATCATCTTTTTCGGATTTTGACACACCATAAAAATTAACATCTGCCAAACGTGGCCGTTCTTGTAAATAAATATCCAGCCAAATTTCATCTCCAATTTGTTTTGTTGCTGTTATTTTAACATCAGAAAACAGTCCTTGTTGCCACAATTTTTTTATGGCTGAAGTTATTTCATCTCCTGGAACCATTATTTCTTCACCAACCGTTAATCCCGAAAGTTGTATTAACACGGTTTTATCGAGGTATCGAATACCAGAAACCTGCACATCGGCAATGGTATATTTCCGGGCACTGGAGTAATAAATTGAAAAGTTGGTACTATCCGCTTCTTCTTGTGCCATCAATCGGGGCACCAACACGACAAAAAGGAATAAAAAGGCTATAATCGATTTCTGAATTCTGCTCATAAAATTAGCTCATTAACTGTTCACTTGTTTTTCCAAATCTTCTCTCTCTGTTCTGATAATCAAAAATTGCTTCAAAAAGGTCTTCTTTTCTAAAATCGGGCCATAATTTTTCGGTAAAATAAAGCTCGGAATAGGCTATTTGCCATAGCAAAAAATTGCTTACCCGAAATTCACCACTTGTTCGTACAAGCAGCTCCGGATCGGGTATATTGGTAGTTGACAAATAATTTTTGAACAGTTTAGTATTTATATTTTCTGGTAATATTTTTTCTTCTAAAGCATCTTTCACCATCTGTTTTACAGCGTCAACAATTTCCCATTGTCCGCTGTAACTTAACGCTAAAACAAGATTTAGTCCGGTGTTAGCATGTAAGTGATTGATACATCCATTAAGTTTTTCACGAACATTAACCGGCATGCTTGCAACATCTCCAATTACACTTAAACGCACATCATTTTTCATTAATGATTCTGTTTCTGCCTCAATGGCATGCACTAGCAATTCCATTAGAGCATCAACTTCTTCTTTCGGACGGTCCCAATTTTCAGTTGAAAAAGCATATAAAGTAAGGTGTTTCACTCCGATTTCGCCGGCGCCTTCAACCACCGATCGAACGGATTCGACACCATTTTCGTGACCTAAAATACGAGGTTTACCATGTTTGGCGGCCCAGCGGCCATTGCCATCCATTATAATGGCAATATGTTCCGGTATGTTGTTTTTATTTAGTTTTTTTCTGAACGATTCCATTACCAATTTTTACTGTCGTAGGCAGGACACGCTTTTTTGCCTATGTATATTTTATATGTAAGATGCACTCCCAAATAAGCTCCCCAATCGTTGTTATGACTACCATCGTTGTAAGTTATCACTTCACTCCCATTTTCGTGAGCCAACGGGTCATCCAAATCATCAAGTTTGTCACTCATGTATTTTCGCATCTGGTATTCAATACCTATTCCCAATCTTTCGCCTAAGGTATATTTAAATCCAATTCCAAAAGGAATAGTTGGTACAGCTACCGACTCTTCAGTATTCGGTGATAGACTTTCTTCCGTAGCGTACAAATCCGGATATTCAGGATTAAAAACTTCTATTTCTGCAGGTCGATAATTGTATTTAAAATAAGCCATTCCTAAACCAATGGTAACATATGGGCTAAACTTCATTTTTTTCGACCCCAAAATATATCTCAGGTAATTAATTTCTGCCTGCACCGTAAAATCTGAAACATTCTTATCAAATTTCCAGGACGCATTTTCAACATATCCATCGCTTGCAAAAGTGCCATTTAAAAACATAGCCCTCACTCCTATTCTGGCATTAATATTATACCTAAAATAGGCACCATAATTTAAATTGAACGTTTTAAATGGGGTGTTACTGTCCATGTCTCCAAACAAGGTTGAAGTCCCCCCCCAAATTCCAATGTCAGCAGTTTTTTGTGCATATCCTGAAACAGTAATTAAAACTGTTACAAACACCAATACTAATTTTTTCATCTTGGTATTCAAATTCGTTTATTTAACTTCGGTTTCAGACATGTTATTTAAATCATTTATATCAATTCGTTTATAAGAGACTTGAGACTATTCTTTTAGGCTGATTTTTTTCATAAAAAACACATCTAACACAGCCTTGAAAAAAGAGTAATCACTCTTACATAACCAACTGAATATCAATGAACTTAATCGCTTTAAAACGACACAACTTTTGCTTTCAAAAGCTACAAAAGTAATATAATTCTAAAAATAACATACCCGTTTGTTACTATAAAACCCAAACAAAGATTAAAAATTGTTAAGCATCCCAATGAAATTCAGTTCCTGCGGTCGATTCCCCACATTAATTTGGCTCGTAAGGTGTTGAAAAAGGGCTGATCGGGGAGTTGTAAAGTCTTTAATTTAAACCCGGCTTTTTTAATGGTAAGCACGGTGGAAAATTCAACAGCTACAGAGCGCGAATCGATGGAAGTAAGGTAGTTGGTTCCCCTTCCCTCTACTTTAAGTTTTATTTCGCAAGTATCTGGCACTACAATGGGCCGGATAGTTAGATTGTGAGGTGCCAGAGGTGTTATTACAAAATTTTCAGAATTTGGCGTTAATATAGGACCTCCAACACTTAATGAATAAGCTGTAGAACCGGTTGGTGTGGCTATAATTAATCCATCGGCCCAATAATTATTTAAAAATTCGCCATTTATATAAGCCGTAACATTTATCATCGACGAGTTATCGGTTTTTAAAACCGTCATTTCATTCAAAGCAAAATTGAAATCAAGATTCTCCTGATCTGAAAACTTCACTTCCAGCATGGATCGTTCAACAATTTTGTATTCCTTTTTAAAAATATTATTCAAAGCGTCGTTTACCTGGTCCTCCGAAATATCGGCCAAAAATCCCAATCGTCCCCCATTCACACCAATTACCGGAATCGAAAAGTTACGGATGGTTAATACCGACTGCAAAAAGGTACCATCGCCACCAACACTAAAAATAAAATCATTACTGTTATCAAAGTCGGAATACGAATGAAAAAAGGAAGTGTAATACGTTGATGTTTTTAAATCTTCAATTAAATGATTGTAAAAGGGTTTATAAAGCTGTACTTCAACTTTATTATTTTCCAGAAATTGAAAAAACTCTTGCAAAACTGGGACAAACTCATCCGATACCAAAGTACCAAAAACTGCAACCTTCATTAAAATGGTTTTAAATATTCATGAATTTCATAAACTGATCGTACCTATCCTGGTATAAATCGGTAAGCATCGAGCGGTCCTGATAAACGGCTTTCACATTATAATCGTAACGCATAAGTGCCTGTACTACTCCTGATAATTCTTCAGTATTTAATTTAAGGATAACATCCATATTATTTATTCCAGGTTTCCTATCAATAAAAAAACTTAAAATCTTAACATTGTTGCTTTCTACTATCTGACTAATTTGCGAAATGGAATAATCATTCACATTCATTTCCAAAACCATAACACCGCCAGGTTCCTGCAATGAAAATAAATTGGCAAAACGACGTGCCAAATCATACAATGTTATGGCCCCCAAATAATAATGGTCAGCGTCTAAAACAGGCAGTACACTTATTTTTAGTTTATACATTACAACAGCCAATTCAAAAATGTGCTGATCTTTATGTACATGCGTGGTATTCAACTTATCCAGCTCTTTGGCAATCGGTTCATCTACCAAATTTAAGTCATAAATTAATTTATCAGAAACCAGTCCCAAATATTTTGAATCGTCAACTACAGGAATATGCGACACTCGAAACACATCCATGAGACTCAAGGCTTTTTTCCCTTTCTGTGAACTTGAAATCGAAGGAATTACATCTGATATTAATTTTTCTGCCAACAAAACGTTCTATTTAAAATTAAAAATTCAAGCCAATACAATTTATAAAAACATCAATTAGTTGCAGCGTAACTTTGCACAAAAGCCATTCTACATTCCTACCTTATGTCTGGTGTTTCCACCTTTCTATTCATTCAAAAATAATTGAAAAAAACGTATTTATTTTTAGAATTGGTATAACTTGCGTTTAAAAATTATAAAAGAATGACCAGACTAAGTGTAAATATAAACAAAATAGCAACACTGCGAAATTCTCGTGGCGGTGCCATGCCCAGTGTAAAAGAAGCAGCAATTAATTGCCAGCTTTTTGGAGCACAAGGAATTACAATACATCCTCGTCCCGACGAAAGACACATAACACGTAAGGATGTGTACGAAATAAAACCGCTTATCACTACAGAATTCAACATTGAGGGCTATCCCAACGAAGAATTTTTAAAGATGGTGATTGAGGTACAGGCCGATCAGGTTACGCTTGTTCCCGACTCAAACGACCAGTTAACCAGCGACCACGGATGGGACACATGGAAACATCTTGGCTTTTTAAAAGAGGTAATTGCCCGACTGCAGGATAATGGAATACGCACTTCCATTTTTGTTGATCCGGACGAGCGGATGGTTGAAGGAGCAGCCGAGATAAAAACAGACCGTATTGAATTGTACACTGAACCCTATGCTACACTTTATCCAATTGATAGGAACAAGGCAATTGAACCCTTTGTAACGGCAGCAAAAATGGCAGCAAACCTTGGTATTGATGTGAACGCAGGTCACGATTTAAGTCTTGAAAACCTAAATTATATTTACCACAAAATTCCAAATTTGAAGGAGGTTTCAATTGGTCATGCATTAATTGCTGATGCACTTTATTTGGGTCTGGAAACCACTATTCAAAAATATTTGGATTGTTTGAAGTAGAAGAAAGTTGGAAGACAGAAGCACGAAGTTGGAAGTTGGAAAAAAGTATCCAGTCGCGGTCGCAGTTTGCAGAAAAAAGACCGTACAGATGACAACTCTGAACTTTGAACTCTAGACACTGAACAAATTTTATGGAATTATTTTACAGAAAAGATGGAAGCGGAACACCGATTGTTGTTGTGCATGGGTTGTATGGCTCGTCCGACAACTGGATAAATATTGGCAAACGCCTGGCCGAAAAACACACAGTATACATGATTGACCAAAGAAATCATGGCCGCTCGCCATTTGCCAACTCGCATACTTACGATGACTTACGTAACGATTTGGAAGATTTTTTTGAACAACACCAAATTGAAAAAGCCATTTTGCTTGGACATAGCATGGGAGGGAAAGTTGCCATGTGGTTTGCCGCCGAATTCCCTGAAAAAATAGAAAAATTAGTTATTGCTGATATTGCTCCAAAAGATTATTTAATGCTTAAAGAAGACAGTCAGTTTTACCTTCACCAAAATATTTTACTGGCCATGCAGGAAATCGATTTCTCATTGGTTAAATCGCGCAACGATGTAGATGATTTTATGTCCGAAAAAATTGATGATAACCGAATCCGCCAATTCTTGCTGAAAAATGTGGCAAAAGACAAAACCACTAAACAGTACAAATGGCGCATAAACGTCGAAGTTTTATACGATTATTTAGATGAAATCGTAGGCGGTGTTAATAAAAACTGGCTCGACGATAGAACGCCGATTACCAGTTATCCGGTCATTTTTATACGTGGCCTGCTTTCGAAATATATTTTAGATGAAGACATAGATTTGATTAAAGAGATTTATCCGGATGCTAAAATTGTAGATATTCCCAAAGCCGGCCATTGGTTGCATGCCGAACAGCCCAAAAAATTTATGGATGCAGTGATGTTGTGTTGCTGAAAATGCCTGAAGTGGGAAGCTTGAACTCAGATTAATTCTTTTTCAAAAAGGCCAACAATTTTTTAGGATCTTGCCTGTTATCCCAAAACGATGTGATAACCATTGTTGAGTCCATCCTTTTGTACAAGAGGCTATAATGACCAAGCGAAATTACTCTGGTTTCTTTAAAAGATGTCTTTAACCCTATTTCAGGATTGGACTTAAGTAATTGAACCCTTCCTTTGATCTTATTATTTAATTTTTGAGAATAGATTTTACTCGCATTTCTATCATTCCAATACTCAAAAATATGGTTACGTTGTTTCAGCGCTGTTGCAGTCCAAACGATTTTCAATAAAGCCATTCCGAATCCATTTTATCCAAATCAGCTTCAGTTACAACATTCCCTTCCCTAATATCTTCCTCACTCATCATCAACATCTCCTTTTGTTCGGAGTAAAGATGAACTTTTACATCCTTTTGTGTTGCCACAAAAATCTTTTCTATCGCTTCCAGAAATTTTTCATTCTGAACAGCAAGAATCCGATCTATTAATCTGTTCTTAATACTCTCCAGATTTGTCATATTGCCTTCTTTTATGGTAAAGATAAGGAAATTGTGTCTAACCTTATCGATTATACTTCTCTGTTAACTCCTTCAAAAAAATCTTTTGCCCCACTTTTAACTGCTTCCATTCGAAACGCCACCCCCAGTTTCCCGTTGCTGTTCCAGGCGTGTTCATTCTCGATTTTGTATCGAGTCCGAGAATGTCTTGCATTGGAAGAATAGCAGTATCTGCTACAGAAGAAATGGCCATTTCAACAACATCATTTAAGGCTTTTTCATCCTGTCCCGAAACATATTTCTCCACTAACTTTTTCTCGTCGCCAATTACCGCTTGTAACCAACCAAGTGTTGTATCGTTGTCGTGGGTGCCACTGTAAACCACAAAATTTCTTTCGTAATTATGAGGTAAATCTTTATTGGTGGCATCGGTTGTAAAGGCAAACTGAAGCACTTTCATTCCCGGCAAACCAAAAAATTCGCGCAAGCGATCTACCTCCGGGGTTATAATTCCCAAATCTTCTGCAATAAAAGGCAAGTACCCCAGCTGGCTTTTTATTAGGCTTAACATTTCGTGCCCGAATGCCGGAACCCACTTTCCGTTCATGGCTGTTTCTTCGCCGGCTTGAACCGACCAAAACGACTCCAATCCTCTAAAATGATCGATGCGGATGACATCAAACATGTTTAAGTTGAAATGTAAACGAGCCATCCACCAGTCATATTTACGCTCTTTTAATCGCGGCCAGTTAAACACCGGGTTTCCCCAAAGCTGACCAGTTTCTGAAAAATAATCGGGTGGAACACCTCCCACTTCTGTGGGTTTGAGGTTCTCATCCAATAAAAAAACATCAGTATTTGTCCACACATCCGAACTGTCGCCCGAAACATAAAGTGGCACATCGCCAACAATCTGAACGCTATTTTCGTTGGCATACTTTTTTAGTTGATGCCACTGTGTGAAAAACATAAATTGCAGAAACTTTTGAAAATCAACTTCCATCGACAAAAGCTTACCCATTTCTCTCAATCCAGCGTCATGCCTGTGTTTTAGTTCATCATCCCAATCACTCCAAATTATGTCAGCGCCAAAGTGTTGTTTAGCCGACACAAACAATGCATAATCGTTTAACCACCAGCCATGTTCATCTAAAAAATGATAATATTCGTTATGAAAGTTTTGAAATACTTCTCCCTGAAAATTTGTAAATGCTTGTTTTAAAATGGGATACTTCCACTCCTCCACTTTATCAAATTCAATCCGCTTCTTTTTGAACTTCGGAATCTCAGTCAAAGTATTTTCAGATAGTAAATCCTGTTCCACCAACAATTCCAAATCTATCAACATCGGATTTCCTGCAAATGCCGAAAAACACTGATAAGGAGAATTACCTGCACCAACTGGCCCCAATGGCAAAATCTGCCAAAGTTTTTGCCCCGTTTCTTTTAAAAAATCTACAAACTGAAAAGCCTCTTTTCCAAGCGTCCCAATTCCTTCCTTCCCCGGCAAAGATGTTATATGAAATAAAATTCCACTTTTTCTATTCTTCATTTTTAAAATTCTTTCTAAATGTGCGTAAATGATCCGCCGTTTCGCGTACAATTCGCTGAACAGCCAAACCGTGGTTTAAATCGGCCACCGAAGAAGCAGCATCATCGCCGGTAAAAAATTGATAATGTGCATGTACCATCGACCGTAACCACCCCGGCGGAACATGCCCCGAAGGAAAACTTGTTACCGGACTATAATTACTGCCAACCATTTGTTTAACCCATTGATTACTTCCCTCGATGTAATATTCGAAAAAATCTGGATTTTTTGAAGAATATTGGAAAGCGCCATTTTCGGCATAAATTTCCAGATGCACCAAATCGCCAGTCCCTGAACTAATACGACTAGCCGACATATTTCCAACAGCTGCGGTTTTAGGCTCCAGTAATGAAAGAGTACTAAATAAATCAGAGCCCTCAGGAACACCATCAAACTCGCCCGCCTGCAAAGCACTTGTAATTTGCAATTGTTCGCCCATAAAAGCCATTAACAAACTAATTCCGTGTGACCCCAAATCAGCCATTGCTCCGCCATCGGGTGCAGGAGTTAATCTGGTAACACGCTTTTTGCGATAACTTTCCTGTAAATAATCGCCGTGGTAATATTTTAAATCGAAATGAATGGGCTTGCCAAGTTTTCCTGACTTCCAGAACTTTAATCCTTCGCGCACGGATGAAGTTTGCAAATACTGAAATCCAACCTGTATTTTTACAGAATCACCAACTTCCGAAAGCAACTCTTTCATTTTCTTTTCCTCTTCAAATGAAGAACAAACCGGCTTTTCCAGATAAATGTATTTTACGTTTGGCATTTTCATGGCCAGTTCGAAATGCTCGAAATGAACTTTGTTTGGACCCAAAATATAAACAGCTTCCACTTTTTCATTACGCCCAAATTCGTCTACTGACTGGGCTTTGTTAAATCCAAATTTTTCGGCGAAGGCTGTTCTGCTTTCGGCACGGGCCGAAGCAACCGACTCTAAAATAATTTCAGGAACCTGCTGATAGTAAAATTTTAATGCCTGAATAGCATAAACATGAGCCTGTGCAATTCCACCTGCACCTAAAAATCCAACATGTATCTTTTGCATAACATCGTTTTCAATAATTGTTCAAAAATAGTGTTTTGAAATCAATTGTACTCACCCCATGTAGACTCTTTAATGAAAAGGAGTTCAAAGTAAATTCAATTCCGTAATTTTGAAATCAATATTAAACAGAATAAAATATTATGAAAGTACTTTTTATTGGTGGAACAGGAATAATAAGCTCAGCAGTTTCACAACTTGCCGTAAAACGGGGAATTGAATTATTTCATTTTAACAGAGGTAAAAGCCATCGAAAGATTGAAGGTGTAAACATTATTCATGGTGATATTCGAAATATTGAAGAGTCAAAAAAAACTTTGAGTAACTACAATTTTGATGTAGTAGTAAACTGGATTAGTTTTGTTCCTGAACATGTAAAATCGGATATTGAAATTTTCTCGGGAATAACAAAACAATACATTTTTATCAGTTCTGCTTCGGCATACGAAAAACCCATATCAAAATTACCAATAACAGAAGAAACACCACTGATTAATCCATTCTGGCAATATTCAAGAGACAAGGCAGCCTGCGAAAAAATTTTATTGGAAGCATATAAAAACCAAAATTTTCCAGTTACCATTGTCCGTCCTTCACATACGTACGATAATACTTTAATTCCAAACGACTGGGGTTATACCGTTTTAGACCGAATAATAAATGGGAAAAAAACAATTATTCATGGTGATGGAACATCACTGTGGGTATTAACACATCACACCGACTTTGCCATTGGTTTTTTAGGATTGTTTGGTAAAAAAGAAGCCCTGGGAGAAGCTTATCATATTACTTCAGATGAACTTTTAACCTGGAACCAAATTTATAAATTAATAGCAGAGGAATTGGATGTTGAATTAAATGCCGTACACATTCCTTCCGATTTTATCGCCAGATTCGATCCAAACTTTGGAGCCGGGTTGTTGGGAGACAAAGCGCATTCTGTAATTTTCGATAACACAAAAATTAAATCACTTGTTCCTGAGTTCATTTGTAAAGTTCCTTTTTCAGAAGGAGTAAAAGATATAGTAA